>JAAOMR010000001.1 GCA_018853935.1 Acidithiobacillus ferrivorans
CCCCCCTACCACGAATAACCCCCCATTACCTGAAAACGTGCCCTTGAATGTATCGGCATTTCCTGCCGTATCAATGGTTCCGCCATTGCGGACCTCTTGTACGGTGCCAGCGTTCGCCGTACCGTTGACCCATGCCTGCCCGTCCGCGTTGAGCACATAGGGTCCATTGCCAATCCCGGCAGTGTTCGGAGCACCGTTGCTGTTCACCAATCCGAAGTAGTCTGAAGAAGTGCCAAAGTAATCGACGCCATTGATCGTTGAGTGATTCATGTCGTTGAAGAGTGCCATAGCGAGGCTGCCAAAGACGCCCTGCTGCTGTAACTCAGGGGAAACCTGCAAGATTTCGGCATAGGCTTTGGCGGCAATCGCCGACCAGTTTGCGGTAGTCCCTGCTGGCGTGTACGGATTCATCATCATGTACCCGAGAAGTAACGGTTTGCCATAGGTCGCTTGCAGATAGCGGGAAAAGGCGATAACCCTACCAGCTATGGTGCTCATACCCTCCTGCTGGGGGCTGGCCACCGTTCCACCGGTAGTTGCGCCGCGCATTTCCTGAAAAGTAATGAAGTTCAGGTACGGCGCGGCGACGCTCAGGGACGGGTAAAAGCTGGACCATTGGGACGCGTTTTCGGTACTACCACTATAGACACCGAAGTCTCCGACGCCAGCACTGGTGAGAATAGTCAGGCCAGGATGCTGGGCATGTTGAAGAATCTGTGCAGCCTGGGCGAGCCATGCCCCGAATTGTGCCTGATTACCTACCCCCGGGACATTGAACTCAGGTTGAATCACTACGGACACGGTACCGCTCAGCGTGGACAGATAATTAGCGAGCAGTTGGGTGTTTGCCAGCCACGCTTGTGCATTTTGCTGCACATAACCCCAGGCACCAGAACCCATGGAGCCCAGGTCACCCAGGTAATAATCAAACAGAACGGGAGCATAACCCTGTTGCATCGACGTTTGCATGCCTGCCATCCAGTTGGTCTGCCAGCCTTTGGTAAGCCATATACCGAGCGCCTTGTTGTTGCTGGGGAATTGCATTTGTTGCAGGAGGGAAGGCGTACTCACGTAGGTGTTACCGACCGTATTCAACGTCATGCTGTCGCCGACCCCAAAGCAGTAGGCGCCCCCGCAAAGAGAAGTCAAGGTGGCGGGTGGAGTACCCTGAACCAGCGCAATGTTGTTATCTATCGTCATGCTGCCGGAAGTACGTAGCGCCCCATTTTGGAGGTCGAGCAACCCGCTACCCAGAGCAGAGCCAGCGGCGATATCCAGGGTGGAGGCGTTAACCACGATCCCGGCATTACTGGTGTTGCCTGCGCCAGCCGTGACCGTACCACCACCACCGATGAACTGAGGCGTGGCCGTGGCAGCCCATGGGAAACACAACAATGGGAACATCAGCTGACTACATACGATTAACCGTATGGCGGGTGCCAGATTAAAGGTTACGGGCCGATCGGGTGTGCAGTCGGACAGGTATTTGTTGCTTGATGGCATATTAGACGGCCCTTGCTTGTGATTACCATAAAATACAGCACTACGCTGACTTTAATGGACATTGGCATGTTGAAATTCAATATATAAAAGCACATGACTGTGCCGTTGAAACGCTATGTTATGCACCACACATAGCGTAGTCAATAATATTTTCGCTTTGTTTTTGGCAAATTTTAACATCTGATGCTATGGATATATGGAGCATCTATATCAGTATTTTACATCACACAAGCAACCAACATTATGATATAAATTGAAAATATAATTGGTGTAATATGTTCTGCGTAGAACATCAAATAACTATTTGTGCGTGCGGTTGAGTACCATCAATAAATACAATCCATTAAAAACCGCCGAATCATTCACGCGGGCACCTACAATGATTGGCTTATAGAATGATAAATCTGGCTATGATGCGCATTCAAAGCAGCGCCGTGGGCGGTGATCGCCAACTTGGCTTTGTAGGCTAACAGACAGTGCAAATTGGCTGCCGGTTTTAACGCGAACCATAATTTCATCAATGGGTTACCGTAACGTAGAAGCTGCCGCTTGATATCTCCATAAAAATACGCCAAAATCTCCGAGGTAAATTTGGGCACAGGAGGGCTGGATGTCATACGCGCACGACCCTCGCCAGAATTACCTGCTTGCCGCACTACCGGCAGATGAGCGCGCGGCAGCGCTCTTTCCCCAACTGGAAAGAATCCCGATGCCACTCGGCATGGTCCTTCACGAGCCGGGACGCACGCCGACCCACGCATACTTCCCGACCACCTCCATCGTCTCCCTGCTTTACCTCACCGAGGATGGCGGATCGGCGGAAGTGGCCGTGATTGGCAACGAAGGGGTCACTGGCATCCGCTCTTCCTTGGAGGCGAGTCCACGATTAACCAAGCCGTCGTGCACAGTGCTGGTTACGGCTATCGGTTACGCGGACAAGTACTCAGGGATGAGTTTGTACAGGGTGGTCCAATACAACGACTGCTGCTGCGGTACACTCAGGCTTTGTTCACGCAGATGGCGCAAACCGCCGTGTGTAACCGGCATCATGCCCTGGATCAGCAATTTTGCCGCTGGCTGCTGCTGAGCCTTGACCGTCTGCCATTTAATCGCTTGGTAATGACTCAGCAACTGATCGCAAATATGCTCGGAGTGCGCCGTGAGAGCGTCTCCGTAGTTGCTGGCAAGCTGCAAGAAACGGGCTTAATCGACTACCGGCGGGGCCGCATAACCGTAATCGATCGCCTGGGACTCGAGGAGCGAGCCTGCGAGTGTTACGCTGTGGTGAAAAAAGAGACCGACCGCCTGCTTTCTGATATATGCCTTCCGTAGCAGGATATCGCCGGATTCCGTACATAATATCTGTCTCAACAGTATCTGCTCTGTCCTTCAGATGCTGGTCTTTTGAGGTGCGATCTGAAGGCAAATCGTCACGGAGATGAAGCAGCTTGATAAACCATCGAGAAATAAACAAATACATGGAGCAATATCCAGACGAGCAAGTCGTTGAGGTCGCTATGCAATTATGGGTAAAAATGTCCGTAGAAATTGTCACAATCATCGGACTGGATGGATTTAATGCGCTCTATCAAAGAAGTGTAATCCTCGCGGAGGCCACGTCTCCATGGCAGGAAAGTGACGCCAAAGAAATGCAGAACTACGATATAATTACATTATTAAAACACTCAGATGGAACGCAGACACCAACACAAATCAGAAGCATCAATTGTTTGTTACTGACTACCTTTTCGGATATCTTGTCTTCGTTGATCGGTGACCAGCTAACATCTCGTATTTTAGAGGTAGCATGGGAAGGTACCGTGATCAATCAGGTTAGGGGTTAAATGTGATCGATAAAGTAAATATACGCCAGTTGCCAACTGGCGTGCCCGGGCTGGATGATTTGTTGGGTGGCGGGCTACCGGAATTTTCTTTTAACCTGATTGCCGGAGTGCCTGGCGGCGGGAAAACAACGTTGGCACATCAAATCATGTTTAGCCTAGCCAACTCGACCAGCCGGGCACTATTCTTTACCGTGCTGGGTGAACCGGCACTAAAGATGCTGCGCTATCAACAACAGTTCACCTTTTTTGACATCAGCAAAGTGAACGCATCCATCCGTTATGTCAATTTATCTCAAGACCTGTTGCAAGGAAACTTTGACAAGGTATTAACCCGCATTATTAAAGAAGTAAAAGCCTTTACCCCCAGCCTGGTGTTCGTGGATTCTTTCCGATCGGTAGCGCAATTAGGCAAACTGGGTCCACATGGACTGTCAGATATGCAGCGCTTCTTGCAACAGCTCGGCATGGAAATGACGAGTTGGCAGGCCACCACCTTTCTCATCGGGGAGTATACCGTGCCCGCAGCAGACTCTAGCCCGATATTCACCGTGGCCGATGGGATTATCTGGCTTACCCAAAATGTATATCGCGATACCATGGTGCGCAAGATTCAGGTCATAAAAATGCGCGGACAAGCACAGCAAAGCGGATTTCATACTTACCGCATTCAAAATGATGGGCTGCATATTTTCCCGCGCGCAATAGCAAACGATAGTGATACTACTGCAACAGAGGCAGAAGCATCCAGCGGAATAAAACGTATCACGATGGGCATACCCGGACTGGATGCCATGCTCGGCGGGGGATTGCCAGCGAGTCATACGCTACTCGTGGTAGGGCCAACAGGGTCCGGCAAAACCATAATGGCTACGGAGTTTCTCGCCGAAGGCGTACGCAGAGGCGAGCCTGGCGTGATTGCGGCATTTGAAAAAAGTCCCAGCCAGTTGTTGAGCAAAAAGCTGTACATGCTCATCAAAGCCGGGGGTGTTGGGGTCATTGACGCCCGTTCTCTCAGCTTGTCGATGGACGAAACATTACATAACCTGCTTACCGCCATTGAGCGCCTACAGGCGAAAAGAGTCGTTATAGACTCTTTGTCTGGTTTTGAATTGGTTCTGGCACCCGAGTTTCACGAGAATTTCCGGCAATCCTTATATCGGATGATCGCCGTGCTTACCGGCATGGGGGTCACCGTGCTGATGACCTCCGAACTGGAGGATCGCTATACCGACTTGCGCTTTAGTTCGTTTGGCAGCGCCTTTCTTGCAGATGCCATTATCGTGCAACGTTATATTGAAATTGCGGGCAGTTTTAAGCGGGTGTTGTCGGTCGCAAAAGTGCGCGGCAGCGCGCACAGCAAAGAGATTAGGTTCTTTGACATTACCGATGAGGGCATTGTTCTCGGTGCGCCGTTATCGGGGTATTCCGGCATCTTATCAGGCCGGCCGATGCTCGATGCCCTGCCCTGAATATCAGGGAAAGACGGGCGAATATAAAGATCAGAAGTACTATCAAGACGCCAAGGGCTACGCACTGGGACTATCTGGACCATGCTCCCAGCCGCTGCCATGTGGCCAGGCAGGGAAACGCCAAACTGCATCAATAGCCACAGAACTGCTTAACCGCCAAGCGTCCTATCCTGTTTTTTGTACCAATCAAGCGCATGATCAAAATGCTCTATTTCAAAATCAGGCCAGTATTCATCTCTAATATAGAAATCTGCATAAACAGACTGAACGGGGAGAAAACCACTTAGCCTTCTTCTACCTCCCCAACGCACTATTAAATCCATACGTGAAATATCACTTGAGCGCAGCGCACCGCAGCTAAGGCCTGCCAGATCCCATTCCCAACCATAATTGACCAGGAGATTCACTTTCATCCCCGAACCCTGGCGTTGTTGGAATTTCTTTAGTTCAACCGGAAATTGCAACGAAGTTTCATCGCCAACAACAAGCAGTGCTGCGCCGCGCTGTGCAATTTCAAAGGCAAATTCAACGCAAGCCCGCCTAAAAGCTAGCGTCTGAACCGCAGCCCGCTTAGTGTTGTCCTTGGTAAACCCATAGATAGACACTTCGTTGATTCCATACTCCTTACATTTATCGAAGAGCAATAATCCAGGATTTACGCCGCGCGCATATCCGAATTCTTTCTGTAGCCCATGACTTATCGCCCAGCGGCGGTTTCCGTCTGGTATAAACCCCACATGTTTTGGAAATATTCTTTTTGCCATAAATCACACCTTAACGTATCTGTATCACATCCAATCCAAGACCATCGTCCACACAGCATTGGCCGCTCTCTGTTCGTATCACCTTCAGAAATATAAACATTCGATGGTACGTCACCTCGATGAACAGTAACACATGGAGACAATCATGAACAAAGATCAATTAAAGGGTAACCTTATTTTGTGGGCTAGCAACCTGATGCCCCTCAGCCTGTGCAGAGACGCACCTATGGCTTGGTGAATCACCACTAGCAATTCATGTAAAATCATTACCTGGGTATATGGACATGCTTCAGCACGCCGCTGCAGACGCTTGGCTCATGGATGTAATTCCGGAAGACAATAACGCGGCAAACTCACCGGCCGCCACCGGCTGCGAGAAATAGTAACCTTGCCCTTCATCGCAATGGAGCGCCAGCAGCAAAGCATGCTGCTCTGCTGTCTCGACACCCTCCGCAATGGTGCGTTTCCTGAGGTTTATACCCAGACTGATCACGGCACTGACAATGGCGGCACTGTCCTTATTGTTGATCATCTGGCTCACAAACGACCGATCAATTTTTAGCGCATCGGTGGGATACTGCTTCAGATAACTGAGGCTGGAAAAGCCAGTGCCAAAGTCATCGATAGCAAGCTTGACACCCATCTCTACCAGTAAACGTAACACAGAATTTGTATCCTCCGTGTCACGCATGAGGACGGTTTCGGTCATCTCGAGTTCCAGCAAGTGCGGTGGCAAGCCTGTTTCCGCGAGCGTCGTACGGATGTTTTCAATAAAATCCTTGGCACGGAACTCGTGTGCGGAGGTATTGATGGCGATGCTAACCGGTGACAAGCCCGCTTGATTCCAGGCTTGGGCTTGTCTGCAGGCCTCGTGCAGTACCCAGCGGCCCAGCGGCAGAATCAAGCCGCAGTCTTCGGCGACGGATACGAACTGCTCTGGTGGCAGGAGTCCGCGTTCGGGGTGTTGCCAGCGAATAAGGGCCTCGACACCGACGATCTTGCCGCTGAGAAGGTGAATGACGGGCTGGTAGTAGAGGACAAATTCCTGCCGCTCCAATGCCAGATGCAGCTCGGCTTCAATGGATTGTCGCTTGACGACCCGCATGTTCATCTCATGTTTGTAGAATTCACACTTGTTACGACCCCTTTCCTTGGCATGGTACATCGCGATATCGGCGCATTTGATCAGCGTTTCTACATCCTGACCGTCGTCGGGATAAACGCCGATACCGATGCTCACGCCGATGTGGAGTTTGTGTGGCCCGATATGATGCGGCAGCATCTGTGCTGCCAATATCTTTTCTGCGGAAATCGCGGCGTCCTTTGCATGCTCAACATTGGGAAGCAGCACCACGAATTCATCACCACCCTGGCGGCTAATGGTATCTGAGTGCCGTAGAGAATTCTGCAACCGTAGTGCCACCGACTGTAGCAACTGATCGCCCACACCATGCCCCAGGGAGTCGTTGATGTATTTAAAGCGATCCAGATCCAAAAACATCACGGCGAGCGGTCGCTCTTGCCGCCGGGCTGCCTCAATCGCCTGACCGAGCCGATCTTCCAGCAGCATGCGGTTGGGTAGCCCGGTGAGTCCATCGTGATAGGCAGCATATTTCATCTGCTCGCGTGCGGCTTGGACTTGTTCGGTCAGTTCGTGGGCTTCCAGGGTGGCGATGACCAGATGCGCGTTGGCTTTCTGCACAAGGGCCAGGTGCTCGTCCGTTGCGGTTTTGAGAAGCTCTTTGGAGCGACAGTCCTGTTCACGCGTGCTAACCGAGCGCTCGCGGGCAAGGGTCACCTCCTCGCGTTTGCTCACTACACCCTCGCGCCGCTGAGTAACGCCTTCACGGTGGTAAACCATCGCTTCCCGCGCCGTGACCACGTTTTCCCGGTCCTGAATAAGCGTTTCTTCATACATCGCCGTGCCGTCCGGACGCGATGCGTTCGCTTGCTCGGGATCAACCCCATCCGCAACATTTCTCGAGTTATAACGGGTCATCGTTGCTCGCTCCCATCGGTGTACCCGGTTTGGCGTCAACGCTCGGCCGTCCTGACAAAATTCCAGAATAGCACTTCAACGGCTGACCAATGATGATACCGGCGTCGGTGATTTCAAATAATCTGATTTCCTTGCTGTGCTCGCTGCCCCGTACCTTGGCGACGGAAAGTACCCGTTTAAGGCTTCCTTCCATTTCGACGTAGCGCTGCACAATAATGGCATCGGCGAGAAAAGCGCTGCCAAACGGACTAAAGCGCAAATCGGTATAGCGATCCTCCAGTTCGGAGGTCATCAACACCGTGACCCCCATGCCCGTAAGCACGGCAACCATCCTAAAGAGCGTGCCACGAAAGTCTTCATGAAATTGCGGTGCCAGCACAAGTTCAAAACCGGACAAGGAATCAATAACCACCCGCTTGGCTTGCAAGCGTTCAATCGCTTTGATCAGCTCATACAAAGTTTCATCGATCGACAAGCTTAAGGAGTATGCATCGATCATTCCCACCTGACCCGCCGTAACCAGCGTATATAGGGCTTTGTTGAGGAGTTGGCTGGGGTGCTTTTCAAAGGCGGCGATGACGCCAGGTTCCCCCCGACGCACCCCTTCGGCCAGGAACTCCGTGGACAATATGGTTTTTCCGGATCCAGAGGGTCCTACCACGAGTAAGGCGTAGCCCGTCGGCAAGCCACCGCCGAGCATCTCATCCAGCCCGGGTATACCCATCGCGATGCGTTTTTTCCCACCCGGCACTTTAATGGCCACGGCAGTATTGGTCGGCACCATCGCGCGTGGAAAAATCTGGATGCCGTTGTCATCAATACGGAAAGTATGCAATCCGGAGTGTTGCGATTGTCCACGCATTTTAACCACCTGCAGTTTGCGCACCATGGTGTCGCGGTGCAGGCTTTGCGTCAGCCAGAGAATCCCATCAGCCACGGTAAAGAGCGGGCTGGAATCAGCCTCTGCGGCGCTATATTCGCCAATTAAAAACGTGGTTGCCTGCCAGCCAGTCATTTCCATAGCCAGTTGTTGCAAGAACCGCTGCATATCAGACCGTTCAGAGTGGGCCTGCTTGCCTGACCGGAGCAGCGACCGGAACGAATCCACAAAAACGAGGCTCGGAGCATGTTGCTGGACCTCGTTAACGATGCGCATCAATACCTTGTCAAAATCCCCCTGCAGCAGATCCTGGGACAGATTGACGAAGTGAACGGAGTTATTGACTTTGTCGATGTCAAAAAACGAGAATTGCTGCTGATAGCGCAGCATCTTCAGTGCCGGCTCACCCAGCACAGTAAAGAAGAGCGCTCGATTGGTGGGGCTTGCCTGCGTGAACATGATCTGATGTGCCAGTGTGGTTTTGCCGCCCCCAGGGCATCCTGCAATCAGATTAAAAGAGTACTCAGGCAGGCCACCGCCCAGCAAGTCATCCAGTCCAGGCACTCCGGTTGGAAGCTTCCGTATGCGGATTTTATGATTCATAGTGATCTCCCATAACGGCTTCTACGATTTCTCCACCAAAAGCATCATGTAAAATGCGCGCCGTTAACTGATCACCTAGCAACCGGCACAGGATATCTGAAAAAGTAATCAGCAATAAGCTGCTTGCCGCTCTGATCTCTGCGGGTGGCTGTGCTACAAACGAGTTTTTTGATAGTACGAGCATATCATCATCCTGAAGTGTCATCACGCGGACTGCCAACCAGGGGAACGTTGGCACGGTGAGGGATAAGCTTCTCGCATAGAGGGCATTGAAGCCGTCTTTACCGATAATTTTAATAACGGCTGCAGCCACCTTCTCCACCAGAGTAAAGGCTATTTCTGCAGTTTTTTCATCCGGATATCTCTCCAGTAATATTTTTATTTTTTGCGGTTTCAACAAGGCTTCCGGCCCTCCGTAACATTTTTATATATTGCAAGCATAACTCTCCATTATCGTTGCAATATATAAAAACGCAGCATGGCGTTCATCACCTATTCTAAAAACCGTAACAATGCCCTGGAATAATATCGCATGCGAGATAGGCATGGTGCAGGTCCGGTTGAAGGAAAAGAGCGACCACCCCCCGATGACGTTTTTATGAACCCTCTTGTCCGGAAGCAGTGTCGCCTTGCTGGGCAGGCATGGCCCGCTTGGCGTCAGTCTAATTGCTCAAGATCGAAGATAAAATCTCAATGGGTAACATTTGTGGCATGACTTCAGCGCGGTGTAACTTGGTCTCTACCATCATATTCACATAACGCGCAATCGTTCCTACGGATAATGTTTCAACCTCACAACAGCGAACGGTAATCCAGCATCCCGCTTTATGGGCATTTCCAAGGTGGAGGCACAACTGGTCAAAAACACTGTGGGGGACGCTAACCGTCAAGGGCTTGCCAGAGGCTGTAGTAAACGCCATGGTAACGGAAGGCGGAACCGGAAAATGAGCGCGCTGATCGATATCGGGCAGTAGCCGATGGTACTGCTGTGCATCTTGAATATGAGACATAATAAATTACCTCACTTAGGAACCATGGTGAATGGTAAAGCAGGTGCGACGCGTCTTCTGTGCTTTGCATCACATAGTTTGCAACTGGATGGCTTCGGTGGATGAGAGTTGCCTGTATCGAAGTTTTCGCTAAGCCGATGAAGTACACCAGCAGTTACACTGTTATGCAGCCTTGGCTGCCTGCACTGCGCCTAAAAACACAACGCAGCTGGCTATTGAGAGATTCATGCTTGCGGCATATTGAAAATATTATGTGTAGCATATGTGACCCAACGAACAGACGGGGAAAGCTTTGAGCTTTACTCTCGCACGCACGGGTCGGAAGCGTATTACGCTGCCATGGGTCTAGGGGCAATTCGCTGCGCCGACAATGCGCAATAGACGGCGAGTCAGGCGGCCTGGACGAGTGCCGCATTATTTGGCCACACGCACTCTTCGTTGTCATACCAAAATTTTTCCCTGAATCAACAGATGTAGCATATGTGCCCTACCGAACAGACGGGCTACCATAACCATCTTATGGTAGCCCCTGGATCGGACCCTTAAAAATAATCGACTTCTACCGTGGCCATTGGAGTTGGGAGGAAATTTGTAACTCAGAAAAATATAGCACTATTTTTTTAAGACCCTTAAAAAATGATTAGATTCCATGAAACGGTAATTTTTTAACATGAATCGGTAACTTTTTAAGATGAAACAGCATTTTTTAAAAATTGGTTACTTAGGAGTTCACCATGAAAATCGCATCCCGCCATTCGTCTAAGAATACCCCTGAATCAGTTCGCACGGCCGTTTTCCCTGTCGCCGGAATGGGGACAAGGTTCCTACCTGCAACAAAAGCAACGGCCAAAGAAATGATGCCGATTGTAGATAAGCCGCTGATTCAATATGCGGTAGAGGAAGCGTTAGAGGCGGGATGTGACAGGTTGGTTTTCATCAGTGGCCGCGGCAAACGTGCGATTGCAGACCACTTCGATGTTGCCTTTGAACTGGAGCATGAGCTAGAACGTCGCGGTAAACAGGAACTTCTCGACGAAGTAAGAAATATTGTACCGCGTGGGGTCAGTACCGTCTTTCTTCGACAACCACACCCCTTGGGATTAGGCGATGCGGTCCTGATGGCCCGCGATGTTGTCGGTGATCATCCCTTTGCCGTACTGCTTGCGGATGACTTGATCTTATCCAAAAAACCCGTCCTTGCGCAGATGATAGCACAGTATGATCGCTATCATGCGGCCATACTGGCCATTCAACGGGTACCTCACGAAGAGACCAATAAGTACGGTATTATTCAGTGCTGGCCGTGGGAAAATAAAATCCAACAGGTATCAGGTATCATAGAAAAACCCCATCCTAATGAGGCACCATCTGATCTTGGGGTAGTCGGCAGATATATTTTACCTGCCAAAATATTCGAATACCTGGAGGATTTACCTGCAGGAAGTGGCGGCGAGATTCAACTCACCGATGGGATTGCCGCCCTGTTACGTGAACGTCAAGTTCTTGGCTACGAATTTGAAGGTCGCCGCTTTGATTGTGGTGACAAGCTCGGATATCTGCAGGCCACGGTCGAGTTCGGCTTGCGTCATGCAGGTGTTGGCAAACCATTTGCGGAGTATCTGCACCAACTCGCAACAGATGGAATATGCTCCTACGTTGCTGATGATCAGGTTCTGCCCCCGACACGCAAAAGTAAATCGCGAGTGGCGTGATAATCTCTCCCTATCCGTAACAGATGAAGAAGGAGTAAATCATGTCGACCCATAACGTTTTAAAGAATTTATCAAATTCCATGATAACAATCACTATTGCTATTGCTTTAATAATCGTGTGGTTGTTGGCAGCCAGCCCCGTTTCGACAATGGCTGAAGCATACATTGGCGGCTCTATGCTTGCCGTCATGATCAGCATACTGCTTATTGGTCGTAAGCTGAAGTTCCGCGAACCTTGGGTTACTCCATTGCGCATCGTCAGCATCTTTCTCGCCATCTTCCTGACTGCGCGTTATTTGGTGTGGCGTGTGGAATTTACCATTGGTGGATTTGGACTTATCAGTCTGATTGCTGGTCTGATGCTTTTTGCTGCTGAAGTCTACTCAGCGGGATTTGCCTTTCTGGGCTATTTTGTGAACTTGTATCCGCGCCATCGTACACCAGTGCCATTACCTGCTGACGAATCCTTGCTTCCATCTGTGGATATTGTTGTGCCGACATATAATGAGCCCGCTGAGCTTCTTGAAGTCACACTGCTTGGCGCATTGAACATCACTTATCCTAAGGACAAAGTGCACCTCCATCTGCTCGATGATGGAGGTACAGATGATAGATGCAACAAACCTCTCATTGCTGAACAGTCCCTGGCCCGCCGCCATGTATTGCAGGAATTATGCCTTAAATTGGGCATAGCCTATCACACCCGTGTACATAATGATCATGCGAAAGCAGGCAATATCAATGCCGCCCTTAATAATCTTAGTGGTGAGCTCATGGTTATTCTGGACGCAGATCATGTACCTACCAGAGATTTTTTGACTAAAACGGTAGGATTTTTCCTTCAGGATAAAAAATGCTTTCTGGTACAGACTCCTCACAGCTTTATAAATGCTGATCCCATTGAGAAAAATCTTGGCATATTTCACGATTCACCACCTGAAACAGAGCTTTTTCATAACGTCATTCAAACCGGCCTCGATGGCTGGAATGCGTCTTTCTTTTGTGGATCTGCTGCGGTCATGCGCCGGAGCATGCTCTTGGAAGTAGGGGGTATTCAGGGTGACACCATCACGGAGGATGCTGAAACTGCGATGATTCTGCATGCCAATGGATATCACAGTGTTTTCCTGAATGAATCACTCAGCATCGGTTTACAACCGGAAACAGTGATGAGTTTCATCGCCCAGCGGGTGCGTTGGGCACAGGGTGCGCTGCAGTTACTTTACTTTAAAAATCCACTAACGCTTCCCGGATTAAAGCTCACCCAGCGCATCGCATATTTAGCCAGCTTTTCTTATTGGTTTTTTCCATTTTCACGGATAGTAACCATACTGGCGCCGTCCATGTTTCTGTTGTTTGGAATCATGGTATATGACGCCACAACGGAACAATATGCGATATATGGCGTCCCATACTTTCTCTCGAGCATGATTTTCTCTGACTTTATATATGGCAAGATTCGCTGGCCACTTATTTCTGACGTCTACGAGATGGTACAAACACCGTTAGCAGCCCCCGCCTTAGCAGCAACCTTACTCCGGCCTCGAAAACCCACTTTTCGTGTTACACCCAAAGGTGAGCAAATGGATAAGGATTTTTTGACCCCAACAGTTTGGGTACAATACATTATTCTGTTAATTGTTTTGGTGTCATTAATTTCTGGCGGCTGGCGCTGGCTTGAGCACCCGGGACAGCGTCCACAACTTATATTTACCATGTTATGGGAAATCGTAAATTTCATGATTGTGGCAGCAGCGGTAGGCGTAACACTGGAACGTAAACAGCGGCGGGAAGAATTTCGTATCATCCCGGTAAAACCCATACCTGCTGTCATGATGATGCCTGGGGCCAAAAAAATTATGGTTGAGTTTATCGATCTTTCAGCCAATGGGGCACGTTTGATAATTATGGATAAACAGTTTTCCATGGAACAGTTACTGAGCACAGAACCGCTCACCTTTTTGTTTAAAAGTTCACTACATAAAAATCTGATTGTCAGCATTTACGCAACGGTGCTCAACATCGAATCCGGCCGTGTAGGCGTGCAATTCCAGTACCAGGATATGCGGCAGAAGGCGGAGATAGTCGACCTGATTTACGGCGACAGCCGACATCTTGAAGCGCGTCTTGAACGGCGTCGCAAGCGCATCTCTTTTTTCGCAGCCTATCTTTATATTGCCAGAAAATCAGCTGCCGGCCTCAGGAACAATTTTTATTTTATCGCCGTTAAAAGTTTACGCAGTCTTCTGGAAAACACCCATAAACTGTTCATAGTGCGCACTCGTCACTGGTGGACATTGGTTTTTTCTGGCCGTTCTGACCGCTGATACAGCAAATAAGGATTAATATAACAATGAAACACAAATACATAGCGGCCATAGTAACGGCAGGCCTTGCCTGGAGCTCATGGGGCGTGGGATCCGCACTGGCACAAACGCTCGCCAGCGCGACTGTCAATATCCCACTAACAATGCTGACGCAGGGTAAAAAAGTGGTAGTGCTTCGTTCCGGGCATGATACCGCGCAGATGACCTGGAAGGTGCAACCCCATTACACGGCCCAAAACGCAACGCTCCAGGTACGTTATCTGACCAGTCCGGATACCACGGCGGGGTCCCAGCTGGTGGTCTCCATGGATCATAAGATTATCGGTGCAGTCTCCCTGAATCCCAAACTGCCACGGGGAAGCTTCACGGTTTTGCTCGGCCATCAGGATTTTTCTGCGGGCAGCTACCCACTGCAAATACAGGCCATCCCCGGGCCCGCTGCACCGCACACAAAAACCGTGTCGCCGGGGGCCTGGACTCAGATTGACTACAGTGCCTCACAGCTTACCTACACGCCTCAGCGTTTACCGTGGCAGCATTTAGACTTTGCGCATTTGCCCATGATATTGAGTGAGTCTGCGGCAAAAGGCGTTTTACGCTTACCGATCCAGTTTTATGGGACCCCTAACCCCACGCTGCTCACGGCTGCGCAAGAGGCGGTGGCAGGCCTAGCACTGCGCTCAGCCGCAGTACTTCATGTAAAGGCGCAAATGATGGTTCCGGCCATGATCGCTCCCACGTTATCCGGCAATCCAGACATCTCTGCCCTCCTCGCCCCAGCTGCCGATTTGCCCGCTGTGATGCAGCCGCACACGCCCATTACGGGTCCGACGGTTTTCCTGGCGCACGATCCTGACAACCCATTGGGTGTTATCCTGATTTTCACCGGTACCGCCGATGCCCAGGTGCTCGCCGCCGCCCGCGCCTTTGCAGTGAACCGTAACATGCTACCGCTCGGTCATCGCTGGAATATCACCAGCAGTGACCAAATAACGGGCTTGAATTTCGGACCGCAGAATGCCG
>JAAOMR010000010.1 GCA_018853935.1 Acidithiobacillus ferrivorans
CGGTCATCCTGCCCAACGTGCGCATGGGCGAAGGTGCCCGCCTGCGCAAGGTGGTAGTGGACAAAGGTACGATTATCCCGCACGGGCTTGTGGTCGGTGAAGATCCGGTCGAAGACGCCCGTCGCTTCTATCGTACTCCCAACGGCGTGACCCTGATTACCCCGGAGTTACTTGGCCAGCAACTACATTTTGTGAGGTAATCCCATGCCCCCGGCGCGCGCGCTTCATGTCATTTTCTGTTGGCACATGCACCAGCCCGATTACCGCGATGCCGACGGCGTCTACGTCTTGCCGTGGACCTATCTGCACGCCTGCAAAGACTATTCGGACATGATCGCCCACTATGAGGAGAATCCCCTCGCCCGCGGGGTGTTTAATTGTGTGCCGATTCTGGTCGAGCAATTAGAGGACTACACCGCGCAGTTTCAGAGCGGACAGTTCCGCGATCCGCTGCTCATTGCACTTGCCATGGAAAATCTCAAAGCACTGCCTAATGAACAGCGGCATTTCCTGCTGGAGCAATGTTTCCGCCTCGACCCGGAGCACATGCTCAACCCCTTCCCGGATTATCGTCGCCTGTATGACATTTACCAGTTAATGCTGGAGGACGTTAAGGAGATATCGGATTACCTCTCCATACAATACCTCGCGGATCTTCTGGTCTGGTATCACCTAGCCTGGACCGGGGAGACCGTGCGCCGCGGCAGCCCTTTCCTGCGATCACTTTTTGCCAAGGGACACGGTTTCAGCCAGGAAGACCGCCAGCAACTCGTCCACTTTCTCGGAGAACTGATTGGCGGACTGATTCCCCGCTATCGCGCCCTGGCGGAAGCGGGGCGCATTGAGATTTCCACCACCCCCTATTACCATCCCATCGGGCCGTTGCTGCTCGACTTCCACGCCGCGCGCGAAGCGGTAACGGACGCCCAGTTGCCCGACTGCCTGGCCTATCCCGGCGGGGCTGAGCGCGCGCGCTGGCACATCGACCAGGCACAGCAGAGTTATCTCCAGCATTTCGGAGTGCCGGCGCAAGGTATGTGGCCTGCCGAAGGGGGCGTCTCTGCCGCCTTTGTCGAAATGCTCGGCAACGCCGGGGTGCGCTGGACCGCTTCCGGTGAAGGCGTACTGACCCATAGCCTGCTGCTCAGCGACGATGACAGCGGCCCCCGCGGCCGGGTGGAATACTTGTACCGTCCCTATCAACTGCAGGGGACAGGACCCGTACTCTTCTTCCGCGATGATGCGCTCTCCGACACCATCGGCTTCGACTACAAAACCTGGTCCGGACATGATGCCGTCACGGACTTCATCCACAAACTGGAGACCATCTGGCGGCAGACGGAGCACGAGGCAAACCCGGTCGTCAGTATTGTTCTCGATGGCGAAAATGCCTGGGAATACTATCCCTACAATGGCTATTACTTTCTCTCGGAACTCTATAAATCCCTGGCTAATCACCCCCACATCCGGATGTGTACCTTCAGCGATTTCATCAACAACCATCCAGACGACGTGAAGGCCATACCCCGGCTGGCCGCAGGGAGTTGGGTCTACGGCAGCTTCAGCACCTGGATTGGCGACGCCGCTAAAAACCGCGCATGGGATTTGCTCTGCACCGCCAAACAGGACGTGGATCAACATCGCGGGCAATTCTCTGCGGAGCAGCAGGCCAAGATTCTTGAACAACTCGGTCGTTGTGAAGGTTCTGACTGGTTCTGGTGGTTCGGCGACTACAACCCATCGGACTCCGTCCGTGATTTCGACCATCTGTACCGCCTAAACCTCCGCAAGCTCTATTCCCTGATGCAACTCCCCGCCCCCGATGCCCTCAGCAACCCCATCAGCCATGGCGGCGGTGCGGCAGAGGCCGGTGGTTCCATGCGCCGCAGCCACACGGAAGGACACTGAATGACCCACAGCACCCCCCTTCTCCTGGGCGTCCATGCCCATCAGCCGGTCGGCAACTTCCCCCACGTCATCGACGATGCCGTCCGCCGCTGTTATCACCCATTTTTAGAGGCGATGTATCGCTTTCCTGGGTTTCCTTTCGCCATCCACATCAGCGGCTGGCTGCTGGCTTATATGATTGACCAGCACCCCAAAACCATCACCTTGCTGCAAAAGATGGTAGCCCGCAACCAGGCGGAGTTGGTGGGCGCCGGCGATACGGAGCCGGTGCTCGCCGCGATTCCTCACGCCGACCGTATCGCCCAAATTGAGGCTATGGCCAACCGTCTGGAGAAACGCTTCGGACAGCGGCCCGTCGGGGCCTGGCTCACGGAGCGGGTCTGGGACCCCAGTGTGGTGCCCGCCCTCAACGAGGCCGGCGTGCGCTACGTTATGGTGGACGACTATCACTTTCTCTGTGCGGGCGCTGCGGCAGATCAGCTCGGCAACTTCCACCGCACCGAAGAAAATGGCCAGAGCATTGACGTTTTTCCTATTTCTGAGGCGCTACGCTACCGCCTGCCATTCTCTGAAGCGGACGCCGCAGTATCGTACATTGAGGGCCTCTCCGAGCAGCATCCAGGCAGTGCCGGCATTTATTTCGACGATATCGAGAAATTTGGCGTCTGGCCGGAGACCTATAGCTGGGTGTACGAGAAGGGCTGGCTGGAGCAATTCCTGCGTGGCGTGCTCGACTCGCCATACATTCAGCCCATGCGTTTTCGGGATTATCTGGCTCAGAATCGCCCCCAGGGTATCATCTATTTGCCGACGGTATCCTACAGCGAGATGAACGAATGGACGCTAGCCCCTGATGCGGCGCGCGGCTACGCCGCCTTCCTGGAGCAGGAAAAAACGGCTGGTCGGCTGGAACAGCGTAAAGCCCTGATCCGCGGCGGCATCTGGAAAAACTTCCTGACCCGCTACCCGGAATCCAACTGGATGCACAAACGCATGCTCCGGCTATCGCAGCGCTTTCACGCCTTGCCCAAGCGCCAACAGAGCAAAACCATGCGCGCGGACCTGCACGAAGCGCAAGCCAATGACGCCTACTGGCACGGACTATTTGGTGGCATATATCTACCGCACCTGCGGCGCGCCGTCTTCAACGCCATCGTCCGCCTGGAGGCACAACTGGACAAGATTACCGCGCGTCCCGCTCTGGAAAGCAGTGATTTAGATATGGATGGGGTTGACGAACTGCTCTATCACAATCACACCCTTCAGTTGATCATCCGCCCAGCCCCCAGCGCTGCCGTGGTGGAATGGGACTGCTATGCGCTACGACACAACCTCGGCGACACTCTGGCCCGCCGTGATGAGGCGTATTACGATAAGATTCGTCACGGTGCCATTGCGCCCGAAGCCCCCAGCGAAGGCATTGCCTCCGCCCACGACCGCGTCAGCTTCAAAACCGACATCAGCGCTGAGGACCTTACGCCGGACGCCACACCCTGCCACAGCTTTCAGGAATGGATCGACGGGAGCGCCATCACTTACAGCGAAAGCCGTTTGCAGAATAGCCCACACTTTTCCGGCGGCGTTGCGGACGAATGGGCAACCAGCAAGCGCTACACCCTGTCGGAAAACCGCCTCACAGTGGACTACCGCATTGAGTCAGTGCGCAAAGGGGCGGAAGCACATCGTTTCAGCACCCGGCTCTTTCTGGCCATGCCGAGTTGCGATGGCCCGGCAGGGCAGTTCTTTGCCAATGACCAGTCACAGGGTGGCTTTGGCAGTCCCATTCAGGGTGCAGAGGCCCGGGAAATCGTCCTGGAGGATGCGGTTATGGGCGGTAAAATCGTCATGCATTTCAACCCGCCGGTACGCTGGCAGAGCGCACCACATCTAACCGTCTCGCAATCGGAAGCTGGCTTTGAGAAGATCATGCAGGCGTTGCGCCTGGATCTGGAATGGTCAGTCCAGGCGGGCAAAGCCCATACCATAATGATACAGGCAGAGGTCATTACCCATGGCTGAGGGCCTGACCATCGGCATTGATGTGGGCGGCACCAACCTGCGCTTTGGCGTCTTTCGGGGTAACGATTTTCTGGA
Source organism: Acidithiobacillus ferrivorans (assembly GCA_018853935.1). Classification (GTDB taxonomy): domain Bacteria; phylum Pseudomonadota; class Gammaproteobacteria; order Acidithiobacillales; family Acidithiobacillaceae; genus Acidithiobacillus; species Acidithiobacillus ferrivorans. The sequence continues at coordinate 4,003 of JAAOMR010000010.1, forward strand.
CTCCACGCGCAGTGAGGTGGATTTGCGCGAAAAATGCGGCCAGGCTCCGGACCCGGAAAGCGCCGCCACGCTGGTCACCACGCTCCTGACTGAAGGCATTGCCGACCTGCGTCGGCATCATCCCAGCATCGCCCGGGTGGGCATTGCTTTTCCCGGCTTTATCAACGATGACGGCATATTGCTGCAATCCCCCAACATCCCGCAACTGATCCAGCTCGACCTGCAAACGGCCGTGCGCACCGCCTGCCAACTCCCCGTCCTGGTCGAAAATGACGCCAACGCAGCGGGTTATGGCGAATTCTGGGAGGAACGTCAGGAGCAGCCCGAGCTGCAAAATCTGCTCTATGTCGGTCTCGGTACGGGGGTCGGTGGTGGCTGGATACAGCAGAGCCGTCCCTGGCGCGGCGATCATGGCAGTGCCATGGAAATCGGCCATATTATCGTGGTACCGGGGGGGCGGCGCTGCGGCTGCGGCAACCAGGGTTGCCTGGAGCAATACGCCTCGGCGCGGGGCGTACAATCCAGCTATGTGGAGTTGACGGGCACCGCGCCGGATACCGCTGTCATCGCCCAAATGGCCAGCGCTGGTCACGCTGAAGCCGTCAGTACTTTCCAGACGGCTGGCGCCTGTCTGGGACAGGCACTGGCCCATATCCTCAAGGTAAGCGATGTCGGCATAGTGCGAGTTGGCGGTGGTATGAGCGCCGCCTGGGACAGTTTCGCCCCGGCCATGCTGCAGCGCCTCGATGCGGATCTGATTCCCGCCTTGCGCGGCAATGTCGAAGTGAAGCGCGGCAATGATGATGACCTCGCCGGTATGCGCGGTGCCGCGCTGCTCGCTGATCAGGCGTTTTTACACGACTGATGCGTATCGGTATCTTCGACTCGGGAATCGGCGGCATCAGCACCCTGCTGGCCTGCCTACGCCACCTGCCGGACGCGCATTATCTTTTCTATGGCGATAGCGCCCACGCTCCCTACGGCGACAAAAGTCCCGCGCAGGTGCGGCAGTGGACAGAGGAAGCCTATGCCTGGTTCATCAGCGCCGGCGTAGATGCGGTAGTCCTCGCCTGCAATACCGCCACCAGCGCCGCCGTCGCGCCTTTGCGGGAGCGCGCCGACGTGCCCATTATCGGCATCGAACCCGCCATCAGGAAAGCGCTGACAGACCACCCCCAGGGCGGGATTCTCCTGCTCGCCACCAGCATCACCGTCAGTGGCGGAAAACTGCGGGACCTTCTGGACCGGCTGGAAAACGGGCAGGAACGTGTCCGCCCTTTGGCCTGCTCCGGTCTCGCCGAGATCATCGAGACGCAGGATACGGACTGGAGAGCCCGTGCCCGCCACTATCTGCAGCTGAGGGTCCAGCCCGCGCGCACTGCGGACATTGGCGTGGTCGTCCTGGGCTGTACCCATTACTGCTGGATCAACGACCTGATAAACGACACCTTGGGCGGGGACATTGCCGTCGTCGATGGTAATGACGGAGTTGCCCGTCAACTATGTCGTCGCCTGGGTGTTGTCCCCATCGGGACGGACACGGCGCCGCCACTACCTCGTCATGCTCGGATATCCCTGCACTTCACCGCCGATAACGGCGTAAAAAGCCGTCTGGCTCGCCAGCTTTTGGCCGCAAGCGGAGTCAGCGTGGATACGCAACCAGATTTGCCGCACGCCAGGGCGTGTTCCGATCCCGGTTCTGCTGGCCGATAGGGAGGCTATATCAGCAACGGCACCGCCAGAGCCAGGGCGTGAATGGCAATGCCGAGCATCCCGCCCACCAGCGTTCCATTAACACGAATATACTGCAGGTCCGTACCCACCCCTTCCTCCAGGAGGCGGACCATGTCCTTATCCGGCCAGGCATGTATCGTCGCTTCGATGTGCTGGGCCAGACCATCGCGCAGGGCAGGCGCCAGACGGCGGGCGCTGTCCTCCAGGTAGCCATTGAGCGCGTCGCGCAATGCCTGCTGCTCGCCCAGGAAAAGACCCAGTTGCTGCGACAGGCGCTGCACCTGCCCCTGCAAGCGGGAATCCGGGCGCTGTAAGTCGCTTTCCAGCCAGGCCCGCAGATCACGAAGCAGGCCATCCATGTAGGTCTGCACCGCCGGATGGGCGATCAAACCGCTCTGCCAACGCTGTACCCGTGCCTGAAAAACCGCATCCGTCTGCAAACGCAGGATGGCATCCTGCATCCAGAGATCGAAAGCCAGACGGCGGGGGTGCTCCGGGTCATTCGCAATTTCCTGCAACAACTGATGCGCCGCTCTCACCAGATTGCGAGCCAGATTCTCACTCAGCGTGGCGGGGTCCATGACCGCCCCCATCCATGCAAAAAGCGTCGGATAGGCGCGCTTGAGAATCGTCCCGATCTGATCTGCCAGCAGGTGCTGCGTATCTTCACCATCCAGCCAGCGGCGCAGGCGCTGAATGCCATCGTCGAGCAGGGTCTGGTGCCGATGATCTTCCGTCAATAGTGCCAGAATACTGCCTACCCAGCGTGCCCCGTCGATGCCCTGCAATTGCCGCCCCAGAACCGCCCGCAAGGCCGTGCGCAATTCGTCGTCATCACTGAGCGCCAGAGCCTTCTGGAGCAGAACGGCCACCTGCCGGGCCAGCAGCGCGCTGTTCCCGGCATCACTCAGCCACTGCGCCAGCCAGGTGGCCGGATCGGCGCGTCGCAACAGGCGCACAATGGCCTCGGCCTCTAGAAAGTGTTCGCGGATAAACTCCGCCAGACGGCGCGCCAGACGCGCCTTGTTCCGCGGCAGGATCGCCGTGTGCGGAATGGGCAATCCCAAGGGATGCCGGAAGAGTGCGACCACCGCAAACCAGTCCGCCAAAGCACCCACCATGGCCGCCTCCGCAAAGGCCCCCACCCAGGCCCAGGGCCCGGCAAAGTCATGTGCCGCCGCCACCAGAAACAGCGCCAGCGCCCCCAGCAATAAACCCAGCGCCCAGCGGCGCAGCACACGTAGTCTTTGAGTCCGATCTGGTTTGGCGGCGGTCACTATAGCTCCTGTAGGTGAGGGCGGGCACGGGCGCATCCCCGGGGTGTCTGGCCCGGAGTTTAGCAGAAGGCAGTGCTTGCCCGGTAAAAGTGCGGCAAGGGCTTGAAGCGCTGACAGCGCCGGTCGTAGTATGGACAGGCGACAAGAGAAGGCCTATAGGGGGAGCACATGCGCCTGTTTTTAGCTATTTTTCTGCCATTTGTGGTATTTTTCACTATTGGCCGCCCGATTGCGGGGATTGTTTGCCTGATTTTGCAGATCACGCTGATCGGCTGGGTGCCCGCGGCCATCTGGGCGGTGTATGCGCTGAGTCAGTACAAGACGGACAAGAAGATCGAAAGGGCGTTGGGGAGGTAAGATCCTGAGAAGACTCAATGAGGAGCGCTCGCAATCGGCTTTTCAGTTCGTTGCGCGCACTCCGTCCATGCTTTCCACTTCATCCAGAAGATTTAGCCCAGCCTATAGGGCACCACCTGCCGAGTACGCAAAGCCTCAGCCTGGCTTTCCGTCCAAGCGAGGAAGTCGACCTCGTAAAGATTCGTTATGGCTTGCCCAAGCTGTCGTGCCGTTGCCATGCTTACACCTCCCGCACGGCTTGCGATGACATGAGAATCATAGTGCAACTCAGACGGCGAAGCCCGCAATTCAGCAGGCTTGGCGATTAATCGCAGCACTTTACGCCATGGTAACCAGGTGGGAACTAAAACGGAATATCGTCATCAAAATCCTCCGCCGGCGCAGGCGGCATCTCACTCTTCCGCGAACTCCCCGCACTGCTGCTGCCGCCACTCGGCCGGGACTGATCTTCCTCATCAAAGCTCGCCGCACCGCCGCCCCCACGTGCACCCACCAGTTGCAGGCGATCGCCGACGATCTCCGTGGTGTAGCGCTCCTGCCCTTCCTTGTCGGTCCACTTGCGCGTCTGCAGACGGCCTTCCACATAAGCCATGCTGCCCTTGCGCAGGTATTCGCCGGCAATTTCTGCGGTGCGCCCGAAGAGCACGACGCGATGCCATTCGGTGCGCTCCTGCTTGTTGCCTTCCTTGTCCTTGAAGGTCTCAGAAGTCGCGACGCTGAAGTTCGCGATGGCGCCACCACTGGGCTGATAGCGCATCTCCGGGTCCCGTCCCAGATGCCCCAACAATATGACCTTATTCACTCCCGCCATCGTCTGATCTCCTTATGGTCAAGGGGACGGGTGTCCCCGAAAGCTTTATACTAACCCATTGTCCCCAAAAAGAGCATGTCGGCTGCATGGAACACATCCATATCCGGGGCGCCCGCACCCACAACCTCAAGAATATTTCTCTTACCTTACCGCGCGACCGCCTCATCGTCATCACCGGGCTGTCCGGATCGGGCAAGTCGTCGCTGGCCTTCGACACCCTCTACGCCGAAGGTCAGCGCCGCTATGTGGAAAGCCTCTCGGCCTATGCCCGCCAGTTTCTTTCCCTCATGGGCAAGCCGGATGTGGACGCGATTGAAGGGCTCTCCCCCGCCATCGCCATAGAGCAGAAGTCCACCTCCCACAATCCCCGTTCCACCGTCGGCACCATCACCGAGATTCACGACTATTTGCGCCTGCTCTATGCCCGTGCCGGCACCCCATGGTGCTGCGGCACGCCCATTCAGAGTCAGACCATCAGCCAGATGGTCGATCAGCTCCTGGCCCTGCCCGAAGGCGAAAAGCTCATGATCCTGGCACCGGTGCTGCGTGACCGCAAAGGCAGTCACGAGGATATCATCGGCAGCCTGCGTGCCCGCGGCCTGATCCGCGCCCGGGTGGATGGTCAACTCCTCGAACTGGACGAAATCCCTGCACTCGACAAGAAGCGCAAGCATCGCATCGAGGCCGTCATCGACCGGCTGGTACTGCGCGCCGACAGCGGGCCGCGCCTGGCCGAGTCTCTGGAAACCGCCCTCAGCCTCGCCGAGGATCAGGCCATCGCCGTCCTCATGGGACCACAGCATGCGGAAGAGCGACTGTTTTCCGCGCACCATGCCTGCCCCAGTTGCGGGCGCTCCTTCCCGCCTTTGGAGCCGCGCCTCTTCTCCTTCAACAATCCCGCCGGGGCCTGCCCGCGCTGTGACGGCCTCGGCGAGATCACCTTTTTTGACCCCGATCTGATCGTCCCCAATCCGGAACTGAGCCTGCGTGATGGGGCCATCGCCGCCTGGACCAAGCGCCATCAGGAGCACTACGCGCCCCTGCTCACGGCGCTGGCCGCACACTTTCATTTTTCCCTGGACACCCCATGGCGGGATCTGCCTTTCGACATTCGCGAGCAGATTCTCCACGGCAGCCCCGAACGCATCACCGTCCAGCAAGGGACGCGCAGTCACAAGCTGAACTTCGAGGGCGTCGTTGCCAGCCTGGAACGGCGTCTGCGTGAAACCCAGTCCAAGCTCGTCCGCGAAGAAATCATGCGCTATATGGGCCGCCTGCGCTGTCCGGCCTGCAATGGCAGCCGCCTGCGTGAAGAAGCGCGCATGGTCAGGGTTGGCCCGCTGGCCATTCAGGAAGCCTCGGTGCTGTCCATCCGCGAGTCATTGCAACACTTCACCCATCTGCAACTGGAAGGGCAGGCAGCCCTCATCGCCGAGCGCATCCTCAAGGAAATCGGCAGTCGTCTGAAGTTTCTGGTGGATGTCGGCCTCGACTACCTCAGCCTCGACCGCTCCGCCGAAACCCTGTCGGGTGGGGAAGCGCAGCGTATCCGTCTCGCCTCGCAGATTGGCGCCGGTCTGGTGGGGGTGATGTACGTCCTCGACGAGCCCTCCATCGGCCTGCACCAACGCGACAACGACCGCCTCATTGGCACGCTCAAGCATCTGCGCGATCTCGGCAACACCGTCATTGTCGTCGAGCATGATGAAGACGCCATCCGCGCCGCCGATTATGTGGTGGACATGGGGCCGGGCGCCGGCACCCACGGCGGTGAAGTCATCGCCCAGGGCACGCCGGAAGAAATCCGCGCCAACCCGGACTCGCTGACCGGACGCTATCTGACCGGAGACCTCTGCATCGCCGTCCCCGAGCAGCGGCGTAGCAATGCCAGCCAGCGCTGGCTGGAGGTGCAAGGCGCCACCGGCAATAACCTGAAGTCAGTGGATGCGCGTATCCCCATCGGCCTCTTCACCTGTATCACCGGGGTCAGCGGTTCCGGCAAATCCACCCTCATCAATGACACCCTCTACCCCGCTTGCGCCCGCGTGCTCATGGGCAGCAGCCAGAGCCCGGCGCCGCACAAGCAAATTCGTGGACTGGAGGAGCTGGACAAGGTCATCGCCATCGACCAGAGCCCCATCGGCCGCACCCCGCGCAGCAATCCGGCTACCTATACCGGGCTGTTTACTCCCATCCGCGAACTCTTCGCCGCCACCAGCGAGGCCCGCACCCGCGGTTACAATCCCGGCCGCTTCAGTTTCAACGTCAAGGGGGGGCGCTGCGAAGCCTGCGAAGGCGACGGCGTCATCCGGGTGGAAATGCACTTTCTGCCGGACATTTATGTCCCCTGCGATATCTGCGGCGGCAAGCGCTACAAACGCGAGACCCTAGATGTTCACTACAAGGGCAAAAGTATCCATGATATCCTGGAGATGGCGGTAGAGGACGCGCGGACCTTTTTTGACCCCGTCCCCTCCGTCGCCCGCAAGCTGCAGACCCTGCTGGATGTGGGCCTCGGTTATCTGCGTCTGGGACAGTCGGCGACGACTCTCTCCGGTGGCGAAGCACAGCGCGTCAAGCTCTCCCGCGAACTGTCCCGCCGCGATACCGGGCGAACCCTCTACATCCTCGACGAGCCCACCACCGGCCTGCACTTCCATGACATCGCCCTGCTCCTCGATGTACTGCAGAAGCTGGCCGACGCGGGCAACACCATCGTCGTTATCGAACACAATCTGGACGTCATCAAGACGGCGGACTGGCTCATCGACCTCGGCCCCGAGGGGGGGTCCGGTGGCGGCCAAATCATCGCTACCGGCACGCCGGACGAGGTGGCGCACAATCCCCTGTCCCATACCGGGCATTATCTGGCGCGACATCTCCATCGTTGAGCTTTTTTGCACACCCGCAGCCAATGCCGCAAAATAAGCGGCAACCATATAACTGGAATTCACCGCATGTCCGTCCTCCCCGAACGTCGAGAGCAGATCCGTAGCGCCCACGCAGCAATCATCCTGCAGGTCGTCGCCGCCTGCCAGAATATCCATCTCCGGGCGCCGCTGGAAGAAAATCTGCGCGTCGCCGCCGCCAATGGCTGGGGCGATCTGGTTGCCGTCATCCGCCACATACTGGCCGGACGGCGGGAGCCGGGTTTGCTGCAGGGACTGGACGAAGAAGACGGCATCATTATCGAATCCATCCTCATGGGCCTGCAAAATCCAGAGACCTTGCCCAAAGCCGGAGACCCGGCTGATCCCACCCTCGCCGCGCCCGGTCTGGCCAGCGTTATCCTCGCCGCCCGCCGCGGTGAGCCGGGAGCCTTGGCCTGGCTGGGCGATATGGCCAGTCAGATGCAGCGGGCCAGCGGCGATATGGCGCGCATGGGCGCGGCCCTTGGCCCCCTCTCCCGGAACCAGTACGACCGCCTTAAACTGGAGCGCGGCATGGGACCCCTCGGGCGTAGTCTGCTCCAGTCCGTGCTGGACGCTCTGGCTAAAGCTGAACAGCAGTAAGCGCCCCGGAAATCGGCCGCACCTTGAAAAGACCCCTTTTTGACCATACCTGAAACGGTAAATAAAGGCAGTGCAGTCTACCCTCTTCTTCACCTCTTCTTCTCAGGAGTTCGTATGGCAGTCAGTGGACACGTTCTCGAAGTGAATCTCGGTAATTTTCAGGAAGCCGTCGTCGGGCTATCCCGGAAGGTGCTGGTACTGGTCGACTTCTGGGCACCCTGGTGCACGCCCTGCCGGGCACTGGGTCCGGTCCTCGAAAAACTGGCGGCAGAGATGGACGGCGCCTGCGTGCTCGCCAAGGTCAACTCTGACGAAAACGCCGATCTGTCACGCCAGTATCAGGTACGCGGCATCCCGGCCGTCAAGGCCTTCAAGGATGGCAAAGTCGTCGATGAATTTACCGGGGCGCTGCCCGAATCCGCCGTGCGTCAGTTCATCAAGAAAAACCTGCCGTTGCCAGGTGACGACCTGCGCGTGCAGGCCCTTGACGCCATTGCCCAGGGCAAAGCCGCAGAGGCCGAAGCATTGCTGAAACAGGCCATCAGCCTCAACCCCAGGAACGATTCGGCACGCCTGGCACTGGCGCACTTAGCCATCCAGCAGGGCCGCCATGCCGACGCCCAGGCCCAGATCGACGCCATGTCCCCCACCTTTCAAATGGAAACTGAGGTCGAAGGCCTGAAAGCCCTGCTGGAATTCACTGCGGCAGCCCGCAGCATACCACCCATGACCGAACTGGAAGCCACCATCGCCAGCGCAAATGGCGACTCCCGGGCTCAGGCCATGTATCAGCGATCCTTACTTCTGCTCTTGCAGGGGCAAGAGGAAGCGGCCCTGGATCAGCTCATCGGGATGGTCGAGCGCCACAAAAACTATCAGGACGGCCTGGCCCGCAAAACCGTACTTAAAATATTTGCGTTGCAAGGTAATCAGGGGCCACTGGTAGAGCTTTACCGGACCCGTCTGTCCCGCGCTTTGCACTGAGGACATTGCTGCCGGCTATCGTCTCCCATTGCGAGTTATGTGTTATGTTGTGTGGATTGGCTGGAACTCCCGGCCTACTCCCGGAGTCCAACCCGGGTCATACCGAAAGCTGCAAGACAAAAACCCGAAGGAGAATCATATGGCGAATGATCGCCCGAATTCCATGTTGAAGCGCCGTAAACTAGTAGTTACTGCCGTGGTAGCGGCGTGTTTTGGTTTTGCACTGGGTGCAACGGAGTGGGCACAAGCCGATGCGCCGACGGCACCAGCTTTGTCTATCTCGACGAACACAGCGCCTCAACAAGCACTGGTCGCTCTGCCGGATTTCACCCCGATTATCGACCGTTACGGCCCAGCGGTAGTGAATATCAGCAGCACCACGAATAAGGTCATCCACCAGCAGGCCAACCCTTTTCCACCCAATTCGCCTTTTTATCAGTTTTTTCATCACTTCATGGCTCCTGGACAAAACGGTTCAGGTCCACAGCAGCATGAAAAAATCCAATCGCTCGGCTCCGGTTTCATCATCAGTCCTGATGGCTATATCGTCACCGCTGGCCACGTCGTGCGCGGCGCCAACCATGTCGTCGTTACCCTCACCAATCACCACGCCTATCCGGCCAAGCTGATCGGTCTTTCAGTACGTTATGACACCGCGCTACTCAAAATTAACGCCAAGGACCTACCCACCGTACCCCTCGGCAATTCGGATGACATGAAGGTCGGCCAATGGCTACTCGCCGTCGGCGCGCCTTTCGGCTTTTACAACACCGTGACCCAAGGTGTGGTCAGTGCCATGAACCGCCCACTGCCCGATGACGAATACATCCCCTTCATCCAGAGCGACGTGCCCATCAATCCCGGCAACTCGGGCGGACCGCTCTTCAACATGAAGGGCCAGGTGGTCGGCATCAATGATCAGATCTATACCAACAGCGGCGGCTACATGGGCCTGTCTTTCTCGATTCCCATCAATACCGTGATGCGGGTGGTGCAGGACTTCAAGGACCACAAGGCGATCCAGTTCGGCTATCTGGGCGTGGAAGTGCAGGATGTCACGCCGCCCATGGCGCAAGCACTGCATCTCAAGGAACCGGTGGGCGCACTCGTCGCCTCCGTCATGCCGGGCAGCCCGGCCGCCAAGGCAGGCATCAAGCCCGGTGACGTCATTGTCACCTATGACAACAAGCCGGTGTACAATGTCGGGCAACTGCCACCTATGGTTGGTAATACCCTGCCGGGCACGCAGGCTAAGGTCGGCATCCTCCACCGCGGTGCGGCGGAAACCAAAGATGTCCTGGTTACTGCCCTACCCAAAAACATGGCAGGGCCTTCCGGCAGCCAGGAACCTGCCCAGCCTGCCCATGTGGGCAAAGTCTCCCGTATGGGCATCCATGTCCAGTCTCTGACCCCCAACATTGAGAAGCAGTTGAACGTGCATCACGGTGTCGTGGTGGTCGGGGTCAGTGAAGGGGCGGCAGCGGAAGCCGGGATTATGCCGGGCATGATCATCCAGCAGATGGATCAGCAAGACGTCAACAGCCCCACCGAGTTGGAGCACATTGTCGCCAGTCTGCCTGCGAACCAACCCATCCCGTTACTGGTGCGGCAGGGCAAGGCGAGCATCTATGTGGTGGTGACCTTACCTAAAAAATAAGTCTGGTTTTGCAGAAAAACACCCCGTGGCGCACCATCGGTCGCGGGGTGTTTTTTGTTCGTGATCGGAGCATGGCTAGTCTCTCACCGCCTCCCAGAACCTCAGATTCTGGGAATTACAGAAGCATCACCCGCGCGGGTGATGCTTCTGATGTAATTCCTTGAGCCTCGCCTGCGCCACATGGGTATAAATCTCCGTGGTGGAGAGATTTGCGTGGCCAAGCATCAACTGCACACTGCGCAGATCCGCGCCATGATTCAGCAGATGGGTAGCGAAGGCGTGGCGCAAGCTATGCGGCGACACGGTCTGAGTAATTCCAGCGGACTGCGCGTAATGCTCAATGTTTTGCCAGAAACGCTGCCGCGTCATGGCAGCCCCGCGTCCCGTCACAAAAATGGCGGCACTGATGCGTTCGCCCAATATCTGCGGACGACCACTTTGCAGATACTGCGCCATGCGTCCGGCGGCCACTTCCCCCATGGGCACCAGGCGTTCCTTGCGACCCTTGCCAAAAACCACCACCAGATCGGCACTGAGGTCCACCTGGCGCATCTCCAGATTCACCAGCTCCGACACCCGCAAACCGCAGGCGTACATCAACTCCAGCATGGCTGCATCGCGCAGTCCCAAAGGGCGTGTGCAATCGGGGGCTAGCAGCAATGCCTCTATTTCTGTTTCACTGAGGACATGGGGTAACGCGCGACCAAGTCGGGGACTTTGCAGGTTACGGCTGGGATCACGGGTTACCCAGCCCTCCCGCTCTGCGTGACCGTAGAAGCGGCGCATGCTGGAAAGCAGCCGGGCCACGGAGCGCAAGGCCGCCCCGGATTGTAACTTCTGCCCCAGCAGGCGTGCCAGCGCCCCTTCATCGGCGGTACCCAGACTCAGACCCTGCGCCGCGAGCGCGACGGCCACCTGCAGAAGATCCTGCCGGTAGGCGACAAGGGTATTTTCACCGAGGTTTTTTTCCAGCCACAGCGTGTCGAGAAAGGCGTCAATCTGCTGGCGTTCGACTGGCAGGACAGCAGATGCGGTACTCATTGACTGGTCTATGGAGGACAAAGCAGTGCTTCAGGACACACGCCACTCAATCCAGATACAGACGCGTCACTACCAAAGGGTGAATCCATGCCAATGGGCCTCCCGTCAAGGACCCGGCGCGCTGCGCAGTGCGCCACAAAGACCAGAAACCCACCGGGCAAGCTTGTGCCACACCACGTTCTGCCACCTGCAACCACCACTGCGGGCCAGCATCGGCAGCGGCGGCATATAATGCACTCTGCCAGCTCCATGGCGCAGGTACTGGCTCCGTGGCTGCCCGTTCACGATAAGCGGCCAGCGTGCTGAAATCCGGCCAGTCTTCCTGACGCTGCCATCCGGCAAAGCCAAAAGTAGTCGCTGCGGCGCTGAACAACACTTTTCGTGCCTGCCGCAAACTGCGGTGCGGTAAGGCCAGCAAACTGCCGAGCCAGACATAGAGACGGATCAGTGGCAGAGGGTCCTTGCCGCCACCACCGCCCTCAATGATCATCAGGGTAACGGTCAGGAAAAGCTGGCGTATGGCGTCCAGAGGCTGGTCGCCGAGGGCGCGGATACGCCCCATGAAGGCGGGCAAATCGCGTTCTCGCAGGGCATGGAGCAGGGGCTTGTCCGTGGCCGGGTCGCGGCTGGCACGCCCTTCAGGAACCACCACCGCTACCCCGGCAGGCAGTTGCCAGTGACTCTGCAAAAGCGCCATCGCCCCCAGTGAGAAAGGCTGAGCGGGGAGATCGGCGGCGGCATCATGCCACTGTCCATAGAGAATGGTGCGCAAGCCTTGGGCATGATTGTCATCGGCTAGGCGCTGGGCCAGCCGGGTAAGGACGATTCGCCGAGCGTTCTCGTCCTCCGCCATACTGAACAGCAGCGGCGCCAGCGTCTCCAGATCACCGTCTTCAATAGCCTTGGCGAAGGTGTCCGCCTCCATGTCCAAGGGCATGGGGTTGGCGGCCTCAGACCTCAGCGCAGCGGGCAGGATAGCTGCTGGCTGCACCAGCGATGCCTCCTGCACCTGCAAGGCAGTCGCCAACAGTGCAGGGGGCAAAGACCCCGCCTCAGCGAGGAGCGCCAGGGTGTCCGCCACAATCTGCAGGGCCTGCGCATCTGCGGCGGCGGCCCACCAGTGCGGCAACAAACTCTGTTGCCAGGCAGCGCGCAAAGCCAAACGCTGAGCGGAATCAGCCCAGAGGATTTCCCGCCCAGATACAGAAGCAGAACGCCAGTGTTCGAGGATCTCCCGCGAACCCGGCGTTAGCACGCTCTCATCCAACCCGAACCCAGCCATGGCCAGGTGTCGCGTCAGACTGCATCAGCCCAACTTTTCCTTGATGCGTGCGGCCTTACCAGAAAGATCACGCAGGTAGTAGAGCTTGGCGCGGCGCACATCACCACGACGCTTCACTTCTACTTTGGTCACCAGCGGCGAATAGGAGGGAAACACGCGCTCCACCCCTTCACCGTTAGAGATTTTGCGGACCGTGAAAGCAGAGTGCAGGCCACGATTACGGCGTGCAATGCAAATGCCCTCAAAAATCTGGATACGCTCGCGGTCGCCTTCCTTCACCTTTACGTGAACGGCTACTGTGTCGCCCGCACCAAAAGTCGGCAGTACCGACTTCATTTGTTCTTGATTAATTTCGTCAATGATGTTCATACCCAACTCCTTAGCCTAGTATTACTGCGTTTCGCCGCCCTGACGGCGATACTCTTCCAATAATTCTTTTTCACCCGCCTGCAAACCTCTTTGCGCCAGCAAATCCGGGCGTCGCTCGGCGGTGCGGCCAAGCGACTGTTGCAAACGCCAGCGGCGGATACGCCCATGGTCTCCGGATAGCAGCACCTCCGGAACACTTTCCCCGGCAACCACTTCGGGCCGGGTATAATGCGGGCAGTCCAACAAACCAGATGCCGCAAAACTGTCCTCCGCTGCTGAATCCGCATGCCCCAGCAGGCCCGGCAATTGTCGCGCCACCGCCTCCATCAGCACCAGCGCCGGCAACTCACCGCCCGCCAGCACGTAGTCACCGATGGACCATTCCACATCCACCGCCGCCAGCACCCGCTCATCAATGCCTTCATAGCGGCCAGCCAGCAAAATCAGACCAGGCACCGCTGCAAAATCCTGCACGGCCTGCTGCTGCAAGCGCTGCCCCTGGGGCGACAAGTAAATCACCGGCGCCCCCGGATTGGCCTGCCGCGCTGCCGCAATGGCCGCCAGCAAAGGCGGCGCCATTATCAGCATTCCCGGCCCCCCCCCGAAAGGGCGGTCATCCACCCGCCGGTAGGCGTTGTCACTGAAATCCCGCAGGTTCCAGGTATGCACCTCAATCAGCCCGCGGGTCAGCGCGCGTCCGACAATGCCCTCCTGCAAATAACCATGGATCAGCCCCGGAAAAATGGTGATAACATCGAAACGCATCACCAGTCGGCTTGCCAATCCACGATCACTTGCCCGGCGGTCAGATCCACACCCGCAGAGGCTTCGGCCGACCATGGAACGAGCAGCTCACCGCCCTTGCCGTCGTCGACCACCATCACGTCATTCGCTCCGGTCTCCAGGAAGGCAGCCACGGTGCCCAAAGCGACGCCCTCACGGTTCAGTACCCGCAACCCGATCAGCATGCTCCAGTAAAATTCACCAGCCCCCAGATCAGGCAATTCGGCTCTAAGCACGGCGATCTCCTGCCCGATAAGGGCACGCGCCTGCTCACGGTCATCCACCTGCTTAAGCTTGGCCACCACACCCTCGCCCTGCATACGCCCGTCCTCCAGCACCCAAAGACGCCGATCCGGGCCGAGATACCAGGGCGAGTAGTCGAGAATGGTGTCGCGCTCTTCGGTAAAAGAAAAAACCTTTACCATACCGCGCAAACCATAGATGCCGGAGACGCGCCCCAGCACCACCCACTCCCCGGCGTCAGACGCTGGCAACACCCGTCTTGCTCACGCCTTCTTTCTTCAGAAAGCCGGCGACGGTGTCGGACGGCTGGGCACCCTGGCTCAACCAGTAAACGGCGCGTTCTTTATTGATCCGCAACTCGGCTACTGCGCCAATGGGATTGTAAAAGCCCAGGCGCTCAATAAAACGACCATCCCGGCGGCTACGGCTGTCGGTCACCACAATGTGATAAAAAGGCCGCTTTTTGGCGCCGCCCCGGGCCATACGAATGACTACCATGTGTTCTCCTTAACCATGATCCCCTCCCTCTGTGCGGGAGAAAGGCGCGTATCGTAACTAAAAACAAGCTCTAACGGAAGGGTAAACCGCCCTTCAACATCGATTTTGGATTCATCCCCAGCAAACGGCTGAGCCCCCGGCCCCCTTTACCCATTTTTTTGAACATCTTTTGCATCATTTCGAACTGTTTAAGCAGGCGGTTGACCTCGGTGACGCTCGTCCCGGAACCCGCAGCAATCCGCCGTCGCCGCGAGGCTTTGATAATGTCCGGATGATGCCGTTCGCCAGGTGTCATGGAGTTGATGATGGCTTCCAGACGGCGCATCGACTTGCCGTCCTGCATAGCGCTCTGCGCCTCGGCAGGTAACTCACCCATGCCGGGCAGCTTATCCATGATACTGGCCATACCGCCCATGCGCTCAAGCTGGCGCAACTGCTCGCGGAAGTCTTCCAGATCGAAGCCCTTGCCGCTGCGCAGCTTGTCGGTCATTTTCCGGGCCTGATCCTGGTCCACGTCCTGCTGGACCTGCTCCACCAGACTGACAATGTCGCCCATGCCCAAAATGCGCGAGGCCATGCGATCCGGATAGAAGGGCTCCAGGCCCTTGCGAATTTTCTCACCGATACCAATAAACTTGATGGGTTTACCCGTAATGGCCCGCACCGATAGGGCCGCGCCACCGCGGGCGTCACCATCCGCCTTGGTGAGGATCACGCCGGTCAGCGGCAGGGCGTCGTTAAAAGCCTTGGCGGTATTCACCGCATCCTGACCGGTCATGGCATCGACCACGAAAAGCAGTTCCACCGGTTTGACCGCCGCGGTCAGGGCCTGCGCCTCGGCCATCATCTCGCTGTCCACGTGCAGACGCCCCGCCGTGTCGACGATGAGCACGTCGTAGACGCCGCGCTGCGCCGCTTCCACCGCATCCTGGGCGATGCGTACCGGCTGCTGGTCGGGGCTGGAAGGGAACACATCTACCTCAATGTCTTTGCCGAGATGCGCCAACTGCTCCATGGCGGCAGGACGATAGACGTCAGTACTGACCATCAGCACACGCTTCTTTTCTTTATCCTTGAGCCACAGGGCGAGCTTGGCACTGGTGGTGGTCTTACCCGAGCCCTGCAAACCCGCGAGCAGGATCACCGCCGGGGGACGGGCGCTGAGATCGAGGCAATCATTGTGCGCGCCCATCAGCTTCACCAGCTCATCATGGACGATCTTGACAAAGACCTGCCCCGGCGTGAGGCTCTTGACCACGGCTTCGCCCATAGCCTCTTCGCGGACGTTATTAATGAAGTCCTTGACCACCGGCAGGGCTACGTCGGCCTCCAGCAGTGCCAGCCGCACATCGCGCAGGGCGTCGCGGATATTATCCTCACTCAGCCGTCCCTGGCCGCGCAAGTTCTTGAAGGTCTGGGTCAGTTTCTGGGTCAGATTGTCAAACATGGGTCCCCCTCGTGTAGGGGTGGATTTTGGACTGTATGGAGCGGTCGTGCAATGCGTGATATCACCCCTCCCGCCGCACCCGCAGAGGATTGAGCTGATGCCTTTGATGACGTCAGTCGGGCATGAAGTGATCTATCAGCACCTTGAAACAGTCGACTATCTGCGGTAGCGCTTCCGACAATAAATATCTTCTGTTCGGTGATGAACCGGACATGTTTTTCGGATAGTTCATTGAATCGCTGACCCATTGGGTTCTCCGTATTGTCTGGTGTGGCTAACGTAAATTCGATTGCAGTAAAGGTGCAGCGTAACATTCAAAGTTGCAGTATCACACGCCCATTGTCATCCCCAATCACCCAATCATGAACGACTGTTACTGGTCGGATGATGTCATTTGCTTTCCGCTGCTGAATGACCGTAACCAGCCTGCTCCAGCCATTGGTCGCTGGACTTCATGCGCCCGCCATAGCGCAAGGTTGGGATGAAACTCTTATCCGTTAAATTTGCTGCTGCCCAATTCCTAATATCTGCAAACTCTGCTTAAACCTTAATGATTGTATCGCTGTAAAGTGCCACCAGCGGGTCGTGGGTCATTAAGCGCATCGGTTCCACGAGCGCTTGCGCCACAAGAATGCGGTCAAACGGGTCTTGGTGGTGCGCGGGCAACTCTTCCACGGCAACCGCATGCTCTGCCTCGATAGGAAGAAGCCGATAACCCGACTCCCGAAAATAACGCACTGCGTCTTGGCTTGATACGGGCATATCGCCTCGCCCTAAAGCATGCTTGATCGCAATTTCCCAGACGTTCGCCGCGCTGACCCAAACGGTCGTTCTGGGCGACTGAATCATGTCACGCGCCTTCTGGGGCAAATTCGGACTGTCCGTGATGGCCCACAGGGCAACATGCGTATCCAGCAACAAGTTCAGGACTGCACCCCGCCCATGAATAAGTGCGCCACGGCATCGTTATGCGCATCGATACTGTCGGGCACAACGAACAAGCCTTTCGCCACACCAATCCGCTTTCCAGACAGCGCCGCATCTATCGGCACCAACTTGGCGGCGGGACGACCATTCCTGGCGATCACGATCTCGCGCTCCTGTCCTTGCTCAATGGCTTCCACCAAGCGGGACAGAGAGGACTTGGCTTGTAACATATTGACATTCTGCATCGTATTCTCCACAGAATGGAGTTAGTCTAGTCTGGCTAATTAAAATGGTCAAGACCGTGATTATGCTGTCCGCCACCTCAAACGCTGTCCGGGAACCACCCCGTGACGCGCAACACCGCCTGCTGCCACCTCCAGCGTCGTGCGGGCACCCCGGCAGGATTTCATGCGCCATGCGCTGACACCTGAGTGACAAACCAATACCCTCAGATCAGCACCCAGGAAAATGACATCGATGGGGAAACGCATACCCACGGTATGTACACTCCCGCAGGCAGTCAGCAACAACCCCTTCTGATCAGAGAGCCCGGCCTTGCCCAGCAAACCCTGCAAACGGTCGAGAAAACCGGCCGCCATCTGCACCTCAGACCAGAGCACCTGGCCATCACGGCAAATCATCCCTGCCGGTTTCAAAAACTGCCCTCCTGAAGAAATTTCATATAGATGACAAAAGCCAGCATCAAAAAAGTAATGGGAAAAATGAAGACGACCAGTGGAGCCAGTAACTTGACCGGTGCCTCCAGCGCCAGCTTTTCGGCGCGCAGGAAACGCTCCTCACGTCGCTGTTCCGCTTGCGCCCGCAATACCGGTCCGAGATCGCCCCCACGCTCTTCCGATTGAATCAGGGCGCTGACCAGACTCCGCACTTCCGGCAACGGAACCCGCTCCCCAAAGCGTCGGAAAATATCCATCTTCGGCGTCCCCGCGCGCAAATCGCGGATCATAATGCTGAACTCATTGCGCAGCGGTCCCAGCGGTCCCTTATCCACCGCCACCTGCATGGCGCTGGTCAAATTCAGCCCACCCTCAATCATCAGGGTGATAAAATCGAGATAAACGGGTAGCTCCTTGAGAATCAGCCGTCCCCGCCGCTTGGCCTGCTCAACAAGCCACAGATCGGGATAAAAACCACCCACCAGCGTGGCCAGCAAGCTCAGCCAGATATTAAAAAGCCCAAATGCCGTATAGAATAAAAAGACAAAAATCAGCGGGACCAGCATGCTGATCACCTTGAGTGCTACGAACTCTCTGGCACTGAGCAAATAATTCATACCAGCTCTTTGTAATCGATGGTGGATGCGCAGTAAAAAGTGGTCCGGAATAAAGACAATCAACGTGGAACGGATGAACTGCACCAAGGGCCAAAACGGGCGCAAACCTTTGGGCAAGGGATCCATATAATCCCGCGGTGATGGCTCCGTCTGCCGCGCCAGCATACCAGATCCATAGACAAAAAGTCCGATGGAGACCCCGGCGATGAGTGCTATTAACACCGCCAATAGCGCATTCATACTTCAATGCTCACGATTTTCTGGATCCATAAATAACCGAACACTTCAAATAAAATGGCGATAGCCAGCACCGCCCAGCCGCGCGTCGTATTAAATAGCGCCCCCATAGCCTGAGGCTCAATCTGCAAGAGCGCAAAAATGATCAACGCTGGCAAAACCGTCATCACAATACCCTGAAGTCGGCCCTGTGAGGTCAGCGCTTTTATCTTCTGCTCCATCATTAGTCGCTTGCGGATGGTATCCCCCAATCGCGCCACCGTGTCGGCGAGATTACCTCCCACCTCCCGGCTAATACGCAAAGCGGAGGACAGCAGTTGCACATCCTGCGACGGCACCCGTTGCGCCAGATGGTCTATGGCGGCCTCGAAGGCGACTCCCAGGCGCTGCTCCCGCACGACCAGCGCCAGCTCCTGGCTGATGGGTGGACTCAGATCGCGGGAGAGCCCTTCCATGGCTTGCTGCAAATTGGCACCGCCGCGCAAGCCGCTGGCCAGCATCATGAGGGCATCCGGCAGTTGTGCATGCAGACGATCCAGACGCCTCTTCTGCAACCAGCGCAGCACAAAACGGGGCAACAAGGTGATGACAATGGCCGTCGTAATGGCCAACACTGGCGAATCCAGCAGCAGCCAGACCATAAGCGGCAAAACCAGCACCGCCGCTACGTTCAATTTCCACAATAAATCAGAGTCCGCGAAGATGAACAACTCCGACAACCTGACCTGTCCGTCGCGGGCGAAGGTCGTCCGCCCCGTCACCAAAGCCTGCCGGGTTGCCAGCAGGGCCACAAAAGTAAGTCCGACCACTGCAGCGAACACCAGAATACCGAGTACATTATGACTTACCATCCGCTCCCCCCACCCATTTTTCGGGCTGATTATCGATTCACAGAGAAATCGTACTAATACCCTGTATCTTACGTTAGACTCTGCACATTACTCTGGGTGATAACGTGTTAAGTGCATTAAAACATAATCCACGGACCAGCAAAAGGCATCCAATAATCACATACTATAAACTATATTGTATTGTATCTATTAATTATTTTAACGAAAAATTCAGCATGGAGGCATCAACACGAGCAATTATAGTGAACAGCATCGCTACATATTGACATTAGCACGGAGCGCGGTAATATCGTGCCATAGCATAGATTATATAATTCTCCATATCGGAGGGAGCGAATATGTGGCTGAACCTACTAGCCCAGCCCGCGGCGTGCGGTGCGGGCCAGACACTAAAGTGCTATGCGCTGGGAAGATCACCTTCTGATATCTCCAGAGGATGGCGGGAACAAGGCTGGTTCCGACAAATCAAGGTCTATCGCCTGCACCGCCACTGCAAAGGCTGGCGGACCACATCCTGGTGGCGTTACCCTACGGGACGCTGGCCCGCCCCGCCCAGAGAATTGATCATCCGGGCACAGCGCGAGGTAATATCCGGAAATCCACACCCCTACTGCATTGCGACGTCCTCGCAACTCGCGATGAGCCTCCTCTGCAACCCCACCCCTACCCAGATCGCGTTATTCCACCTGGAAATCACCAGGGAACTGAGCCATACGGAACTCAAGGATATTCAGGCAGAGTTGCTTATTCTCTACACAGCGCTCGAAACCGAAGAACCTTTTCATCCCGAGCTCACCCCAACGGACTTGCGTATTGCACAAATGCTCGTAGAGGGTATCGGTCAAAACGAGATTGCGGCCCAGCTTGGCCAAAGTGAAAGTACTATCCGCTCCCGGATCGCCGTCATGTGTAGACGGCATGGAGTACCCAACCGGCGGATGCTCCTGGCACGCCTGCTCAAAACCATCCAAAACAAAAGACCCGGCAGCAAGCGATCCTTCCCTCACCAATTATCACGATCGGAGTGAAGAACATGCGCACTTTTACTCTGCGAATCAGCTTACTGTTGCTTCTGACCACTGGCCCCGCCTTTGCCCTGGACGAACCCGGACAGGATTTACCCTTTCTGGGGCGCTACCCTGGCAGCATCATTGACAGTTATAAAACCGCTCATTACGACGAGGCCACCATTCCCCTCGGGATTTTAGGCAAAAAGGGGTTCGCCAAATCGGAGACCGTAGAGGGTCAGGTGACGTACATTCGTTACAAAGTACCGGAAGACCGCTCGCCCCTGGAGTTCATCCGCAACTACCAACAGGCATTACAGCGCGCGGGGTTCCACGTCTTGTGGCAATGTGCCGATCATGGCTGCAGAACCCCGGACGCAGATGTGGCAGCAACACTTTGGCGGGGCGCTCCAACCCGCTACACCGGCGGCGCGGAAATTTTCAACTTTGAGAATGGCCGCATGCTCAGTGCCGAACATCGCGCCACGGATGGTGTACGCACTATTGTATTTATCAACGACAACACCCTGTTTGGCCATTCTCAGGACGCCTCCGTGTACGCCGTGCAAACCAAAGCCATGCAAAGCGGCATGGTCAGCAGCGATGCCGGACAGTTGACCAGCGAGAGCATGGCGGGCGCCCTGGTTCAGCAGGGGCGTTTCGCTATGCACTTACCCTTCGATTTCAATCAGGCGACCCTACGGTCAGATGCGCAGCCGACTCTGACGGCGCTGTCCCAACTTATGGAGCAACACCCCTCCCTCCGCATACGTCTGGAGGGGCACACCGATCAAGTGGGCTCTGCTGCATACAATCAGAAGCTGTCGCTAAATCGTGCCTTGGCCGTAAAATCGGCTTTAACAGCGCAAGGCATAGTTGGGCAACGTATTGAGGTTACCGGATTCGGTGCCACACGCCCGATAGCAGGCAACGATACCGATGAGGGGCGCGCACAAAACCGCCGGGTTGAAGTAGTTGATCTCAGCCCTGGTGCCATCGCCGGGCTCCGGCCTGCAAATGCCGCCATCACGCCGACCATCACCCATGCGCCCGCAATGAATAGCGCACCCACCATACGAAACAGCGTCTATCACCGCAACGCCCCCCCAATCACCGGGAGATCTGCAGCCAATACCCCTGCAGTCGAACTGGCCAACACCGCTGCAGACGCCGTTCGCAGCGAGACCAACTCCCGGATACAGCAGGGTGTGCGTAACCTGGCACAGGGCATATTTAGTAACTGATCACCAAGTCTAGAGCATCATCATTAAGCGCGCCGAACAATCTGTTCCGGCGCTGTTTTTTGTCTTGATACCCAATATCATCAGGCACATATATAGGTGGCAAATAGCGCACAAACATGCTTCATCAAAAGTTACCGCTACTCGATCGTCACTAAATTACCAGCAACGCTCCGCCCCGGAACTGTATCATTTTTATAACAAAACAGGAACACCGCTATTAATGTTATTTTTCATACTATTATGACATCATACCAGTGATTTTTGGCCATATTGTGCCATACTTTTGCCCATGCTTTAATGTTTCTGTGGTAGATGAAATTCCACCAATTTCTGGAGGACAAATGAAACATTATTTAGCTATTCCGAAATTCCACGCAGAACGCGGTCAGGGCATGACCGAATATCTGATAATTGTCGCACTTATTGCGATCACTGGTATTGCAGTGTTTTCTTTCTTTGGGCAAACATTGCGCCATCAGATGGCGGGTATTTCTCAGGAGCTGTCGGGGAAAAAAGCGGATTCCGATATCACAGCAGCCCAAGGTACAGCTGGACAGGCCACAATTAATGCCGGTCTGCAGAAAAACATGAGTGATTACAAATCGGATATGGGTAAATAATTAGCTGTTGGCGGGGTTCACCCCGCCCATGACCAGAAACGATTTTATAAAAGTCATTTCTGGTCATGCTAGCTCATATATTAAGGGGGCGTAGTGTTGCATAATATTGAACAACTAAGCGATTATCCTACCGCAGAAAGGCATACAGAATCTGGACAAGCCGCCTTATTCGCCGCCGTCCTGATCCCTGTAGTATTGCTCGCGGGTCTCTTCGTATTTAACACCGGGCAACTCACCGCTACCAAACTAAAAACTCAAAATGCCGCCGACGCCGCCGCTTTCTCCGCCATGCAAATGGAGGCGCGGGAACTCAACTTTATCTCCTACACCAATCGCGCAATGGTCGCCAATCAGGTTGCTATCGGGCAGACGATTAGTTTGGTTTCCTGGTCACACTATGTAAAAACGCTCGGACAGAATATCCAGCACCTGGGTACTCTTGTTTCTTGGATACCGGCGGTCGGACAGGCTATCGCAACGATCACCAACGCAATTGCCCAAACCACCAACGCATTAGATCAAGGCGTCGATACGGCTTCCAAAGTAATTCTTCCTGCGCTGGACATCGCCGATGCTGCACTGAGTGGTTCGCAAGAGGCTTATCACATGGCCAACGGTGTTTTTGATCCTGGTGGCGGCAATACCAAGCCCGGTGGCGCAATGACCGCCGTGGCCGAACAGATGGTCAAGCTAAACGATCATGAGGCCAAGCTAAATACTATCGTTCTGGCTACAAATTTAGGTCAGTATTTTAGCAATCGCGGCGATCTCATAAAGCGTTGGGGAGGGGATAAAGAAAGTGCGCAGGCACGAATGGCGTATATGATCAATTCCTCCAGAGATGGGTTTACGAGCAACCGTTCGGACCTCCCTACTCCATTGCAGCTTCTAAGTGACACGGTGCCTCACGATCTATGGGTACTTAAATGGGATCTCCCACGCATGGGTGCCTCCCAAATTGCGCCTGATCCGGAAAATGGAAAATATGTTTGGTCAGGAATGGATACGCTCTCTTTGCATACGTGGCAGAGACAGTTTGCGATTTTTGGGGAATGGGAGTCCCTACCCGAAGTGCCTCTTGGCTGGGGTGCCGCGCAGACAACAGGTGACGCACCCTATCACTACTTTCAATCGGCGCACCGTTACCGTGAAATCGACGCATCTATAGAAGAGCAGTTCCCACCACATACCAGAACTCAATACATCCCTCCCTACGGGGGATCCTGGAACGCTAATCCAGATGCATCCGGCTTGGCCAAATCTGAATACCCTGACGACCAGGATTCATACGGGAAAGGTATGGCAGGTAACGGAGCAGATGCAGATCGTTTTTCTGCCAATGGGATTACCCGATATCAGGATTTTGATCACGCAAGCCCATCGCTGAAAAAGGCTAACGGCGACCCTGCGGACATCATGCCCTTTTACATGGTGGTTGTAGAACACCCACGAGGAACCGTCAGGGATTCTGGCACCGCTTTAGGCATCAAACAAAATGCAGCGCCGCAGGAGATGAGTTTAGCGCTGCCGCAAACCGCACAAGGCGGGCAGGTGCGCGCAATTGCCAAGGCTCAGGTCTATTTTCGACGTCCGGCTTCGCTATGGCAACGCGCTGATCACCACTACGAACGTGGAAACCTCTTCAGCCCATTCTGGGAGGCACGTCTTGTGGATTTAACCTCAACAGACCGTTCGCGATATGCCGCCCTGCTGGGATTGCAATAGTAAAGAGGAGTTGCTCATGAAAAAAACATCTTTCAACTTGCGTCATCTGCTACTAATGGCTTCTGTGATCAACTGCCTTAGCTTCGCTGTCGCTACCAAAGCAGAAAAAGTTACGGAGCCAGTACCAAATTCGGCACATATGGCTAACGATTTGCGGGAAAAGCTGCGTTCTGGAAACACCGGGAACACTCCAGAGGAAATGCTTGGTACCGTCAAGCGGATAGCAGAATATATGGGATCTCCAGGAGATATGACAAAAAATGGCGATATACCAGAGTATGACATACTGGTAGCTGGCCATAAGCATTTCGAGGAATTGCTGAATAACCTTTCCAACCCCTCACTGGTTCACTGGGAAACAGATCTAAAACTACCAAGAGGGTGCCGTCTATTGCCCAATCCGCCACCATTAGCACCCATTATCATAGAACATGCAAAAATTAATGGGCCATTCAAGCTTGGATCGTGGAAAATAATATCTTGCGCCAGCAAAATCCTCCCTAGAGGTGTTGGCAAAAACAAAAATGCAGTAGGAAAATCATGGACCGTTTTTGCCCGATTCTATTTAAGCGTAACCAGTGCAGCTCCTGCTGAAGTCATACCATATGTACGTAGAAACCTGGGGCATGCCGGCTACAGAGATGCACAATTGTTCAGAGATAAACACAATCAACCCACGCCATTCTGCGGAAGTGGCAGATCGCATGATGTTTGCATGGTGTTTTACAAAAACCATGCAAACGTATTCGTCAATGCAGACTATGAAACTCTACCCGATGAGTATGTAAGACATCCAGACAGACTCACCACATACCCACCCGCATTGGCATTTCTACAAGAACACCTTCGCAGATCTCCGAAGATCACCGCCATAGACATTATAGAGTTGTCACTGGAACCGCTGGACTATCCTCGGCAACCCATCCGTGGCTTAGACACTGCTGTTGATGGCATTCCCGGCAATCGCGGACCCGCACAGCAATGAACCATATTTTTGTCATAGGTCCATCAAATATATTGGGAAACCAGCCCGACGAACGCGGCCAATCCCTCACCGAATTCGTTGTGGTGGCGGCCTTTGCGCTCATCCCTCTCTTTTTTCTGGTGATCTATACCGGCAAATGGAGCTTCACCCAATTGCGCACGATTGAGGTTGCGCGTTATGTGGCGTGGGAACGCACCGTATGGCGGGACCAGCTGCCACAGGGACGGGAATGGTTGGCCATCAAGAGCGACGCAGACCTGCGTAATGAGGCGGCCGTGCGCTTTTTTGGCCCGCACAATGCGGGCTTGTCGAATGCCAATACCGGGCGTGGGCAAAACGTGGATCCGATTCTGACCAGACATGATGGACAGCCCCTGTTGCGCGACCTCGCCAATATCCAGGTGGCCACCCACGAAGAGCCCATATCCACGGGCGTATCCATGAAATTTTTAGGGACTCTCATAAAACTGACCGACATCCCCCTGCGCATGACGGGACCGACGGTCGCCGC
Source organism: Acidithiobacillus ferrivorans (assembly GCA_018853935.1). Classification (GTDB taxonomy): domain Bacteria; phylum Pseudomonadota; class Gammaproteobacteria; order Acidithiobacillales; family Acidithiobacillaceae; genus Acidithiobacillus; species Acidithiobacillus ferrivorans. Next base: position 29,399 of record JAAOMR010000010.1, read on the forward strand.
TGTCGGGGTTCAACTGGAGGCGCTGCCGGGATACGCCTACCTGCCCGATAACCTGCTCGCTCGGGGACCGCAATTTACGGCGCAGGCAGCCGTGCTCACGGATGCCTGGACCGCGAATGGTCCCGCCGAAGAAGTGCGCATCGTTAAAAAACTTCTGCCCACCGGTTACCTGGATAACGGTGCGGTGAATACCGTCAAGTCCGTGGGCGGTTTTCTGTTCCCTGAGCTGAGTCGCCTGGAGTTCGGGCATATCGACCCCGAGGTGCAGTATGGCGATCGCCTTCAACCTTACTCCAGTGGAGGCAAATAGATGAAGCTTCGAGCTAGCATGCTGTGCGTGGCGTTTTTCCTCACCGGCCCGGCGATTGCGGTCGCCGCCGACAATGCGCCGCTCCTACCAGCCCCCGAAAATGCCGTCATGGAGCCCTTGTCCAGCCACCTCAAAATCAATGGCGTGGATATGAGGGCCGTGCAATTCCATGTGGGTGCGGAGGAAGAGCGGCTGCGTTCCTATTTCGTAGAAGCCTGCGCGAAACTGGGAGGATCCTACACCGAAAATCAGCTCCACAACGAGCATATTCAGGGCTGCATTACTCCGCCTTATTCTCTGACCACTCAATGGCATATGGAAGGAGACTCGGCCTACGGCACGCTCACCAGCCTGCGCATAGATCAGAAAATCGAACGCAATGCCCTGCCCGAAGATCTGCCCTTACCCACCAATGCCCAGGTGCTTCAGGACGTGGAAAGCAGCGATGCTGGCATCCGTGGACGGGTGCTGCACATGCGTGTCGATACACCAGCCGCCATCCTGCGCGCGTCACTGGACAAAGCATTGCTCGCACAACAATGGCAACCGGTACCGGCCATGCGTAACAACGGTTCCGTGATCTCCATGAATAAGGGCAATCGTCGGCTCGACGTCGTTATTGGCGAGGATGGTACCGGTAAAAGCCGCTTAGTCATCGTCATGGATCAACGGTAGGGAGCACGTCCATGGACGAAAAAGGCCAGTCCAGTATTGAGTACGCCATTGTTGCGGTCTTCGCGCTCGGGTTGCTGTTTATCGGCGACCCCAGTTCCATTGCCCAGATCATGGAGGCGCTGCGTAAATTTTCCAGCGATTTTTCCTGGGCAGCCTCCATCGCCACCCTGCCCTTCTGAGGAGTTCCCGTGTCGACCCCGATCAAACCCGAGTCCACACCACCGGTACTGCAAAAGAAAAGCCGTGCGCTTACCGGCTGGATTTTGCTGGTCGTCGCCATTTTGGCAGGGCTGGGCGCGGCCTTCCTCGCCGTGCAGTCCCTGGATGCCCAAGAGTCGGCACTGAAGCAGCGACTGCTCCGCGAGTTGTCCTCTAAAAAGGAAAGCACCATTCCGGTGGTGGTACCCATCGAAAATCTGCCTGCCAAGACGGTGCTTACCCTGTCCATGGTCGCGCGGCGCAACATTCCTGCGGATAGTGCGCCGGGCGGGGTCGTCATGGATACCGATTTCAATAAAATTGAGTACAAACGGTTACTTTTCCCTGCCGAACGCGGTAAACCGCTAACGCTCTCCATGTTCAGCTCCACGGAGAGCCCTGCGGACATTTTGGACAGCCAGCATATCGCGCTGACGATTTCCGTGAACTCCGAAAACTCCATGGACAAAATGCTCCGCCCGGGGGACCGCGTCGACATGTTGTGGATTACCCAAGGGGATGTCCGCGCCATTGCCGCCGCAGGCGCCATCACCAACCTGCAAATGACGCCCGCAGCCCCGAATGGTGCTGTAGTGCGCTTTTTGGGACAAAACCTGAAAGTCATCGCGACCGGAAAGGATTTATCCTCCAACAGAGGCAACAGCAGCGTCGAAGGCTATAGCACAATCACCCTCGAAGTCACGCCACTGCAAGCGCAAAAGATTCTGGTCGCGCAAAAGAGTGGAGAAATCCGTCTGGATTTGCGCGGCAATGACAAAAATGGCAGATGGCCCAAACGCACCGTGTCACTGCACGACATTGTCGGCTATCCGCATGCGGCGGCGGGGGTGGAATATATTGCCGGCGGATATTCTGGCACCAGCGGCCCGAGCATCGCCCATGTGCAAACCGCGGGCACATCGCAACCTTCAGCCAGAGCTACGGACAATTCTGTTCCCGGCGGCAACGGCAACGCGCTGTCCGACAATGCGCCAGCCAGCCAAATGAAGTACTTGCCGTTCTCCTACGTCTCACCATTGCCACAACCCTGACAGGAAATCGTTCACGATGAAGATGATTAAAAAATCCCTGGCTGCGGCCATCCTTACCTTGGTGTTACCCGCCTTGGCCTGCGCCAAGGGCGACCTGGAATTAGATAACCAGTCAAGTATTTCCATGTACTCTGGCCAGGTAAGAATCATTCCGACGAATACCGTGAAACGGGTAGCCGTCGGCAATGGAAAAATCCTCAGCGTCACCCTCGTCGATGGCAAAGAATTACTCTTGCTGGCTGAGGGTACGGGCGAGACGAATCTGCATCTTTGGTACAAAAACGGGGAAGAAAGCGCCGCACGGGTGGTCATTGCGCCCAAGGATGTCGGGCACGCTGCCGAAGAGATTTCCAGCCTTCTCGGCAAAAATTCCAATACCCAAGTACGCGTCATTGGCGACAAAGTCATTATTGATGGAAAGAATCTTTCTGAAGAGGACTTGAGCAGGATAGAAAAACTCAAAGCGGTCTATCAGAATGTGGTAAATCTCGCGGAGAAAGAACCACTGAGAATGGAAAAGGTAGTCCTCCTGGATGTCAAAATCCTTAAAATGAAAAAGGACTTTTTCCGTAGCCTCGGGGTGAATTGGAATCAATCCATGCCTGGCCCACAGGCGGGTATTGTCGGCGACTTCAGCTCCAACCCGTATTTCCGCATGGGCGTACCGACGACCAACGGCACGGGGGGACCCTTGGCCAATTTCTCTTTCCCCAGCTCAGGGCTACAGGATTTACCCCTGAAAGTTGCCCCCTTCGCCACCAACTTTGGCATCATCGCTTCGGTTGCCTCGCGGATTAACTTCGCCTTGCAAAACGGGGATGCCTACGAGATCGCCAACCCCAAGCTCAGCGCCAAGAGCGGCAGTAAAGAACCTGCTGAATTTCTGGCGGGTGGGCAAATTCCGATCCCCTTAGCCATTGGTTTCGGCCAGACATCGGTGATTTTCAAGGATTTTGGTATCCGCCTTAAATTCTCTCCGGTAGCAGATGACCGGAATAATGTCAGCCTGAAAATATTCACGGAAATAAGTAATATTGATCCCTCTCTCACCGTCGGAGGTGTGCCTGGGTTCTTTACCAGCCGTACCCAGGAAGAAATTAATCTGAAAAATGGGGAAACGCTGGTTATGTCCGGCCTGATAGATCATAGCCTTTCACAAAACAGCAATAAAATACCCGGCCTAGGTAATATTCCAATTCTCGGATACCTTTTCAAATCAGACGACTTTAGGAATAACGAATCAGATCTAGTGTTCCTGGTCACTCCCCAGGTAATCACTACCAACTCGTTAGAAAATATTGACGCAGAATCTCATGCCCGTTATCTCGAAAATATGTACAACAGAAACTCCGATCAAGGCATTATCCGTTAGGAGAAAACCCCATGTTTATGGTGCGCGCGTCACATCCCAAAACGGGAACCCAGGAGATTGCGTCCAGCAATGGTGTTTGCTTGCTGGGTAAAGCAGAGCACGTCCATCTGCGCATGGAAGGCTGGAATGTTGGTAAGGAACATGCACGGATATATGCCGAGCAGGGTAGGGTCTATATTGAGGGACTAGGCGGCTTTGGCGCGGTGCTGGTCAACGGCGAACGCATGCGCGCCTATGGGCCGGTGGAGGCCCACGACGAGATTGTCGTCGCCGGATATCGTCTGCAAATCTTGCCGCGTTTCGACGGCGAGGATCTGCCCACTCCAATCTCCGCAGAGGATGACAGCAGCATCCCCATGTCGCCAACTACCCCCATTAAAGCAGTAGCAGAAACTGCACCAGAGTTGGTTCGTCCCGTCTACGACGCCCGCTGGCTCGCACTGGTGCGGGTGATCCATGAGACGGTGCGCAGTCAGATGGACCTGCGCCGTGTCGATCTTGGTGCGCTGTCACTCGAAGAACTCCGCCGCATGGTGGGCGAATTGGTACGGGAAGTGGTCTGGCGGATGAACCCACCCCTGGAGATCGACCGGCAACGCCTCGTCAAAGAGGTCCTGGACGAAGCGGTAGGCCTCGGCCCTCTGGAGGACTTCCTGACCGATGCCACAATCACCGAAATCATGGTCAACCGCTTTGATGAAGTTTTTATCGAGCGGCAGGGTAAGTTGCTGGCGGCTCCGGCATTGTTCAGCAGTGAGATGGCGGTACGGCACATCATCGACCGCATAGTCGCCCCCATCGGCCGCCGTATTGATGAAAGCTCGCCACTGGTGGACGCGCGCCTGGCCGACGGCTCCCGTGTCAATGCCGTCATCCCGCCCCTATCCCTGAAAGGCGCCTGCATCACCATCCGCAAGTTCTCCAAGAAGCGACTGCAAATGGAGGACCTCATGGCCTACGGCTCCATTGAGGCGCGCATGGCCCATTTCATTCAGGTCTGCGTGCAGCAACGCAAGAACATCATCATTTCCGGTGGCACAGGCTCGGGCAAGACCACCCTGCTCAACGTGCTCTCCAACTACATCCCCGACCACGAGCGCATTGTGACTATTGAAGACGCGGCCGAACTGCGTCTGTATCAGCCCAATTTAGTCTCACTGGAGGCGCGCCCCGCCAACATGGAGGGCAAAGGCCAGATTCCCATCCGCGAACTGGTGCGCAACGCCCTGCGCATGCGTCCCGACCGCATCGTGGTGGGCGAGTGTCGCGGCGGCGAAGCCCTGGACATGCTGCAGGCTATGAACACCGGCCATGACGGCTCGCTTACCACCGCCCACGCCAACACGGCCCGCGACATGATCTCCCGGCTGGAAGTCATGGTGCTGATGGCGGGCATGGATTTACCACTCACCGCCATCCGCGAGCAAATCGCCTCCGCCGTGGACATCATCGTTCAGATCACCCGCTTTTCCTGCGGCTCGCGCAAGGTAACGAGCATTTGTGAGGTGACCGGTACCGAGAGCGGCACCATCCAGTTGCAGGAATTGTTTACTTACAAGCAGCGGGGTTATGACGCCGAGGGCAGGGTGCGCGGCATCTTCCGCGCCACAGGTGCGGTGCCAGAGTTCTACGAGGTCATGCGCGAACGCGGCTTGCCGGTGGATTTGTCCATCTTCCAGGCCGAAGAGCCCTTACGTGGGCGGGAGGATGTGCATCATGGAGCGTAGGGTCCGCACCGGGACGCAGCAGATGACACGCAGGCCGCGGCGCGGCTTACCAGACGCGGCCGCCCGCCAGGAGGCGGGTGCCAGCGCGGTGGAATTCGCCATCGCCGCACCCACCTTGCTGCTGGCCCTGCTCGGCACCTTTCAGGCAGCCTTACTCTATCAGGCCCGCGCCCAACTGGAAGTTGCCACCCAGGAGGCGGTACGGGCGGGAACTTTACACGGGGCTCGTGTCGAGGCCATGCGCGATGCCCTAGCCCGCGGGCTGACACCACTTTATACCCACGGCCAGAACTTATCTGCTCTCGCCCAGGGTTATGCCATAGCCAAAGTCGCGGCAGGTCAGGCCACTATCCGGGTGCTCAGTCCTACCCGCGAGGCCTTCGATGATTTTGCTGAGCAGACCCGTGACACATCAGGCGCCTGGATCAGGGCGATACCGGTGGATCATCTCGGCTATCGCCAGACCAACGTGGGCAGCGGCAGCCATCTGTCCGTGCAGGACGCGACCCTCCTGAAGGTTCAAATTACCGCCGTCCAGCCGCTCATCGTGCCTTTTATTGACCAGATTGGTAGGGGCATCTACCAGATGGATAAGGGACTGGGGAATCTAGGCTTGCCCAGCCTTTTCGGTATCCGTCTGAGCCCGATCATAGAAGCAGATGGCAAAATTCGCTGGGGGATTCCTATGCAGGCCGAGGCGGTAATGCGGATGCAAAGTCCGGTGCTGGCGGAGGGGTTACCAAGCAAGGCGAGTCTCGGACAGGGGCAAAATACAGATCCGGGGAATGATGAGGGCGAAGATTTTAACGAGGTGATCCCTATCTATGACGAAAATCCCGATCAGCCGGGTTCGCCTGCCGATACGCCGCCACCAGGGGCCTGTACCGGCGGCTCTCCGTTCGATAACTGACCCCTGGCGGCTGCGCATGCATACCCTGAACACCCGGCGGTTTTCCCTCCTTGCTC
>JAAOMR010000100.1 GCA_018853935.1 Acidithiobacillus ferrivorans
GGGTGCAACCCCTTGCGGGGTGTAAACCCGCATCAGGTCACCGTCCGCCCCACAGTCAATGAAACAGTAACCACTCAATAAACAGGAGCACCACCATGAGCGAATCGAAAACCACCCGTGAATCCCTGCTGGCCGAGTTCAAGGCGAAGCGGGAAGATGCCATTGCCAAGTCCCAGGTGAACGTCGGACAGATCGCCGAGCATCACCGCGCCGAGCGTGCCGACGCCCTGAAAGCCTTCGCCGAGCGGCGTGAGACCCTGGTTGCCGACCTCACGAAAAACGGCATCCCGGAAGCTGCGTATCCGTCCATCCTGGCCATTGAGCAGGCCAAGCACATGGAACCCGTCGTGCAGCGCCAGGTGCAGGAACAGAATGCGTCCCTGGCCGTCGAGGGCGTGCCCACCTGGGAAGGATTCCTCACCGAGAAATCCAAGGCGGGTGAGGCGCTGGCAGAGGAATTACTGGCCGAACTGGACGCGCGAAAAGTTGATGGTGAAAGTGTCGCCAAAGAGAACGGCATCGAGGGCGATCCGCTGGATCCCGGCAAACTCAAAGCGTCAATGTTCGACGGCCTCAAATATGAATACGACAAGGATGCTGACTCGGTGCATTACAGTCGCCAGTCGGACGGCACGGAACTTTTTGAGGACAAGGGATCCCGCATCGAGATGAAGGAAACCAGCGCGCAAACCATCGAGACCGCCTTGCTGCTAGCCCAGGAGCGCTTCAAGAAAGGCACGCCGCTGACCATCACCGGCGACGAGGAGTTCAAGAAGGACGCGGCACGTATCGCCGGGAAGCTGGGCATCCCCATCAAGAACAAGGATCTGTTGGAAATCTGGCAACAGGCCCGCGACAAGGCGGCCATGGGCATCAGCGACGAGGAGCCGGACATCGCCCCGCGCAACGGGTTTTCCGGGGAGGAAGCCAAACAGGACTTGCGCAAAACCGGTCCCACACAGGAACAGGAACAGGAACA
>JAAOMR010000101.1 GCA_018853935.1 Acidithiobacillus ferrivorans
CCCGCCATTGTCGTAACGCTTTGCCCACGGCATCAAAAATGGAGGCGGTAGTAGCTGCCGCATATTGGGGATAAAGCGGCACCACAAAAATCTTGCGGCATCCAGCATCACGCAGCACCGCCAAGCCTTGTGCAATGGACGGCTTACCGTAGCGCATAGCCAGCTCCACCCGAACCTGACCGGGAAACTGTTGATCCCAGCGGGCCTGCAGCGCATCACACTGGCGCTGGCTATAGACCATCAGGGGTGATCCATCGGGAAGCCAGATGCTGGCATAATTGCGCGCCGAACGGGCAGGACGAAACAGCAGAATGGGCCCATTCAGGATGGGCCACCAGAGTATCCGTGGAAGTTCTACTACTCGGGTATCACTCAGAAACTCGCGCAGGTAGCGGCGCACTGCCGGGGCGGCAGGCGCATCAGGGGTGCCCAGATTGACGACCAGGATACCAATCATGTCTCGTTCTCCAGCGTGATGCAGACGGGCGCGTGATCTGACGGACGCTCTGCCGCTCGCGCGGCGCGGTCGATGACCACATCCTGAGTGCGCGCCAGGAGTGAACTCGAGGCCAGGATCAGGTCGATGCGCAGCCCCTGATTGCGCCGGAACGCTGCCGCGCGGTAGTCCCACCAGCTCCACGCCTGCGCGTCCGGGTACAGGCTACGGTAACTGTCATGCAGCCCGAGGCTCAACAGCGCACCCAGCGCCGCCCGTTCGGGAGGTGAGCAAAGTATGCCGTCCCCCCAGGACGCAGCATCGTAAACATCACGGGCGTCAGGGGCAACATTGAAGTCCCCTACCAGCAGCAATTGCGGCCAGCGCTGCAACTCCTCGGCAAGCAGCGTGCGCAGACGCTCCAACCATTGTAATTTGTAGGGATACTTGTCGCTGTCCAAGGCCTGACCGTTAGGCACATAAACATTGATGACGCGTATGTCGCCAAAGCTGGCGGCGCACAGTCGTGCCTGTCCGTCACCCCCATCTGGCCAGTCACAGCGGGCGTCCTCGGGTGCCGTCCGGCTCAGGATGGCAACACCGTTATAGGTCGGCTGACCGTGATAGAGCGACAGATAACCTGCGTCCGCCAGTTCGGCCGCCGGGAAACGCGCATCGACCAACTTGGTCTCCTGCAGACAAAGGACATCGGGCTGCTCGCTACCCAGCCATTCCAGCACTTGCGGGAGACGCACCTTCAGGGAGTTGACGTTCCAGGTGGCAATTTTCACGAAAATTACTGGGGCACAGTGGCACTGATGCCGGGACGTTGACGCAGGGCGTGCATCCAGGTCGTCAACTCCGGGAATTGCAACAAGAAATCCGGCGCGCGCAGATCGACATAACCGACCGCGGCGATGGTCGCAATCTGCGCCAGGTTTAACACGGGCGCTGCGGCCACATCTTTCCACCCGCATGTCTCCTCCTGCAGCACCGCCAATGCGGCAACGATCTTGCCACGGGCACGCTGCAACATATCGAGATCCTGGCAATCGTTACTGTGACGTTGCTCCAACACCCAGGCAACCGTACTATCCATAATACCGCTGGCCAGCGCTTCAATCCGCAATGCCGCAATACGGGCTTCCGGATCATGCGGGATGATGGCTGGTTCGGGGCGCAAAATTTCCAGATACTGGATGATTACTGCTGAGTCATATACGGCCGCGCCGTCATCACGCACCAACACGGGAATCTTACCTAAGGGATTGTGCTCCAGTGCGCCATGGTCGGTGGCGCGGAGATCCACCCACTCCAAAGCACAGGGGATGTTTTTTTCCAGCAGCGCGATACGCACTTTCCGGGCATAGGGACTGGTCTGCGTAGCATAAAGTCGCATCTTCATCTCTCCTTTTCTACTGAGTCTGGACGGCTATCTGTTATCATGACGAAAGCATCGCCCCAAGCCAACCCCAGAAAGATAAACAAACCATGAATTACGACCACCATCATCACGCCGGCAATGCTGCCGACTGCATCAAGCATCTGGCCCTGAGCCTCACTTTGCAAGCACTGATCCGTAAGGACACGCCACTCGCTTACATCGACACCCATGCAGGAGCGGGGCAATACACCCTAGGCGCGCAAGGGGAACACATGCAAGGTGTTGCGCGCCTGTGGGCAGACCGGCGCAGCCTGCCGCATGCGGGTGCGTGGCTGAAAATCATCAGCAATGAGAACAGCGATGGCAGGTTACGCCACTACCCCGGCTCACCCGCCCTTGCCGCCGCCCTGCTCCGGCCCGGCGACCGGATGGTGCTCTGCGAACAGCAGCCTGAAGTAGCGACGCGCCTGCGCAAGGCGATGGGCCAGCGGGCGCACACTAGCATCCTCAGCGAAGACGGTTATCGCGCCCTCTTCGGGCTGATTCCCCCGCCTGAAAAACGTGGCCTGGTCCTGATCGACCCGCCCTTTGAACGCAGAGATGAATGGGAGCGCCTTGCGGACACCCTGATCCGCGCCTATCGGCGCTGGCCGCAAGGGGTGTATCTCGTCTGGTACCCGGTAAAAATCCGCGGTACGATCACCAGATTGTGGCAGACCTTGCGTGAGCGCCTGCCCGCTTTTGCCTGCGAACTGTCGCAGATGCCGGAGGAAGGCCGGGAACAACTTTTTGGCAGCGGGCTGATCATGGTGAATGCACCCTGGGGCCTGCGCGAGGCGCTTAGCGCCGCCCTGACAGAACTGGGTCCACTGCTCACTGCGCCACAAAGTGGCGGGCTGTGGTCCCTGCGTTGCCAGGGCTGGCCGGGTCCGGACAAGGCTTAGTTGTCACATACCAAACGCCACCATTGGGTCCGTCACCGCACGGTTTAATGGATGATTTGTCAGCAAGGAATAATATGAGCACCTCGACACTGCCCAATATCGACCACGTGCGCAAACTGCTCCTCTACGGCGGGCCGCTCGCGCAGTTTCAGGGGGAACTGGTCAAACAGCCAGGCCAGGAAATCAGTGTTGCCGTGCTCTATCAACTAGCCCTGCGCTATGGCGTTATCAGCCCAACAGCGGCGCGGGAAGGGCTCGCCCTGCTCGCTACGGCAGGCACCGCTGGTGATGCCGGGCGTGCCATTCTGGAACGGGTACTGACCGAAGGGGATTTTTTGGCCGTGCGGGTAATGCGTTGAGAAGTCGTGACCATGCGCCTTTATAGTTGGAACGTGAACGGCTGGCGCGCCGCCTGTCGCAAGGGGTTAGTCCACTGGGTCGCGGCGACGCAACCGGATGTGCTCTGCATACAGGAAAGCAAGGCCGATCCGAATCGTCTTCCGGCGGCAGAAACCGTACTGGAAGGCTACGATAGCCAATGGGCAGTTGCCGAGCGCTCCGGTTACAGCGGCGTTACCACCTTCAGCAAAGCACCCTGCCGACCAGTGGCAACGGGCCTGGGCATCCCGCGCTTCGACCGGGAAGGGCGCGTGCTTATCACCGACTGTGGGGATTTCGACCTGTATAATGTCTACTTCCCCAACGGCAAGAAAGATACTGAACGCCTCGCCTTCAAACTGGATTTCTACGCTGCCTTTCTGGAGCTGATCAACGCCCGGGTCGCCACCGGTCGGGCGGTGGTATTCTGTGGCGACGTCAATACTGCCCATCAGGCCATCGACCTCGCACGCCCCAAAGAGAATGCGAAAATATCCGGCTTTCTCCCCGAAGAACGGGCCTGCCTGGACCAGTGGGTAGCGGCCGGTTGGGTGGATAGCTTCCGTCACCTGCACCCGGACAGCATAACGTACTCCTGGTGGAGCCAGCGCACCAACGCCCGCGCCCGCAATATCGGCTGGCGCCTGGATTATTTCTGGATACATGAAAGCCTGCTGCCGCGCCTGCGCGGAGCGGGGATTGCCACCGATGTGACCGGCTCCGATCATTGCCCGGTCTGGCTGGAGTTAGACTGAATGAACCTCGAACAATATGCTGCCCTCGCTATCACTGCCCTGCATACGGTAACCGATTACCGGCGTTGGGGAGCCAGCCGTTTTGCCGCTGCCGGGCTCGACTTCAGCCAGGGCCAACAGCAACCCCGCGCCGAAGCCGACACCCTGATCGCGCGGGCGCTCCATCTGGAGCCAGAAGACCTTGCAGAACTCGGCGCGGCCCGCCTGCTGGATGGCGAGAAAAACACCATGTTCAACTATTTCTATCAGCGGGAGATTCTCCGCCGCCCCACCGCCTACATCACCGGTGAAGCCTGGTTTGCCGGACTGCGTTTTAGCGTCGATGAGCGTGTCCTCATCCCGCGCAGCCTGCTGGAGCCCTTTATTGAAGAGGGCTTCGCGCCCTGGGTAGAGGCGTCGCAGGTACAGCGCATTTTGGAGATCGGCACGGGTTCCGGCTGTATGGCCATCATCCTGGCCCTGCGCTTTCCGGACGCCGACGTGGATGCGGTAGACATTTCCGCCGAGGCCCTCGCCGTAGCCCGCGCGAATGTGCAGCGTTATGGCCTGGAGGAGCGCGTGCACCTGCATCAGTCCGACCTCTTCGCCGCATTGGATGGACAGCGCTACGACCTGATCCTCAGCAATCCGCCCTATGTGGATGCGGCGGCCATGGCGGAGCTGCCCCCCGAATACCGGCACGAGCCCCGTCTCGCCTTGGCCGCCGGCGATGATGGCCTGGATTGCCTGCTCCCCCTGCTGGAGCAGGCGCCACAGCACCTGCAGACGGGCGGCGTGCTGGTGGTAGAAACCGGCGATGCCGAAGCAGCCCTCATCCGCCGCCGTCCCGATCTGCCCCTGATCTGGCTGGAGCATCCGGCGGGCGGCTCCGGCGCCTTTCTGATGATGGCAACGGCCGACGGCGGTTTCTAAGACAGCGCCGCAGCAAAGTTATGCCGTCGTGGGTGACCAAGCCCAGAAAAGCAAGCAGCACCCGCGACTGAATATTAGCGTTACCGTTAAATTGGGCCAACGTCCAAGGATCTAACCTGGTGGAAACAGCGCAGTCCCTTTCTAAAACCTGGCCCCTCTTTGCGGGGGTAGGCCTCGCCCTCGGTATGGGCTCCTTCGATGGCGCCTCGGTGCAGGGTATTTTCCCCTACGTCGCGGGCGGCCTCTCCACCAGCAGCGATCATGCCCTCTGGACCCTGACCTACTTCATTGTTCACTGGTCACTGGGGATTACCCTGATGCCCTGGACGACCGCCCGCTTCGGGATGCGCCGCGTCTTTCAGGTGGCGGTTAGCGTGGCCATGGTGGGCACCGTCATCAGTGCGGTGACCAATAATCTCTGGATCATGCTGCTGTCCCGCGCTCTGCAGGGTATAGCGGCGGGGCTGCTGGTACCGTTGAGCCAGAGTCTGTTTTTACGCCATAGCCCCCGCCGACTTCACGGCCTCGTAACCATCTTCTGGAGTAACGCCATGCTGGTACCCTTTTTCTTCGGGCCAGCCATTGGCGGCCTGCTGGCGACGGAACTCGGCTATCGCAGCATTTTTCTACTCTCCCTGCCAATCTGGGGCGTCGCCCTATTTCTGGGTAGTACGGGTATTCCCAAAGATCATGGTGATCCCCGGACGCCGCCTTTCGACGCTTGGGGCTTCGGCCTGCTCTACGGCGGCCTGATGAGCATGCAGGTGGTGCTGGATCAGGGCGAGCAGTACGGCTGGTGGCATTCCACCTTCATCCTGAAAATGACCCTGTTCGCCTTCGTCTTCCTGCTGCTCTTTGCCTGGCGCGAAAGCGAGGCCCGCTATCCCCTGCTGCAACTGCACTTTTTGCACCGGCGCAATTACTGGCTGGGGCTGCTGCTGCTCTGCCTGGGCTGGGCCATGTTCATGGGCTGGGCCTCCATGCTGCCCCTCTGGGCGGAGGAAACCCTTGGCTTCAACGGCTTCTGGGGGAGCGCGGTGCTCATTCCTGTTGGTCTTGGCGCTATTCCCTTATCGACTCAGATGGACCGCCTGCGCGGACTACTGGGCCTGCGCCGGCTGACGACCCTCTGCTTTGCCATTTTTGCCTTCGCCTACGGCAGCGCCTATCTCAGTCCCATCAGCAGTCTGAGTGATCTGTTCTGGCCGATGCTGTTCATTGGCATGGGCGTCGGCATGCTCTTCGTGCCGCTGACCATGGTTATCCTCTCCGGCCTCAGCGCTGCAGAAATTCCGTCAGCAGCCACCACCAGCAATTTCATTCGCGTCTTCAGCGCCAACATCGGGGTAAGCCTGCTGAGCGTCTACTGGGCCCGCTACAGCGCCCTTGCCAGCGACCATCTGCGCGACCACATCAGCCGTTTCGATCCGGAGGTGGCGCTCTCCGCCCAACGCCTGCACACCCTGATCGGGGTGCAGGCGGGCACCCTGAGCATCGACAACCTGCTGCGCCTGTCGATGTGGATCTGCCTGATAGCGGCCATTACCGCCTACGTCTTTATCATCCCGCCCAGCGCCCTACGCAGAGCCGATGGTCCGCGCAATTATGTGGAGGAGGAAGAGGACGAGTTTTCCACAGTGGCCAGTGCCGCCGCCAGGGAAGGTGTCACCACCACCTCCTGACGCGGGCGCGGTATTTCGATGCCCGCCTGCTCCAGAGCATCCGCCAGTGCCCAGTTATATTTGGCGCGGGTTCCGCCAGGACGTATCAGTCCCGCACGTTCCACCCAGACGATCATCTCGCAGTCATAGCCCGCATCTCCGAACGCGTTCAACCACAAGGTCGGCGGATAATGTTCATCTCTTGCCGTCAGAGGCAAGGAGAGCGCAGTTTCTATGACCAGATTCCGCAATCGTTCCCGGTCGGTACCGTAGGGCACGCGAAACGGGATATGAATCCGCATAATCGGATCATCCAGACTCCAGTTGATCACTTCACCATTCACAAACTGGGAGTTGGGTACCAGGATATCCACATGGTCGTTGGTCACGATCTGGGTGTAGCGCACGCCCAGCTTTTTGACCTCGCCATGCAGGCCATTCTCTTTGATCTGGATGTAGTCGCCAACTTTGATACTGCGCTCGAAGAGCAGAATGAGTCCGGACGCAAAATTGCTGAAAATATTCTGCAACCCGAAACCCAGACCAACACCCACCACACCACCCAAGAGAGCCAGACTGCTGAGATTGACGCCGATCGTCTGCAGGGCAATGAAAATGCCCAGGGCAATAACCAGGTAGTAGATGAGCCGCGAGATGGCGTAAGCCGTGGCATGATCCAGTTGCCGGCCTAGCACCCGGCGCGTGAGTCGTCGCACCCAGGCCGCCCCCCACCATAAAAAAGCCAGGACAATCAAAAACTCGACCATACCGATGGGCTCGACAACCATCCCGCCGGGCAGCGTCCACGGGGTGGTAAGCCAGTGCCGGAAAGCTCCCAGATAATCATGCATTATGCGCACCCCCATTGATCTTCTGCTCCAGTTACAGTATCCAAGATACAACAACCCCTGCCGTAAAGCGCTGGCTTGCGTTACACTAAAGCAGAGATTTCATGCATAAGGTAGCCCTGTGAAAGCATTTGTCAGCCAGGCCCTGCAAGGGGCGCTTCAACAACTCCACACCCAGGGCCGCATTCCAGGGATTCCCGCCACCCTGGAGCTGGACCGCCCCAAACAGGTGGAACACGGCCATCTCGCCAGCAACATCGCCCTGCTCCTCGCCAGAGCCACCGGGCACAAGCCGCGTGATCTCGCCGCCGATATCGTTGCGGCACTGCCTGCCTCGGAATGGATTGCCCGCGCCGAGATTGCCGGCCCCGGCTTTATCAACTTCTTTTTGCAGCCGGCTGTATTCCATGCGGTGATCCACCAGGTGCGCACTGAACAGGACCGATTCGGCGCCAACCAAAATGGCGCGGGGCAACGCCTGCAGCTGGAATTCGTCTCGGCCAACCCGACGGGTCCCCTGCACGTCGGACACGGACGCGGTGCCGCCTACGGTGCCAGCCTCGCCAACATCCTCCGCTTTAATGGTTTCGACATCTTCTGCGAATACTATGTCAACGACGCCGGGCGGCAAATGGATATTCTCGCCGCCAGCGTCTACCTGCGTTATCTCGAAGCCGCCGGAGCGCTGCCCTGGCCCTTTCCCGAGAATGGTTATCGCGGTGGTTATGTACGCGAGATCGCGGCTCGTCTTCGGCAGCGGGTCGGCGACCGCTTACAGTATGCAATGGCCCGATTACCGAACCTGCCCGAGATGAGTGACGGTGATATCGCCATCGACACCCTCATCGCCCACCTGAAGCAGTCCCTCGGCGAAGACTATCGCACCCTGCACAGCGCCGGGCTGGACGAGATTCTCGCCGATATCCGCGACGATCTGGAGGGCTTCGGCGTTCACTATGAACGCTGGTATTCCGAGCGCAGTCTGATGGATGCGGGCGCTGTCGATGCCGCTGTCGCTGCCCTCGAAAAAGCCGGACATTGCTACACCCATGAAGGCGCCCTCTGGTTTCGTGCCACGGCTTTTGATGACGACAAGGACCGGGTTTTGCGCCGCGACAATGGCGCCTATACCTACTTTGCCTCCGATGTGGCCTACCATGCCGAAAAGTTTGCGCGCGGCTTCACCCACGTCATCGACATGTGGGGCGCCGATCATCATGGCTATGTGCCCCGGGTCAAAGCCGCCCTGCGCGCCCTCGGCTTGGAAGACGAGCGCCTGGAAGTCGTCCTCGTCCAGTTCGCCATCCTTTATCGCGCTACGGAAAAAGTCTCCATGTCTACCCGTGCCGGCGAATTTGTCACCCTGCGCGAACTGCGCGAGGAAGTGGGCAATGATGCCGCGCGTTTCTTTTATGTGCTGCGCCGCGCCGACCAGCATCTGGACTTTGATCTGGAACTGGCCAAAAAGCACTCCGAAGAAAACCCGGTATTTTATATCCAGTATGCTCACGCCCGGGTCTATTCTCTGCTGCGTCAAGCCGCAGAAAAGGGCCTCAGCCTGCCTGCAACAGACGGCGTCGACCTGGAAATCCTCCAGGAGCCTCGCGAAATCGCCCTTGCCGATGCCCTCTGGCGCTTCCCGGAAGTAGTGGCCACGGCGGCCCGTGATCGCGAACCGCATCAGATTGCCTTCTATCTCAGGGAATTGGCTGCAGCCTTTCATACCTACTACAATTCGACCAGAATTTTGGTGGTGGAGACACCGCTACGCCACGCCCGCCTGACGCTTTGTCTGAGCGTCGCGCAGACTCTTGCCAACGGGTTACGCCTGCTCGGCGTCAGCGCACCGGAGCAGATGTAAAGGATTATGCGCGATTACAAAAATCAAACCAGCCGCCCGCGAGCGCAGGAGGCACGCCCGCCCATCACCGCACGGCGGCCGGTTGAGCCGGAGGATGACAGCGAGGAAACACCACCCCGTCCGGCACGGAGCTGGCCTTGGGTGTTGTTGCTTCTTCTGGTAATCATGCTCAGTGCGGGGGTCTGGTGGTGGATAGCACAGCTCCCCATCAGCACCGGAAAGCTCGGTTTAATCAGTAGCGGGGCAGGGCTACCGGCGGCGATGAGCGCCAGCAATAGCGCACCGGCAAGCACTCTGCAACAGCCTGTTAGCCCAGCAGCAACCCACCCTTCAGCGTCCACACCGGCCCCCCTGACTAGTATAGCAACTCCGGTGCGCAGTGCGCTCGCCGTCGCCACCTCCAGCAGCGCCGCTGTGGCTTCCACCCACAGCGGCGTCGACTTCAGTTTTTACCAGATCCTGCCCAATATGCATGTGGATATTCCTGCCGACATCCTCGGTAACGGCCCCGGTATCCCCAGTGCGGCGACCACCAGCGGTACCAGCGCCGTCCACCAGCCGGTGACCATTCAGGTGGGTGCCTTCACCAACCGCGCCGCGGCCGTCGTCCTGCGCGACCGCCTCGCCCTGCTGGGGGTCAGCATCCAGATGGAAAAGGTGGAAGCCAGTAATAACAACACCCTCTACCGGCTCCGCACCGGCACCTTCGATTCCTTGGCCGCCGCCCAGCCCACCCTCGCCAAAATCCGTGGCATGGGCATCACCCCACTGCTGCTGGGCAGCGGGATCATCGGCCCCGGAGTCAATGGACCGCTGTCGCAGTCTCCAACGCCTTGATCGCGGCAGCCGGGGTTTCCCGACCACTCAGCACCCGGTCCAGCCCTGGCAGGTAGTGGTTGATGGTCTCTACGCCAATCAACAGATAAGGACGCAGCAGGGCGGTGTTCAACACCGTGGCCGGTGCCTGGAGAATCGTCTTGAAGTTGATCTCCCCATCGTCCAGATCCAGTTCAAAGTTACCCAAGGCCAGTCCATAATTGGCGCGAGTCAGGAATTCCGCCACCGCCGGGCGTTTTTCCATAGTTATCTCCAGATTCTGGGGACGCAGGTAAAACAGGACACGCTCCCGTTCGCCATGCACATGGCAAAAAATGTCCAGCACACCATTCGGCACCTGCAGCGCGCAGGTAAGAACCGGATAATCGGGCAGCGTCTTCGCTTCCCATTCCAGTTCGGCAAACAGTTTCTCGGCAACTTCCAAATGATTCATGATCGGTTTCCCTGTTCAACTGTGGCCTCGGCGAGGCGGAAAAAAGCAGCCTGATCCAGCGTTTCGGCGCGGCAGCCGGGATCGATCTGCAAAGCCTGCAAGTCATCCGCACTCAAAAGGCCGCGCAGATTATTGGCGAGTGTCTTGCGGCGCTGGGCAAAGCTGGTAGCGACGACCCGCGCAAAAGGCGCCTGCAGGTGCAAGGGTAGCAATCCTGGACGGTGCGGCACCAGGCGCATGAACGCCGAATCCACCTTGGGTACCGGAAAGAAGTTGCCGGGGGCCACCGTGAACAGCGATTCCACCGCGCAGTGCGCCTGTATCATCACCGAAAGCCGTCCGTAAGCTTTGGTTCCTGGCACCGCCACCATGCGGTCCACCACCTCTTTTTGCAGCATGAAGTGCATATCCCGCACCTGTTCCGCCTGCTCCAGTATATGGAAAATCAGCGGCGTCGCCACATTGTAAGGCAGGTTACCCACCACCCGCAGGATATTCCCGGCGCCAGCCAGGGCCGCGAAGTCGACCTCCAGCGCATCCGCCTGCATGACCTGTAGCTGTTCCGGCGACGCCAGCGCGCGTAGACCGGCAATCATATCCCGATCCAGTTCTACCACCGTCAACTGCGGCAAGAGGCGAAGCAAAGCCCTGGTCAGCGCCCCCGGCCCCGGCCCGATCTCCACCAGTTGATCGCCGGGCACGGGGCGAATAGCCGCCACAATACGCGCAATGATCTGCGGCTGAACCAGAAAATTCTGTCCGAAACGCTTTTTTGCACGCGGCAGGCGCCCCTCTTGCAACATCAGCACATCTTCATGCTATATTTGGTCGACGCCTCTAGCAGGCGATGCGAAACGGAAAGTCTATGCACCTCGTGCTGCGCCTTGACGTCGGTGGTCGTCCCATGGCCTGGGAAACCTGGGAAGAAGCCGCGGCCCATTATGTCCGGGGTAATGTTGCCTGGACACTGGGGAATCCTTTCTTTACCGCTCACGGCGGCATCTGCCGCCGCAGTGGCATTCTCTCGCAACTCGACATTCATCCGGTCATCGCCGTCCGTGGTCGCCATCAGGGCACCATTCGCCCTCCGGCACTGTCCAACCAAACCTTGTTTCATCGCGACCGTCATCTCTGCATGTACTGTGGCAAACACTTCCCCCTCCGCGAACTCACCCGTGACCATATTATTCCCATCTCCCGCAAAGGCAGGGATATCTGGACCAACGTGGTGACCGCCTGCCGCAGTTGCAACAGTCGCAAGGACAACCGCACCCCCGACGAGGCGCACATGCCGCTGCTCGCGGTGCCCTTCACCCCAACCTGGGCGGAGTATCTGCTGCTCAGTAATCGGCGCATTCTCGCCGATCAGATGGAGTTCCTGATCGCCCAAGTGCCGGAAGGACACAGTCGCATTTTCTAACCATGCGGTGGCGGGCCGAATCAACGGGCTACGGCACGCCGGTTACGGACGATTTCCGCAGCGACATCCAGCGCCCGCAGCAAGCTGCCGCCTTCTGCCCGGCCCGTGCCCGCCACATCCAGCGCCGTGCCATGGTCCACGCTGGTGCGCACAATGGGCAAACCCAAAGTAATATTTACCGCCTCACCAAAGGCATGGTATTTCAGCACCGGCAGGCCCTGGTCATGATACATGGTCAGCACGGCATCGGCATCTTCCAGCAGGCGCGGGGTAAATAGGGTGTCGGCCGGCCACGGGCCGCTGACCCGCAGCCCTTCTCCCCGCAAGACAGCTATCACTGGCGCGATGATATCCTGCTCCTCATGCCCCAGGTGCCCCCCCTCCCCGGCATGGGGATTCAGGCCAGCGACTAAAATACGGGGTCTCAGGAGGGCGAAGTCTTCACGCAAGGCCCGGTGCAGGATGCGCAGCGTACGCTCCAACCCTTCCCGGGTAATGGCTGCCGCCACTTTAGATAAAGGCAGGTGAGTTGTCGCCAGCGCCACCCGCAAACCGCGACCGGCGAGCAGCATGACCACTTCGGGACGGTCACAAGCATCCGCCAGATATTCCGTATGCCCGGTAAAGGGAATTCCCGCATCGTTGATGATGCCCTTATGCACCGGGGCCGTCACCAGTGCATCCGCGGCCCCGGCACGTAACAGGTGCATCGCTTTATCCAGAGTAGCCAGTACCGCCGGTGCATTAGCCACATCCAGATGGCCGGGGCGACAAGGCTGAGCCAGCGGCACATCCAGCACGTGCAATACACTATTTTCCGGCACTGGCCAGGGATCGCCCTCCTGCCAGGGCTCCAGTCGCAGCGATAAGCCCAGAGTCAGCGCACGGCGGCGCAGACAGTGCAGGTCGCCAATGAGCAGAACCCCAGCGGGCAGGGCGTGGCTGGCCAGTTGCAGGCAGATATCCGGGCCGATGCCCGATGGTTCCCCCACTGTCAGCAACAGACGTGGCTCCGTGATCATTCCCCAGCCTCCTCGGGTAGCACTTCCACCACCCCTTCCGGCCCTTCAATTCGCTGCGGAATACGTAGGACCCGTACCCGCATCAGTCGATCCCGAATATCGATAGTGAGCATATCACCCACCTGCACCATCGCCCCCGCCTTAGCCAGCCGACCGTTGATCTGCACACATCCGCCATCACAGATATCTTTAGCCAGACTGCGGCGCTTGATCAGACGTGACGTCTTGAGGAAAAGATCAAGACGCAAATGGTCCGCCAAGCTTAGCGCCCTTGTCCGAGGATATCCGTGAAGGCATCTTCCAAACGTGGCTCCTGAAGGTGTAAATCCAGGATCTGGGCGGGCAGTGTTTGCAATTGTGCCAGGACGTCCCCCAACGGGCTTCTCTGCGCGTCAATCCTGAGTACTCTGGTATTTTCTGCAGCACCGGTCAGCAACTCGGCCAATTCAGGAGGGAGCGTGCCCGGATCGCGGTCGAAAGTCACCGTCAGCACCCGCCAACTGGAGGTACGCAGCAATGCATCCTTGCTGTCCAAGGCAACGATTCGCCCCTGCTGGAGGATGGCGATCCGCTGACAGAGTTCCTCGGCCTCTTCCAGATAATGGGTGGTGAGAATAACGGTATGGCCCTCTTCATTATAGCGCCGCATAAAACGCCAGAGCCCCTGACGCAGTTCCACATCAACCCCCGCGGTCGGCTCATCCAGCACCACCACCGGGGGTTTGTGCACCAAAGCCTGGGCGATGAGCACTCGCCGCTTCATGCCACCGGACAAAGCACGCAAATTGGCGTTGGCCTTGTCCGTCAGATCCAGCTCCATCATCAGCTCATCAAGCCAGTCATCGTTGTGACGCAAGCCAAAATAACCGGACTGCATGCGCAGAAATTCCCGCACAGTAAAGAAAGGGTCGTAAGCCAGCTCCTGGGGCACGACCCCCAGCAACTGACGGCTCCGGCGAAAATCCCGCTCCACATCAAAGCCGAAGATCTCAGCCACGCCACTGGAGCGGTGCACGATTCCGGCCAGAATATTGATGAGCGAAGATTTCCCCGCACCATTGGGGCCCAACAAACCAAAAAACTCTCCGGCATGCACATCCAGATCTACGCCCGCCAAGGCCAGATGCCCGCTGCCATAGATTTTGCGCAATCCGGCGATGTGAATAGCCGGGGAATCAGTCATGATACAGCGGCAAAATATCCTGCAGATGATACAAACTCGCCAGTTCTTGCAGGTTGGAAGATGCCCCGCGAATACGCAGGGCCATTCCGCGCTCGGTGGCCTGCTGGGTCCACTCCATCAGCACCGCGAGTGTGGCACTGTCTGCAGCCTCCAACTCTGCGACGGAAATTTCCGTGCAATCCTGACCGTCTTTCGCCCATGCAAAAGAGCGCAGGGCCTTATCCAGTTGTGCCACTCGCCAGTCTCCCTGGAGGAACAGCCTGGGGGTACCGTCAACCATCCGTCGCTCCCAGGAAGTCACTGTGCTCAAGCCGCGGCCGCCGTTTTGCCGCCCATGCCATCCTTGGTCTTCATGTCCTGCAACAATGCCGGGATACCGCGACTTGCGGCAATCTGCCCGAAACTCTGGCGATAGTTGAGCACCATGCTGACCCCGTCAATATAGGTGTTGTAAATCCGCCAGGAATTATTGGTATAGAGCAAAGCATAAATCACCGGAACATCTGGACCACCACCGTTCTGACGAATAACCATGTTCACTTGTGCCACTGGCGGATTCTGGGAGATCTGCTGGCTGCCCGTGATTTTTACCGTCTGCCCGTGATAATGATTAAGTGAATTACTGTAGGTGCGCACCAGCAGATCCTTGAACAGCACCACAAATTCCTGCTGCTGGACCGGGCTCATCTGCCGCCAGTACCGCGCCATCACATATTGCGACATGGTGGTGAAATCCATATGCGGCAGGACAATGTCCGCCACATCCTTCTTCACGGTCGGCGTGATGGGCTTGCCTTCATTAGCGCGCAACACCTTGAGTACACTATTGGTAAGCTGCTCAACAACGGTTACCGCCCCCTGCGTGTCTTCTGCCGCGGCAGGCAATGTCCAGGCCAGAATAAAAAATGCCAGCGAAATTAAAGAAATTTGACGCATACAGAATTCTCCCTATTTGCTGCCCGAGGCCTTATCGAAGACCATCTGGCCGATCAGCTGATCAATGTTGACAGCGCTTTGCGTCATGGTAATGGTACCACCCGGCTTCAGATCCTGTGGCATGCCACCCGGCTGAACGGCCACGTACTGTTCGCCCAGAAGTCCTTCGGTGTAGATGGATGCCCCCGTATCCGTCGGTAATTTTACCTTCGGTTCGATACGCATGGTCACCTGCGCCATGAAGGTCTTGGGGTCCATGCCAATGTGGGTCACCTCACCGATCGTGACTCCGCCCAGCCTGACCGGGCTGCGCATCTTGAGACTGCCAATATTGGTGAAATCCGCATGCAGTACATAACCATCATTATAAGCGAAGCCGGAGAGATTCCCTACGCGTAGCGCCAGCACCACCAAAGCAGCGATGCCGAGGAGCACAAAAATGCCCACCCACCAGTCTATCGCCCGTTTTTCCATGCGCCATCTACCCCTTAGGTGAATAACAAAGCCGTAAGAATGAAATCAAGACCCAGCACCACCAGCGATGCCGTCACCACGCTGCGGGTTGTGGCGTTACCCACACCCTCCGCGGTCGGCTGCGCCGCGTAACCCTGCCAGGCGGCAATCCAGGTCACCGCCAGCCCAAAGCAAAGGGCCTTGAACAGACCGGTTAGGATATCACCGGAGAACGCTACGTTGGACTGCATCTGCGCCCAAAAAGTGCCGCCATCCACGCCCAGCACCGGCACCGAAATAAGATACCCGCCGAAAATGCCC
This sequence comes from Acidithiobacillus ferrivorans, assembly GCA_018853935.1. Taxonomy (GTDB): domain Bacteria; phylum Pseudomonadota; class Gammaproteobacteria; order Acidithiobacillales; family Acidithiobacillaceae; genus Acidithiobacillus; species Acidithiobacillus ferrivorans. The sequence continues at coordinate 15,785 of JAAOMR010000101.1, forward strand.
ACCAGATCAAAAATGGCACAGAGTATAGGCACGACGATGATCCCCGCCCAGAGGCGGGGTG
>JAAOMR010000102.1 GCA_018853935.1 Acidithiobacillus ferrivorans
CACCCGCCTGATTGATCTGCGCCACATAATCCCGCGCCATCACCGCCTGCGCATCGTTCAGAGTAAATATGGCGGAGCGGTACTGCGTCCCCACATCATTCCCCTGCCGGTTGTGCTGCGTCGGATCGTGGGCCACCGCAAAAAAGACCTGCAACAAACGGCCAAAAGAGAGCAGCCTCGGATCGTAGTGAATCTCCACCGCCTCAGCGTGGCCCGTTGCACCACCGCACACCGCCCGGTAGTTCGCCGTCTCCGCCGCGCCGCCCGTATAACCAGACACCACCCGCGTCACCCCGGCAAGATCCAGATACACCGCCTCCACGCACCAGAAGCAGCCCCCCGCCAGTACCGCCATACCAGGTATATCGGCGGCGGGATCCTCCCGGCCGGGAGCAGGAATCGTTAAAGCCATGACATGCACTCCATGAGCGCCCATTACTCCTGACCGAAGTGGGCATTGTCCTGAGCATAGCGACAAACTTTCAGCAAACCAAACACCAGCGGGCTGATGTGCCAGACTCCAGCGCATTTGCTAGTATTTACGCTCTGGCGAGATTCGTTTTGCAAAAATTGGGGAGAGTGGGCATGGCAGATGAAGACCAGCGCAGCAGAACAAAAGGGCGCATTGCATTCAGAAAAGCCACAGGGCTGCGTTTAGCGGCGCTGCTTTTCGGCCCGCTAGTGCTCGCCGGGTGTGCAACCACCAGCCCGAATCTCAAATCTGCGGAGCATCTGGTGCAAAGCAACTTCCATGGCCAGGCCCATGTGGTCAAGGTTTTTCCCGGTCCCACCCAAAAACTTACCGGCATCGTCGCCGAGAATAGCCAGCATCAGCAGGGCATACTCTGGATGTTGTCCAACCGCTACCTCCTGCTCGGCCCGGTGGTGAACGATAAGGGCCACGACATCACCCAAACGGCCACAAAAAAGTATCTGGCCCAACCCAGGAAGGTCCCTGCCGAGCATCTCGCCCCGGCGGCCCTGAAGGCACCGGGCTTCACGATAGGTCATGCCGGCCCGCTGATCGTGGTGTTTATGGATCCCAACTGCATTTACTGCCATCTGCTCTGGAAAGCGTTACAAAAACCCGTCGCCGACGGGCAGCTCCGGGTAAAATTAATCCCGGTCGGCTTTCTGAAAGACTCCAGTGCCGCCAAGGCCGCCACGATTCTCGCCGCCAAAGACCCGGCAGTCGCCTGGGCGAATAATGAGAAAGGATTTAACGACCATACCGAGGAAGGCGGCACCCAGCCCTTGGCGCAGATTCCCCCAAAGGACATGGCCGCCATCAACACCAACACCACGTTGCTGCAGGCCAGCGGCGAAGAAGCGACACCAACCCTGCTTTTCTGCCAGAAGAATTCGTCTGCCGCCAACGCAACAAAGGATAAAACCGGCCCGCAGATGACCCTGGAACATGGCATCGCCATACATGCACTGCCCGCGCTAATCGGCTCGCTCGATGGCAATGTGAGCGCGACGGGCTGCACCACCCCTTAATCTCCGCACGCCTGGCGCACTTCGATGCGCGCCGACTTCCCTCCCGGGCAACCCTTGGTTATATTCCGCCTATGCACCGTTCCACACATGATGATCTGGTCATCCTCGGCGGCACCTTCGACCCTATCCACTACGGGCACCTGCGCGCCGTGGAAGAAGTGCGGCAGGCCCTTGGCGTTACACAGGTGATGTTGATCCCGGCCGGGCACCCACCGCACCGCCAAAGCCCGTGGGCTGATGCCCGCCATCGTCTGGCCATGACCCGCATCGCCGTCGCCCACCACCCGCAGTTCACGGTCAGCTCCTGGGAAGTGAAGCGGGAAGGGCCGTCCTACAGCGTCGACACCCTCACTGCCCTGCGCCAGCAACGCCCAGATGCGGTACTCGCCATGGTCATCGGCATGGATGCCTTTCTGCGCTTCGACACCTGGCACCGGTGGCAGCATATTCTGGACCTCACCCACCTCATTGTTACCGGGCGCCCCGGCTGGCCCGCCGCCGAATTACCGGAAGCCCTGCGTCAGGCACTCTATCAGCGCCGTTGTGAAGATGTCAGCACCCTGCGTCAGACGCCAGCCGGGCGCATTTTGTTCCACACGGTCACCGCGCTGGAGATCTCCGCCACCAGCATCCGCAGTCTGCTCGCCAGTCATCACAGTCCGCGTTTCCTGTTACCGGACGAAGTATTGGATTATATTGACGCTGAAGGGCTCTACCATAGCCCGTAACCCGACACAAAGGATCATAACACTTGGCGACAGCAGAAACCCTCCGCGACCTGGCCATCTCCGTTCTGGATGAACACAAAGCGCTCGACATCAAGAGCATCGATGTCCGCAAACAGACCGACATCACCGACTATCTGATCATTGCCTCCGGCACATCCGACCGCCACCTGCGGGCGCTGGCCGACGCCGTGATGGCCCGCATGCGCGAGGAAGGTGTAAAACCTATAGGCAAGGAAGGCCTCACTGTGGGCGACTGGGCGCTGGTAGATCTCGGTGACGTCGTCGTCCATGTGATGCGCCCGGAAGTGCGCGATTTTTATCAGTTGGAGCGGCTCTGGGGAGAGCTCCCGCAAATGCGTGGCCAAAACGAGGGGCGCTGATCCGCGATGCGCCTCTGGGTGCTGGCCATCGGCAGCAAAATGCCGGCATGGGTAGAGGCGGGCGTCGCCGAATACACCGCACGGATGCCGCCGCAAATGCGCGTCGAGTGGCGCGCGCTCCCGCTGGCGCGACGCGGGCGCAGCGGGGACCCGGTACGCTGGCGGCGCGAAGAAGGCGAGCGGATTCTGGCAGCCACCCCCGGCGATGCCGAGCGGGTGGCGCTGGAAGTGGGTGGCAAGCGTCTGGACAGCGAAGCCTTAGCGCAGCGCATCGACACATGGTTCGCTGGTGGACGCGATGTGGCACTATGGATCGGCGGCCCCGATGGTCTCGATCCGGCCCTGCAACCGGACTGGCGCTGGTCCTTGTCGCCCCTGACCCTCGCGCATCCGGTGGTGCGCGTCGTGCTGGCTGAACAACTATACCGGGCCTGGAGCATTCAGGCCCGGTTACCTTATCATCGTGGCGGAGAGGAGTAACGCTGACGTGAATACGCTATGGAACCGAAGTCTCTATCCCCGCCTGGGGATGGCACTGGCTCTGAGTCTGGGCCTCAGCGCCTGCGCGCAGATGGTACAGGTCAACCCGCAACAGAGCGCCGCTGACGCCGTTGCTGTACAGGCGGGCCGGGAGCGCATTCTCGCCCTCTCGCCCGCGGTCAACACACGGCAACTAGCACCCGTAGAGAAGGCACTGAACGCCGCACGGGAAGCGGTTACGCGCGGCGATTATGTGTATGCCGAGCGGCAGACGCTGCTCGCCAGGGTCTTGCTTGACAACATTCAGACCCGCCTGAATGCGGCCCCGAACAGTCAGCGAGCAGCACTGCAAAGACAGATCGGCAATTTGCAGAGTCAGATTGCCACAACCCACCAGCAAATTGACGCCACCAAAGCACAGATCGCCAAGGAGGCTTCATGATGCGCGCCCGTCACTTCATCGCCGTCGCCCTGCTCCTTGCGCTGCCCGGTATAGCGGTGGCCGATATCGCCACCACGCAGGCTTTGCAACAAGCCCTCCAGCGCCTGGAAAAAATCCAGCGCAGCGGCCCGCCCATACCTCCCGCCACCCTGTCCGACCTGCACAGCAGCCTGCGGATGATGACCCGCGATCAGGTTAACCCTGTGCTTTTCCAAGTCGATCGCGCCATTTTTAACGCGCGCCTCGCCGGTCTCCGCGAACAACGTCAACAGGCGGCAGAACAAGACCGGCTCAGCGGCCTGCGACAGCAGGTGCAGTCGTTGACCCGCCAGCACCAGGCGCTGCAGAACGAATACGGCAAGCTGCGCGAACAACTGGCGAGCAAAACCATGAGCGGTGCCCGGACCCAGCACCTGCAAGCTGAAATCCAGCAGCAGCAGCAGATGTTGCAGTCTGAAGAACAGCGTCTGGCCGGGCTGGCGCAGCAGCAGGGCGCCACAACACCCCCCATCCCAGGCGTCGCCGCCAGCCCGCTCACGGCGCAGCCCGGCTACGGCAAGGCGCTGACGGTATACGCCCAGGTCCGAGCCGCCAGCGACGGGGTACATGTCACCATGCCGGTAAACAGCTTGTTCGGCAGCGACACCCGGCTTTCCGCTGACGGTAAACAGCGTTTGCAGGCCATTTCCGGCATCCTCAAGCAGACGGCAGCCAGCGAAATACTCGTGCGGGTAGCCCCCCAGCCCTTGGGCGCCAATGTCGCCACCCAACGCGCCGAAACCATTCTCCGCACCCTGCGCCACAATGGTATCCCCGGTACGGTGCTGGCACTGGCCACCGGCGTCGGCCTCAGTTCGGGGACCGCCGAACTGCTGTTGGTGAACGCCAGCCCGACTCCGTGACCCGCCTGATTCTCGCCTCTGCCTCACCGCGCCGCCTGGCCCTGCTCCAGCAGTTGGGCTACGCGCCGGAGGTTTTAGTCACCGCCGTGGATGAAACTCCGCGACCCGGCGAGACTCCGGCTGCCCTCGCTCAGCGCCTGGCCCATAGCAAAGCACTCGCTGCGGGTCCGGCCAACCCGGAAGCCATCATCCTGGCGGCAGACACCGTCGTGGCGTTAGGGGATCGCAGCTTCGGCAAGCCCGGCAACTTCGCGGAAGCCATGCAAATGTATGCGGCACTCGGTGGCCTCTGGCATCAGGTGCATACGGCTGTTGCTGTGCTCCATCGGGACCAGGTGACTCTGCGCCTGTGCAGCAGCGCCGTGCGCTTACGCCCTCTTGCCAGCACGGAGATGCGCGCCTACTGGGATACCGGCGAACCGGTTGACAAGGCCGGGGCTTATGCCATTCAGGGCATCGGCGCGGTCTTTGTCAGCGGTTTGCAAGGATCCTATAGCGGCGTCATGGGGCTGCCCCTTTTTGAAACGACTGAGATGCTTGCCGCTTGCGGCCTCTCCACCCCTTACCTCTCAGGACAACCATGAGCGAAGAACTGCTGATCAACGTCACCCCCCAGGAAATCCGCGTCGCACTGGTGGATAACGGCGTCCTCCAGGAACTCCAGGTTGAGCGCAGCGGTCATCGCGGTCTGGTGGGCAACATCTACAAAGGCATCGTCCGCCGCGTCCTGCCCGGCATGCAGGCCGCTTTCGTCGATGTCGGCCTGGAACGCACTGCCTTTCTCCACGCTACGGACATTCAGGATGACAGCGAGGAGGTGCAAGGCGAGACTGACATCGAAACCCGTGCCGGTCACCACGAGGTTCGCAACGTCTGTGCCCTGCTCCACGAAGGGCAGGAAGTGGTGGTGCAGGTGATCAAGGACCCTCTCGGCAGCAAAGGCGCACGCCTCTCCACCCGCATCACCCTACCCGGACGTTATCTGGTTTACATGCCCTTTGTGCCGCGCATCGGCGTCTCCACCCGCATTGAATCGCCTGAAGAACGTTTCCGGCTCAAGGAGCAGCTTAAATCCGCGATCCCGCCCGAAGAGGCCGGCGGCTACATCATCCGCACCCTCGCGGAGGGCGTAGAAGAGACCGATTTCGCTGGCGATATCGATTTTCTCCGGCGCCTGTGGGACTCCATCCGCGCCCGCCTGGAGCGCAGCCCGGCCCCCAGCCAGATTCACAGCGACCTCAACCTCGCCATGCGCATGATGCGTGATGTGATGTCCGACGACATTCAACGGGTACGCATTGATTCGCGGGAAACCGTCGATGCCGCCCTGGCCTTTTGTCAGGGCGTCACCCCGGAAGTCGCCGATCGCATCGAGCACTACAGCGGCGAGCGCCCACTCTTCGATCTTTATAATGTCGAGGACGAAATTGAGCGCGCCCTGCAAAGCCGGGTTACCCTCAAGTCCGGTGCCTACCTCATCATCGACCAGACCGAGGCGCTAACCACGGTGGACGTCAACACCGGCGGCTTCGTAGGGCGGCGCAATCAGGAAGAAACCATCTTCAAGACCAATCTGGAGGCGGCTGCCGCCATCGCCCGGCAGATGCGATTGCGCAACATCGGCGGCATGATCATCATCGACTTCATCGACATGGAAGACGAAGAACACAAACGCCGCGTCCAGCGCGCACTGGAAAAGGCCATCCAGAGCGACCGTACCCGCTGTAACATCACCCAGATCTCCTTTCTGGGACTAGTGGAAATGACCCGCAAACGCACCCGCGAAAGTCTGCGCCAGACCCTCTGCGAACCCTGCCCCTACTGCCATGGCCGCGGTTTCATGAAAACCGCAGAAACCATCTGCTACGAAATTCTCCGCGAGATCGTCCGCGAAACCCGTGCCTACCCCGCCGAACGCTTTGTGGTTTTGGCCTCATCGCAGGTCATGGAGAAACTCCTGGACGAGGAGAGCACCAGCCTTGCGGCACTGGAGGAATTTATCGGCCGGCCCATCAAGGTGCAGGCAGAAGCGACCTATACGCAGGAACAATACGACATCATTTTATTATAGGTGTTTTTTCTTATGTTTTTCAAAGTGTTATGTTAACAAAAATGCCTTTGGTTCCACTTTTGGTTCCACTTTCGGAAAATTTGGGTTTTTGTTCAGTTTGATTTGGTTTGGTTCAGCAGGGTTCAGTGGGGTGGTGGCAGTGACAAGCAATATTGATTTAGCAGCATTGGTTGGACTGATCGATGGTATTGATGATGATCCCCATGATGCACAAAATATGCGTATGCAAGAAAGAATGCTGGATGACCCAAAGTTCACATTAGAAGTGGCTGCTCACGAGTGTGCTCACGCATACTGGGCGATGGCGCTCGGTGCACCGGTTGGTAGTATATCGCTATTAGGTCAGGTTACAGATATAGATCTAAGACTAGACCCACTATTTAACCCTGAAAGGGTTTATAAAAAATATCGAGAACGAGTAATAGGTGGTTTAGTTGCTGGAATTATGGTACCGCAGAACGGGGTGAGTATCACGGATCGCCCATGGAAAAGCATGTCAACATCACAACTCCATGATGTAGTGGCGTCATTAAAAATAGATTTTCCATCGGTGGCTACAGCGAGGGTGTCACCTGTATTGTGTGATATTAAATTCCCTGCTGGGGATAAATTTAAATCCGGCTTTAGCCAGACCAGAATATTATGGAAAAAGACAAACCCATTTTATCGTGAATTAACAAATATGGAAAAAATAATCATGGGAGCTATTTCTGCTGTTCAGGGGCCATTTTTTGGAAAAACATGGTCATCCACCTATGGTATTGGCTTGGGTACAGAATCAGAATCTAAATCATTCACAGACTGGCTGGTCATGGGTACCACTAATAAAACAGAGGAGCACCACTTTTCAACCTATAATAGTCATGGTAAGACCCGTTACCTTTGGCATACAGCAGCACACATGGTTATTGACTGTGGCGGTATGGGGGATTATGGCACTGTGTTAGACAAGGTAACATCAGAAATGTGTGAAAACGAGCATTATGATGATCGATTGGACCTAAGGGAGATGTTGTCTGGATTTAGTGCACAGGATGTTATTATTGGCACATTTCTTTCACCATTCATGATTACACATGTTGATAAAGCCCGTGTAGCTTACGCTATCGGTGGCGCTGCTGATGTGTTGATAGAAAAACGTGTACTTATTGGTGATAAAAATATTGCTGAATTATTTATTGGGTTTCTCAAAGAATATGATCGTATCCACTCTTTACTAAAAGGTGCTGTCTCGGTGAATCTGTGTGATATTGATATTTCTGCGTACACTATTGGTATTATGAAAAAGGAGGTAAGCAAGGTAGCAATGTTACGCTATCTTAAAGCGGTCAGATGGCATCAGAACTACAAGAAATATATTGATGATAAAATAGCAGAGATATTAAATACACAATTTAATGATGCCTCAGATACCTATTTTCGTGCTGTAGACCACTTTAATGATGCATTATGGACACCTGTCGTGTCCCTGGAGGCCTATAATAAATATAAAGACCCAAATTGGTTTACCTGGACAGACAAACCATTTTCGCAAGGTAGATATACACCATGATTGAGTGCCATCATCGATTTGTAAAACATACTTACATTTGCCCCACTTCCTTGATTCTGGTTACTCTAGCCTTACTCAGTGGCTTCCCCGGCCACATATATCCGGCAACGGCACGGATACCATCCAGCACTGTGCCCCGGCCAATCAACTCTGCCGCAAACTGGTTTGCCCGGCGCTCCTGCCGATTACGGTACGACCCCAGACCAAATACAAAAACACCCTCCCACACCATCATGAATAACCAGCTAAATGCATGAGTTTCCGGGATCACCCATAGCACGTAACTGCCCACCACCAGAGAGAACCACGACAAAAACAGATTCCAGCTATCCCTGTGGCGATAGTGCCCCAATTCATGCGCCAGGACGTACCTCTGTACCGATTCCGGCATGGAAAGCGCCTTGGGATGGATCAGGATGGTCCCCAGAATGCTCATGCCCACTCCATCACAGAAGCGGGTCACCATCAGACGGGGGTGTTTCCTCATGCCCAACTGGTCGACCATTCCGTTCAGAATGGCCTTCAGGCTATCGCTGGACTTCATTGCTTTTAAGATCCTGTTGCGGGGTTAGGGAGCTGGATGAGAGCTCTGGCTTACCGGGTTTTCGCATACCACCCATAAAATCCCCTATTTGTGCGCTGGCATGCACTTTTTGCACAGCTACCTTGTAGAACCCGCTTTTTTCTCCATCATCGATGACCGCATACTTTTGTGATATGGTGCCCGCCGTGATGCCCGTGGCTGCCGTGATGCCCGGTATCTTGCGGTCCCGTTCTTCTTCGATAAACGCCTGGATGAGCCCAGATACGGCTTTCGGGTCACCATCGCCCAGTTCACGGTGAATCCCATTTGGAAGTTCCCCACGTCTTAGTAGACTAAGACCCGCCGCATGTTTCAATTCCGGGGTGACCACCTTGGAGCCGGACAGCCCTTTTTCAATAGCTGTAATATTGATGTTGATGGCGTCCCCCAGTTTAGCCATTTTGTCTTCTGCATTGACCACGTAACCCCTATGCTGTGGCTCCGCCCATGCATCTCGTGGCACCCGTTGCGCCATGTCTTTGCCATACTGCGCTACGCCTGACTTAAACTTATGCACATGCTGCAAGAAACTTTCATCAAGCTCAGGTATTTTCCCAGCATGCTCCAATCCTTTTCCTATAGTCGTCAGATTTTTGGTGATTCGGTCCGCAAGATCATTGGCCCCGTGCGCAAAACCTGTCACATCGCCATTGAAGACCTTCTCAGAAAGGTCAATATCTTTCCGTAAATCCGCTACCACCTCCTTGAGCGTTTTACCACCACCATCACGCTGCTCCCAGGGCATACGGTGGGCCTCAAGCGTATCCGCCAAGGCTTCAATGTTATCCAGGGATTTAGCTACACCATCTCCCGCATTGCTATTGTTTATGTTGGCCATGTCTGCTTCCTTATTAAAGTACCTAAAGACTGCACATCCCGGGACAAACTGTCAAAGCCATGTGGCCTGCCAATTTACACACTATGAAAAAACAGGAATCAATATGACACCTGCACAACTGCCTTACTGGTCCACAACGGTTTTGCATACCCCAAGATATTATTCACAGAAACCTGCCCGTAATAGGCGCTGTCGTAAGCCAACGGATTTTGCGCCCAGAGCCAAACGTGGCCTGCTTTAATGACGTGCCTCCCCCAATGCACCACCATCTGGCGGCCCAGTTGGTCAGTAAGGTGCGGTGCGCTGTTGGGGAGAAGTTTACCGCCCACGGTAACACCCCTCTTCGTCACATTGACTACTTGCCCCGGGGTTGCCACGATCTCCTTTAAAAAAGGTTCTGCTTGCTTGTAACAGACAGAGCCCCGCCACCGTTTGTCATACCCTCTGGATAACGCCAGGGATGCCGCTGATGCTGGTGGGCATACCCGAATGATTTGACCGTCTTTCACTGGGTTACCGGACAATGCGCCGGTACTTTCGTGTAAATAAACCCCGAATGGCAAACAATCGCTTTGCTCATTCAGATAAAAAGCATTAGAGGCCGACCATGCTGTAGTCAGCGTCAAGCTACTAATTGCCAAGATGATGAAGGCCACTTTTGGCTTAAACCTCACATTCATGCGTCCCTCCTGAATCTCGTGATTTTAACGATTCCGATAATAAGCACAGGAACCGCTACGAATGCGTTTAACAGGGCATAAATAAACACACTGAATGCCACCCATGCCCATAACAACATATTCAATGTGGAAAATGACCGGCCGCTTTGCACCTGCTCCAATATTTCCAGCACTGCACGATCAGTTTGACAGGTGCGCACGGCGGCCTCAGTTATCCAGCCTGTTTTCCCCACAACCAGCCACTGCGGTTTTCCGCCTTTTCCACTCGGGACCACATGCACCACCACCCCGGCACGGGACAATGATTCATTGTGCAGTGTTTCAGTCATTTTCTTTTGCATACCGGAAACCCCCTGCAGGCCCTGCAGGCTGCGACAGGTGCAAGCCCCAATGTGAGTACCCCGGCATACGGGCCTGCGCCACTGTCCGGTTCGCCATCCAAATCGGCGGTGCGGAAACGGTGATGAACGGGCTTGCCATGAACGGTGATGGGCCTGCTTTCTGAACCACTTCCGCATATGTCTGGGTGTACTGGATGGCCCCGCCGACCGCCGTGCCATGCAGCACCGCATCGGCATAGCCCCAGTCTCCACGATAGTTTCCCGAGTTGTAGGCACTCAATGCCGCCATCAACCGGTTTCCGCCGGAAAAGCCATGGGCCTGCGCACCCTTCCAGGCTCCAGAGAAAATCGCCGCACCGGCTTTCACGTTGGTACACGGGCTGAAAGCCTGGCTGACATTCAGGCCCAACCTCCCCAGATTCTCTGAATCCACTTGTGCCAGACCCATGTCCACCTTGTAGCCCAGCCGAATGTAATGCGTAGCGGTAGCAACCGCCAGCGACTTGTTGGGGAATGTCATAGACCCGTCGGATAACCCATTGACGTTGATGGCCCACGGGTGACCACCACTCTCATGGGCCACGATCAATGCCATCAACCCGGGGGCTACTGGGCCGCTGCACTGCTGCACCACCTGTGCCGTATCAGTCATCGTCATCATCATTGCTGGATACCTCCACGTCTGTTGCCGCCGGTGTGGTTTCTGGTGGCGGTGCTGGTGTGTTGGTTACAGAGGGCAACACAGGTGGTGCCACAGGTGCATCGGTTGTGGCCGCTGAGGGTATGGTTTCTTCGGTTTTTTCTGTTTTTTCGGCCTCATCTGTTGCTGCAGCCGCTACAATGCGGGCCAACTGCGCATCCAGATCTGCCTCTGAATCCTGTTTCTGGGCTTCCTGCATTGTGGATTCCTGGACGGGCTGTACCTGCTCCTTTGGTGCCTCCACCATAATTTCCGTTACGGGCGCATGTGGTAGAACCGTACTTAATATGCGTTTAGCCAGATCCAGCAAGGACTTCCCTGAAGCGATCAGCCGGGTGCCCTCTTCAGCCAATTTGCTGGCCTGGTAGCCAGCATCCAGCAGCGTGTCACTTACTGGCGGTGCGACCATCAAAGACCGCCGTTTAAAGGTTTCATCCAGAAAGTACAGAATTTGCCGCCCGAAGATCGGGTTGGCCCCAGCTACAAAAGTAAGCGCACAACCGGCTTCCACAATCCGCTCTTTTTCCTGTCCATCCTTGTCTATGAATTTTTCCTTTTTGGCGGCTGGCAGGCGCATGGCTTCATCCGGGGTTATCAGCGGGCGGGCATGATACTGGTCCGACTGACTAATCTGATTCAGCCCGTCCATACTGCTCGATTTGCCGCTCCTTGATTCTGTTTCATGCAGCAGGGTCTGATTGCCCGCCATCTTCGATATTTCTTCACCCGTTGTAATCATTTTCGGCGCAAAAAATACCTGGATATGACAGTTGGCCGAAATGGACTCATCGTGTCCGTAGGCGTCCGCTGACCGCAACTGCCCGAAGTCCTGGATGATGATCAGCAGCTTGATGCCGTACCCCGCCAGATAAGCGATGGCGGACTGCACGATAGAGAGTTTGCCCAAGGATGGGAACTCATCGATCAGAAACAACAGGCGGTGCTTGTTCGGGCTGACGCCTTGGCCGTTGACGATGTTTATTTTCTCTTTTGTGAGTGCCCGTAAAATCTGGTTGATTAAGAGGCGAATCAGCGGGCGCAAGCGGTCCGCATCGGACGGCGGGACCACCAGGTAAAGCGTCACCTTGTCCTTACCATTCACCAGGTCATCAATCCGGAAGTCGCTTTTTGAGGTGTTGGCCGCAACGATGGGATCCCGGTAAAGTGTCAGGAACGACATGGCGGTAGAAATAACGCCCGAGCTTTCATTTTCCGCCTTGTTCAGCATTTCCTGTGCGGCTTCTGCCACGACGGGATGCGTGCCATCCTCCCAGCCACGGGCCTTCCACGACTCTTCATTAACAATGTGTGGCCCATTGATCATGTCTTCAAACGTCTTGCGCACGGGCTGGCCGGGGGTGGACAGCAAACTGGCAACTCCTCGCAATGTCTTGTCCTTGCAGTCGTCTGAGTACAATACATGCAAGATGGAACCAACCAGCAAAGCGTGACCCGTTTTCGCCCAATGGTCATTCAGACCTTTGCCGTCCGGATCAACGATCATGGTGGCAATGTTCTGCACGTCCTGCACTTCATAGTCAGTGCCGATCCGTATTTCCTCGAGGGGGTTGAATCCCGCACTGCCGGACATGGCCGATGGTTCAAACTTGAGCACTTTCTGCCCAATTGATTTGCGCCACCCTGCAGTAATTCCCCAGAGTTCACCTTTTATGTCATAGACCACTGCGCAATGCCGCCAGGACAGCAGGGTCGGCAAAACGATGGATACACCCTTGCCCGAGCGGGTTGGGGCAATGACTTCGATATGTTCAGGGCCATTGTGCTTGAGATAAGCCGTGCCGCCATTCGGCATCGGATATGCACCTAAATACACGCCGTCAGACTGGTCTATCAAGTTGGTGGCCTGTACATCATCCTCCGTCGCCCAACGTGCCGAGCCGTGGATATCCAGTTTGCGCTTTTTGAACTTCCGGTCGCTTTTGTACTTAAACACCTTGTACAAACCATACCCTGCAGCGGCGGAAAGCACCTGGACTGCAGTGTAAAAAGACAGAGTGCTCGCCGCATCAAAGGGCAGCCAATCCAAAGGTGCCCAAGGCCAGTACATACTGCCTTTTATCCAACCCTCAACACCGGTAGGAAAACCCGCACTTTGGGCAACATACTCGGCCGTAACCCATGAGCCAATCAAATCCGTTAGTAATGCACCGCCGATGGCTTTACTGAGGACGGACTTTGGCTTGGCGTCCGGCAAATTCGCCATGACGTTGCCCTGGGCAATTTTTGGTTTACCGGATAGCAGAGGAATACGCATGGTTTTAATTCCTTGGGGCTGCAGCGTTGGGGTTGTATTGTGCATACACCCCACCCACGGCCAGACCATTTTGCATTTGTGGGAAAGCTACCTGTGATATGGCCTGCATAAACTCTGTTGGCCGTGGGATATACCGGAACACCAACACACGGCCATCACCGGCAGTCACCGCCACATGCCCGTACTTGCACAGCAAGCCGGACATAGGCCGAAACATCTGCACATCACGTATGCCATAGAGGGGCAGTTCGTTGATGTTAAAACCGTATTGGCTGGTCAACAGTAGTCGCCGTGGGGTCAGCACAATCACTTTGGTCATATAACTAATGTACGGGCTGGCGAAGGCGAAGAGTCCGGTGCACAGACCCATAATGATGCCCAGGGCAGTCATACCGGGGGTCAGTGTGTGACCATTAATGCCGTGATAGCCCAGCCACCCGGCCCCGCCAGCTAAACCAATACCCAAAATAGCTGAACCTATGGCCGTTGGCACCAACCGGTACGGGGTCTGGATTGCCACATACAGTGGTTTTTCCCCCGGCAAGAGATTCTTTTTGATGGTACTGGCAACATATTTCAGCATGCTGACTCTCCTGAAGGCATTTACATTATGATACACTGTGCCTCTATAAAGTCAATAATCACACTTTACAGGGATGGGCCACCCGGCGGAGACATCCCCAAACCACGACCCAACCCTGCCGGGCGCAAGCCTTCCCGCTCCAGCTTCTTTTCCAGTTCCACCTTCTGCTCGATGCCGGTTACGTGCGCCTGCCCGTTCTTGTAGCGTATCTGCGCCGTCTCACCATCGATAGCGCCACGATCCAGCCGTGCAGTCTCGTGACGAATGAATTTGTCGCCGTGGTCCTGTACCGCATACCGACTCTCATCACCATTCTGCTTACCACCCATCATCTGCCCTGTATAGACACCATGGCTAATGTTGGCGGGTTCAGTACGTGCCTCAAGGGCCGCACGACGCACCATGGGGTTGTCGTCGGTCAGCAATTCCTTGACCTGCTTGTGCGAGAGCGGCTTGGACTTATCCAAGGCCAACTTGGCTCGCTCCATGGGGTCTTTCGGAAGCTCCTTGGGCGGCGTGGCGAAATCTTTTCCCCCGAACAGGTCCGATAGCTGCTTCTTCAGCGCCTGCGCTTCCTTGAAGGCTGCGGCGTAACTTTCCTCGCCACGTGCCAGGCCGACCAAGTGCAGATTTAATGTGTGTCCATCGTTCATAAAAAACCCCCTACCGGCTCAGGGCAACCGCCCAAGCCGGAGCATTCTTGCCATCACGTTTAACCAGTGCCCGCAACTGTGCTTTTCCGAGTTCATACTGCTCATGTCCACTCATCCCTCTTGTGTCACCGGGCACTGCTGGGGCTACAGCCTGAGCCTGCACGGTTGCCCGTGGCTGAACAGGCACTACCGCTGGCTGAACCGGTGCAACTGTGGGCCGTCCACCCTGCTCGGTCATGGCCGTTTCTTTGGCCCACTCGAACGCTGCGGCGTTGTATTCCTGTATTCGTGTTTCGGGGAGCTTGGTAGAAAGGAGATCGTAAGCCATCTTTGTCATGTTGGCCTCCTTGCTACCTTCCGGCAGTATCTTCAACTTTAACTCCACTAGCGACCGCAGATCAGTGACCTTGATGCCTGGTGGTACCCCAAGTGTTTCGCACGCCTGTATAATCAATGGTTTATTTTGCATTGTCCTTGCCCCTTTGTTTGTTAATCAAAAAATCATTGTAGACCCTATAACCACAAATGCAGCGAAACCTACGCTATCGCCCCACACTTCAGGTATTAGTCCAAACAGCCCCATAGCTGGAGCCAGAATACCGACAATGGCTGTGGCTATCAATAACTTATACCACATATTCTTAGTGTTAAGATCTTCAGTCATCAACATCACACGACTCCTTTTGTCTGTTACCCAAGTTTGTGTTCCCCTACCCATGGATTTGCCGAGACAAAGACAAAAATGGGACATCATTCCCGCTCTTTGCCCTCCTTGCCTTGACCCAGCGTCTGCTCGATGGTGCGATTACGAAAAGCGAATTCGGACTGCGGATCCTTGCGGGAAACGCTGATCTCATCACGGTTGCGGATGTGCTCCAGTTTTTCCGCTGCCACCTTGTCCAGCAAGACCAGTTTGCCCTTTTCGTCCACCAGGGCAACACCATTACCTACTTTTTGCGCACGACCAGTGAACTGCTTCAGAGTTTCCGCCGGAGTAGCCAAATCCTTGAGCTTGTTGGTAGAAACCCCATTTTCCAGTAAAGCCTGCACCATGGCAGCCTTCTCCGGCCCGGCGGGCTGCAGCTTGGCCGCCTGTATGCGGTTCTGGGTCAGCAATTCCATGGTCTGCGCCTGCAAATCGGCAATCTGCTTAGCCTGTTCCGCAGACTGCAACCTGAGCTTTTCCATTTCTGCCACAGGAATCGACTGCTCCACCGCCTGTTTGTTTGCCTTGAACATGTCTCTCACCTTTTCCCCAATAATATTGCGAACTTTGTCACCCTTTTCAGCAGCCTTTGCCATGACGTGCTTACCAAAACCACCGATAGCGGTGGTCATGTTGTTGGCAGACTTTGCCAAGTCCGTCCACGCACGGGCTACCTCCGCTGCAGGTGCTGATTTTACGGCATCAATGCTGGTATCTAGACGGTCGGCACTGTCCATGACTGCCTGTTGTGCCTTGCGGCCATCGTCCCCAATGTCTATACCGTGCTCTTTGGCAGACTGCCCAAGCTCTTCCGCTTTCTTTTTAACTGCCTGTCCGAGTTTTGTACCACCAGCGGCTGGCGGGTCGCCAATACCTTTATCATAGGGCTGCTTGATGCCCTGCCCTGAAGCTCCTGATTGCTGATCTTTGAGTGCTGCTTTCAGGTTCTCCATGCTCATGCCCTCTGTTTTGCCTGCACTCACCGCATCCAACGCCTTATTAACACGTGGATCACCATTTGGTGTAACAGGTGGTGCCGCAGAGGCCAGTGGGGCATCAACTGCTTTGGCTTTTCCCGTGCTGGCTTCTAGATCAGTAACCCGAGCAGTTAATTCCTTGATCTCTTTCCCCACACCGTCCACCACATTTTCCATTGCAGCCACATAATCGACACTCTGCTGCTGCAAGTCCTGCGGAATTTTAGGCATGATGGCCTCAAATCCCCTGTGAATGGCGTTTTTGACCGCTGTGACCAGCTTCCCCAATGCTTCTGTACGAGCCGTGCGGCGCTCTTCCGATTTTTCTTCACGTAGATAAGCCTCCAGGTTGCGCCCGGCGCTCTTGGTAGCTTTGGTTACCTCCGTGTAAGTCGTCATTACCTCTGCTGTCAGCTTTCTCGCTGCACGTGGGTCATTGCAGGCTTTCAGTTCATCCTCCTGCTCTTTAGCATGACCCAGCAATTTCTGCACTTTGGTCTCAGAAAGGGCATACGCCTGGGAATAACTCTCCAAGCGGGATTTCCTTTTTTGGGGTTCCGCCGCCTGTGCCTGGTTCTGCTGCTGCTGGGTTTTGTTTACTTCCGGTGTCGTCGTTTCAGTCATAATTTAAGCTCCTATGCCTTGTGATAGATCCTGCTTACGTTCATTCACACGTGACGTACTAAATGAGTCATCCAGTGATTTTCTCGACGCCCGGGCAATATCACCTTGCTCTAAGCCGTGCCCTTTTTCTATAGATAGTACGTACAACTTTTTATGGGCATCGGCCATTATCAGCGTGTCATGCTTTTCATCACCAGCATCCAGCGCATTTAGCACAATGCCCGTGTGCTGCTTTTTGCTGACTTCCACCAACTTGTTTGCCAAAGCATCTTCCAAGGCATACATCACAAGCTCAGGTGATCGTAGAGAATGCATCAATCCATCCATTCTTTTTTCCGCCATCAATTCCTGTGCGGCTTTGTAATGCCCAGAGGTCACACCTAATTGATATTGTGTATCCTTATCGTGCGTGTGAGTGGAGAGATCACTAAGCAAGTCTTGACTCGATTGACAGTAGACCTCACCACCCTTGGTCACTGCATCTGCGGCAGGTACGGCATGCGCCAGGGCCCCCTCGTTGTGGACTAGCTCCGACACATGAGTCACCGATGTTGCCAGATTCTTGGCGGCTGCATTGGTCAGCGTCAGATATTCCCCGACCAGATCCTTGGTCCTGGGCATAAAGTCCAGGGCGGTATCCACCTTTTCGATCAGTCGCTGGTTTTCTTTCAAGTGTCGGTCTACCGACTGCGCCGCCTCGTGAACTGGTGTGCCAAGCACCTCATCAGAGAGCGTGCCCACGCATTTTCCCATGTTTGTGTATGCTTCGTTCTGAATCTGTTTAGTATTGGTATTCATGCAATGCTCCTTTGTCTTTGTAATACCTGCTCTTTCGTTTGTGTCACATTGTACCGACCAGAAGCCACAGCCCCACGGGCAACTGTAACCTCCTCCCCATGTGTGGGCATTCTGTCCACCTCACGGGCGGTGAAAACTCGGATCTCTTTCCGAAAACTGTCTATCATAGCAAAATGCCCACTATCTATAGCTATTGCCCTGCCGCTGAACATGCGGCGATTATCTGCAGTTACAGATATGACTGCACTATTCAATCGCTCTGCAACCCTGCCGGGAGCAAACCCTTCCGCCATATCCGCCCAATCCTCACCTACTTTTGGAGGGAGCACGATAGAAACCTTCAGTGCTGGATTTGCCGAGACAACTTTTGCGGCCCCCAATAGTGCCGCTGACTGCCCTGCCGGTGGCATCCCTGCACGGCTGGCATCACGATCCCCGGCAAAAACAACCCGAATACCTTCGCCGCCTTTCTGTAGTGCTGTTATAGGCGGGCTTTGCATGCCCGCTGTATCCAGCAGACATACCGTCATACATCCCGTC
>JAAOMR010000103.1 GCA_018853935.1 Acidithiobacillus ferrivorans
ACGAAATACCAAAAGTTGACCCATCGTGACCACCTGAGCATAAAATGGCGGTGACCAGAATGTACGCTTTTCGGGGGTGCCCACGATCAGCGGAATCACTGCCCACGATCGCCGGAATGCGCACCACGCCCAAAATCTACAAAGACGATGCCAGCAAGAAGGCTGAGGACAAGGGGCATCTCGTTTACTCCATGAGCAATGAGGCCCACTTCGGCCCCGTTTTCCATCGCTTGAGCTTTGCTGAGGCCGTGGATCGGGAACTGCTCTCTGACTACAAGGTGCTGATCCTCGCCGTGGATGAAGAAAGCATCCTCAAGGATCTGGAAGATCGCATTGCAGACTCCGGCGATGGACTCAAGCTGGATGACGCGGTGAAGATTGTCGGCTGCTGGAACGGGCTCGCCAAACGCAGTATAGAAGGCTCTATGAGTTTTTCGGGTGATACCCAGCCCATGCGAACAGCCGTCGCTTTTGCAGGCACCATCGCTCACTCCAAATTGCTGGCTAAAGAATTCGATGAAGTCGTCAAAAAACTGCAGGACGACGAGGGCAACTCCCTCCTGCTGGAAGCGGATCACGTCGACGGCACGATGGATGTGATGCTGCGGAATCACAAGCTCGACTGGCTCAAGGACAACATCCACAGCAGCGACAACACCTGCCGGATTCTCACCAATGTCCGCTGCCTTTCTGAAGGCGTGGATGTCCCCGCCCTTGATGCGGTGATTTTTCTGAATCCCCGAGATTCCATCGTCGACGTCGTCCAGTCCGTGGGTCGGGTCATGCGCAAGGCCCCGGGTAAGAAATACGGCTACGTCATTCTGCCTATTGGCATCCCTGCCGATAAAGACCCCGATAAAGCCCTCGATGACAACAAGAAATACAAAGTGGTCTGGCAGGTGCTCAACGCCCTCCGTGCTCACGATGATCGGCTGGATAAAGAATTCGCCACCATCGACCTGAACCGCAAGAAAGACGACAAGATCAACGTCATCGGGGTCGGTGGAAGCGACAAACCCAAAAAAGATCGCGTAGGAGGTGAGAACGAAGGCACACAGGCCGAATTCCTGCTCTCCGAAGAAAATCTGGATCGCTGGAAAGATGCCATCTATGCCAAGGTCGTCGAAAAATGCGGTGACAGACGCTACTGGGAATCTTGGGCCAGTGATGTGGCCGAGATTGCTGAACGGCACACCATGCGGATCGAAGCGTTACTCAAAAACCCGCTGCCAGAACACAAGGCTGCCTTTGATGACTTCCTGAGTGGATTACGGGAGAACATCAATCCCAACATCAGCCGTGACGAAGCGGTGGAAATGCTCTCTCAACATATCGTCACCCGTCCGGTGTTTGATGCCCTGTTCTCGGGTTACGCTTTCACGCGCCATAACCCCGTCTCACAGGCCATGCAGGGCATTCTGGATGTGCTGGAAGGGCAGGCACTGGAGAAAGAAGCCGAAGGGCTGCAGGAATTCTACGACAGTGTGCGGCAACGCGCCTCTGGTCTGGACAACCCAGAAGCCCGCCAGCGGGTGATCGTAGAGCTGTATGATAAATTCTTCCGCACCGCATTCCCGAGACTGGCCGAACGGCTTGGGATTGTGTACACGCCCATCGAGATCGTGGACTTCATCGTCAACAGCGCCGATGCCGCGCTGCGGCAGGAATTCGGTGTGGGTCTGGCAGATAAACATGTCCATATTCTGGATCCGTTCACGGGCACGGGCACCTTCTTAGTGCGCCTGATCCAGAGCGACCTCATCCCTGTAGAAGATCTGCCGCACAAGTTCCTCCACGAAATGCACGCCAATGAAATCGTGCTGCTGGCCTATTACATCGCGGCCATCAACATCGAAGCGGCTTATCATGACCGGATTCAGGGTGAATACGCCCCATTTCCCGGCATTGTGCTGACGGACACCTTCCAGATGGGGGAGCAGAAAGGGCAAGCAAAAACAGCCATGTTCTCGTCAGAAAACAGTGAGCGTGTCAAACGCCAGAATCAGGCAGACATCCGCGTCATCATGGGGAATCCCCCCTACTCCGTAGGGCAGGACAACGCCAACGACAACAATCAGAACCTCAAGTACGAGAGTCTGGATGAGAGCATACGGACGACCTATGCGGCACACTCTACAGCCACCAACAAAAACAGCCTCTACGACAGCTATATCCGTGCCTTCCGCTGGGCATCCAACCGGATCAAGGATCAAGGAGTGGTGTGTTTTGTGAGTAACGGCGGCTGGATCGATGGCAATACGATGGATGGCTTTCGTAAGTCGCTGGATGAAGAGTTCACCAGCATCTATGTGTTCAATTTGCGAGGCAACGCAAGGACTCAGGGTGAGCTACGTCGTAAGGAGGCGGGCAACGTCTTTGATGCAGGCAGCCGCACCCCAATAGCAATCACTTTGCTGGTGAAGAATCCCGACAAGACCGGCCCTTGCGAGATTCACTACAGGGATATCGGTGATTACCTCAGCCGTGAAGATAAACTCGCCATGCTACAGGAAGCGGGTGGCATCGAAGGGGTGGAGTGGACACGCATCGAACCCAATGCAAGCCATGACTGGATCAACCCGCGAAGCGATGACTTCGATAGCTTCATTCCGCTGAATGATGATCCCAAGGCCATATTCTCCATGCGGTCTCGTGGGATAGAAACTAGCCGTGACGATTGGGTATATAACGCCAGCAAGGATGCGCTACGGACCAATATCCGGCGCATGATCGACTTCTATAATGAGCAGGTGGGACTTTACGGCTTAACTTGCCTCGCGGCTGGTAGTGGCGGTGAAAAAAAGGCCAAAGAACTAATCGCGATGTACGCGAAGAAAATAAAGTGGACAAGAGGGTTGATCGGTTCCTTGTCACGAAACAAGCTTGGACAGTTTGATGGGGAAAAAATCGGTGTGGGTTTATACCGCCCATTCTCAAAGCTCTGGGTCTACTATGACAGGCAGTTCAATGAGTATTTCAAAGAAAAACTCTACCCCACGGCCCATCATGAAAACCTCGCCATCTCCGTAACAGGCATCGGCGAAAGCAAGGGGTTTTCCTGTCTGATGGTGGACTCCATACCCAACCTCCATCTTATCGCCGGTGGTCAATGCTTCCCCCTCTATTACTATGAGAAGGAAAAGGGAGATGTGCCGACCCATCAGACTAGAGGTCTGCTAGACGAGCTGGATAACTCAAGCACTGAAGCAGCGGATAGCGATGGTTTCGTTCGCAAGGATGCCATCACCGATGTGGCCCTGACGGACTACCGAAAACACTATCAGGATGACGCGATCACCAAAGAGGATATGTTCTATGCCATCTACGGCATTCTGCATGCGCCGGACTACAGGACGCGCTACGCTAACGACCTGAAAAAGATGCTACCCAGAATCCCGATGCTTGCGGCTAAAGAGGCATTCTGGGCATTCAGCAGGGCAGGGCGACAACTGGCTGATCTACACCTGAACTATGAATCCTTGACCCTGTATGAAGGCTTAGAGGTCATCATCAAGAACAATGCCAAGAGCCTGCCGCCATTCTCGCTCTACCATGTCGAAAAAATGGCTTTTGCAAAGCTGACCGGACGGGAAAGAGACAAGAGCATCATCGAGTACAATCCCCACATCACCATCAAGGGCATCCCCGTCGAAGCCTACGATTATGTGGTGAATGGTAAACCGGCTATCGAGTGGGTCATGGAGCGCTACCGGATCGTCGTGGACAAGGACAGCGGCATCAAGAACGACCCGAATGACTGGTGCCGTGAGCATGACGATCCTGAATACATTTTCAGATTGGTGCAGCAGGTGGTGCGTGTGAGTGTGGAGTCGCAGAAAATCGTGAGTGGACTACCTGAAGTCTGAGGGAGAAATGCCTGTAGTATGCAAGAAGTCGTTGACTGGAGTCATTCTCAATATGTGCCGTTCTGTGCAGAACAGGGTTGAACAAGCGGTCGTGGCACGGCGATCAAATTCTCTGCCTTGTGGTTAATCATCCCCGACCCCCGACATGCGAATGACCGGGTCGTAGCGGAAACGGTCATTCCTCAGACAGGTCCAAGTTACGCCTTTTAAGACGCGGACGTAAAAATACCATTATGTATAACCAGTTACAATCATTTGTGCCGCTGATAGCAGTTTCCCTTTATAAAATGAGAAAACAGTGTCTCCTTGAGTTGAACGATTATCAATAGATATTAATAGATCATAAAGGTTGGTAACCTGTGGTCGGTTCGGAAGAATTCTTATTGAAAGAGCATACAGTGCGGCCTGGGTAGAAGAAGAAAGGTGAGCAGAAGCATTTCTCATCGTACGGAGATCTGCTAAATCAGAACTCATTCCGCTGATAATTAATTCAAATGGATAACCCTGATCTAAGTATAAATTTGCAATCTTTCGAAAATTGTCATGCTTAGCATAATCAAAAAAACGATTGACGCCTAGAACCAGTCTGCGCGCATGATCCACATCGTAAGGTCTAACATATGAAACTAGCACTTGGCCATTTAATGTCGCAGCCCCCAACATATATTCTATAAGCACGGATTCGAGGAATGATTCCCACGCTACAAACATATTAAGAAATGCTGCCATAGTGATCTGTTGCCGATCATCCATGGTAAATATGTAGTCCAGAGAAGCATCCAATCGATGCGCGCTGTTGATTAGTGTGTCACACTGATTGACGGCAGCACGGAAATTGCTCAGTATATCATTAAGCGCCACAGCATCACCTCAAACCATGAGATCCAAGAGGTACTGGCATCTCCTTTTTCTAACTATCCCGTCTGTTGTAGCGCGTCGGCTATCTTCAATAAAATGCATGTCAGCATCGGAAAAACCAGAAACATCCTTACTCTCAAATAATTCGCCAACTCTGTCTAAACCGTTGCGCGCATTTTCAATCGAACGACCATCAACTAGGTTAACTTTCTTGCTTGCATCTATGCCGGGTATACCATATAAGCAATGTGCAACCGCAGTAAAGATAGAATAAAACAGGTGAGGCCTACTAAACTCTGTGTTTGACAAGCCTTCCGGAAAAATATTAGCTATCAAGCGAATAGTATTGTCAAATTTATTTTCTATTTCATCTGGGTTGTCAATAAAGTTATTCTCATATTGATCATAGTACTTCTTTATTTGTTTTTTCGCTTTTATGCCTTCGCGCATCGCAATCAGCAAATCTGCCACTAGGTTCACCTCCTGCATTCTGAGGATATTCCGTGATGAAATTATTCCTTGCGTTGTCCAGTAATCGTAATATTTCCGCCCAAGACTATCCGCAAGTATCTTGAAAGAACTAAAATGAGTGGCATTAATTCTTTCTTGTTCATTTAAAACTACTGCGTATGAGTTCAAACGGCTAAATATGTCTAGTATTTCAGCGTCCGGCAAGTTAATTAATAAATCGACAGATATTTCATAAGAGAGCACTTGCGCCTGAACATCTTCCGACAACTGACTAAAGCGAAGACCACCATATTCTGAGTTTTGACTTTTGCTTATTACAAATCCATCTTTTATATAAGACAAGATGCTTCGAAGACGCTGTTGCCCGTCCACCACTTCCCGTAATGACGTTTTTGTGGTAACATTTATTTTTTGCCTGATAAATATTTTCGGTATTGGTTTTCCGCGAATTATTGTGTCTAGTAGATAGCTTTTAGCCTTATCACTCCATACTGGCCGACGCTGAAATGCCGGGTTAAGTTGAAGCTGTTTTTGTTTGTCCCATTCCACAAAATCATTAATACTGTATGCGCGTGAGTCAAAGCTTTTCATGGTCCATCCTTTCTTCGTCTCAAATGATTCGCACAGTTATGCCGATACATTGATTGAAATTAATATTGGTCACTATAATTTTCAGTCCATCAGATCGATAAATTCCGGGTTATATCTTGTTTGGTTTCCACCAGAATATCTTCGATTGGCTTACGTCCTGTGCCAATACTAGTATACAATGCCGCATCCCCAAGCTTTCCTAAAGGGATCAACAAGCAACTTCGACTGATTCCAGCAGCGATTCCCGAGGCATGATACCACACTGCAGACCAGATCTTACCCCGCCCCAACGACTGCTTCCAGTCTACAGGAGGCATCTGTGACCGGGTTGCGGGGGGGGGATAGAGATCATCGCTCCGCAAGCTGGACACAATCTCATTCCTACCAGAAGCCTTCTGCACTCGCTCTTCTGCAATTTTCACCTTCCAACCCAAGGCAAGTAGATATCATCAAGGTTTTTGGACTCTGAGGCCATAGGTTTCCAGCCAGATTTTGCATGTAGCCAAATATATGCTTTCCGAAAGCACTAAACAAGCCGCTGAAAATTTCAACTCCCTGATAACACGAAGTAATAGCTTGTGCGTGTGGCACTGGTGTATTCTAGTGTGGAATTTATGAAAAAAGGCTCAGGATATTCTCCTAAGCCTTTGTTTTGATTGGTGCGCCTGACAGGAATCGAACCTGTAGCCTACGGCTTAGAAGGCCGAATCAGTGCCCTTTTACATCAACAAGATAAGCAAGTAACAATAATAAAAACAATTTGTTATGCGTTCTGCCATTCCCTAATATTCCCTGCCATTCCCAACATGAATTGAGCGCGAAATTGAGCGCAGCGGCATACGGCTTTTCGATAAAAACGTCAGTCAGCCCGTCACAGTGACCACGTTCCAAGCCATACCCCCAAACCCACACCAAAAATAATTTGAATTTATTTTCAATCTTCCAAAAAACCCCGGATTCATTGGCCGCAATCGCATCAGCACACCCTAATGTATGGGTTATGGTATATCACTGAAAGCCACTTTTGACAATATAATCATGAGGTTGGTATTTGCGCGGTCTAAAAATAGCGCGTATGCTTGTAGCTGAGGGATAGCGGCAGCGATAAGGTGACTCAGCACCTTCCCTCAAAATCAAAAACGCAGCTGAGACTTACTGAGGAGCAAATGCAAATGAACCCAAATTCCGTTAAGTCAGTCCGTTTTTTTGGCCGTGCTGCTTTCACCGGCGCCGGAAGAAACCAGAAAAACAAAAACATCTTCTTGACCTTCCCGGGCACAAACGCTCTCGACCCTTTTTCATGCGTGAGGCCTGGAGATGGCGTATCTCGTCGCCTGCAGCGTATCGCCACCAGTATCAAAAAATCTTCCAGCAGAAGGGCAGCCCCACGCCGCACCCGCCAGCGCGGATCTTCAGCTCGTTCATCTATAGAGTCAGGCGACGGCAATTCTGACGGAGAACCGCCTCGACCCGTTGTCCAGCTTTATGATCAGGCCGCCCTGGCCTCGTATCTGTGCATCAGCAAGAAAACCCTTCAAAACATCCTCAGCAAAACTCCTTGGTTGCTTCCTACAGCAATCAGTATCCCCGGCGCCCGTGGCCCCAGGTGGACGCCGGAAAGCGTTCAGGAATGGCTCCTAAGCCGCCCACAGCACACCCCAAAACCGATACCCGTCGCGCCCCGTAAAAAGGTTGGCCGCCCCCGGATTGCCCTTGCTGGCAAGGCGGGGGTGCAATCATGAGTCGCGCACTCTTGAAAGCCTACGCAGAGTGGGAAAAGGCCCACCCCGGCTGGGATGACGACCTTCCAGGCGATGCCGTGCCAGCAGATTATGCATACATCACGCCGGGCGGCGCCGACTCTGAGCCATATGACCTCCGTCGCGCAGTGCCCGAACCGCCGGTCGGCCGAGACGGCTTACCGGTTCTGGGCAAAACCCCGCGCGTCCGTGACGTAAAATTTTCGGTTTTTGACGGCGTGGCTCCCGCACCTCTACACAGAGAGACAGACGAAGATATCGACGCTCGTCTGCGCGAGGATGCACGCCAGGACTCGCTCTCAGATCATGCAGATGCAATCCGGGCTCGCGCGATGCGCGAGTACGATGGCGATTATCCCGAAGTGCTGGCGCTGCTACTGCAGCGCAAAAGTCTGGCCGAAATCGCTCTAGCAACGGGTTATTCCGACAAGCATGTACGCAACGTCGTGCGTGGGAATGCCCAGCGGCCCGAAGCCGAATGCCTGTGCGACTGGATGGATGGCTTTCTAAGAAGCGTCTGGCAGGGAGATGTGCCGATATCCGTAGAGCCGGTACATACAAAAAAATCCCTACAAGACCAAGCGGTTGTGGCTCAGATGGGCTGGGATTTTGATGCGATGGGGGTGCAAGCATGAAGGCTTCCATCTCTATCTCAGAAGTCCTCAGCCATGCGGGCATAGGGTACCGTCCGGGCCGCTGGCTCCGGCTCAAAGGCCCTGACCTAGACGCAATTTCGGTCAACGCCGAGTCCGGGGCATTCAAAGACCACAGGACAGGAGAGCATGGGTCATTCCATGCCCTCTGTGCTCGGCTGGGCATTGATTCTGGCGGCATAGTCATCGATGCCGCCGCCATTTTTCACGGGAAAACAGATCAGGAAAAGGCTGACAACGACTCGATTCAGTGGGCCAAAACTCAATGGGCGCGGGGCATTCCCGCTATTCAGCAGAAGCGGCCCGGAGGTTGGGCACAGGCGGCCTGGGATGCTGATCAGTCACAATATAATGACATGCGTGAGGCCGTATATGACTACCTCATGAGCCGGGGCCTGGACCCCGTGCAGTTCCTTCCCTTGATCCGGATTCAGACTCAACTAAACCCACGGTATAAGGAAGATGGAGAGCCTGATAACGTGGATGCAGAAATGCAAAAGTGTGGTGCTGACTTTGCCTTTTTGATGCCCATGTATCTGATCGGTAAAGCGGAAAAGCCAGAGCATATCTCTGGTGTCCAGCGGACTTTTTTGAAACTCGCAGAAGACAAATACAGCAGCGTCCAGAAGATAGGGAGGATGATGCTGGGCAAGAAAGGCGTTACGACTTTGGCCGCGTCCGGCTCACCGGTCATCCTGCCGGAATCTGACCACGCCGTTCTGGGAGCAGGAGAAGGATTTGAAACCGTTGCATCGTTTGTCCAGACTATGCACCGCCCAGGCGTTGTATGCTGGGATTGGTCTGGACTGCAGGCGTGGAGCGAATTATTGCGCCCCGGGGAAGGGGCTCCGCTGGTAGCATTCCTGGTGGACGATGATAAGTCTGAGACCGGACAGCGCGAAAGTGCCGCTGCCGCCCGCAAGATCATCAGTCATGAGCATGGTCGTGCCGTGTATCTCCTGCCGCCTGAATCGATCGCGCCCGATGCGAAGGGCAACCGAGATTGGAATGATTTGCTCAAGCAATCTCCCGATTCATTTGCAGCGGAGATCATCCATAGTTGGCACAAGTCCGATGAGAATCTGGCGCTGGCTCCAATTTCTGAGGTTGGCCCTGCAATCCAGCAGAAAGGCCCCCAAGACGCAGAAACGGCGCAAGCCATTGCCGAAGCCGTCGCCCAGCATTTGGCCTATGCAGTCATGGAAAAGGCCATGGCCAACTATCTTGTTGCGTTTCATGAATATACGGAAAAGCTAAAAGAATGGCAGAAAATGCCGAAAGACGAGCGGAAAGAAGAAAAACTGAAAAGGCCAAAGCTTCCCCCGTTACTCATTAAAGTGACCACGGGGGTAGGCAAAAGTCACATCATGCGTGAAATCCTGCAGAATTTTTCTGAGAAGATCCCCATGCTGATCCTGACCCGCACGCATGAACTGGCTCAACCCTATATAGATGCTGGGGCATTTGGATACCATGGCCGGTCCAATCCTGAACCTGGAAAAGACTTCAAGGCTTCAGACTGTTTCAAATACCCCATCATTGAATTGGTGGCGGAAAACAACCATGTTCCAGCCCTTACAGCGTGCCGTCAGTGCGAGCATGGCAGAAAGTTTGTGTTGGAAAACTATCACGAGAAGTCTGTGCCATACATGGATGCAAAGGATTGGTTTTACACCAATCATGTGCTTCCAGATAACGTGCCAGCCTGCCTGTGGTTAAGCCATCAGGCGGCTGCCAGCCATGTGCGGGCAGTGGTCGGCCCCAATGCGTCATACAGCGATACGCTGGCCCATCAGCAGACCCCGGAAAAAACACTGGAGCGGTTGGTCATCGTTGATGAGATCCCCGATCTGGCGAGGCATATAGAGGCCACCAGCTCAGACATGGGGCTTTATGCTAGCAAGTGCCTGGATGCCGCGGCTTATCTGTCGAAGCGCACGGCTGAAGACGCTGAGGAGCAGGAGGCACTGGACAAGATCATCGCTGACAATCAAGCCGCGCTGGAACTGTTCCAGCGCATAGGCGCATGGCTGGGCCGGTCGGTTGGCAAGAAAGGCATACAGTCCATTCCAGATGAAATGGTCAAGCTGGTCAAGGAGTTGCACGTTGACTGGCTTCCAGGTGCCACAGCACGTTGGGAAAAGGCCGAAGTTCGCTATGGTCATGAGCCGTTTGTTCCTTTGCGCATGATGAAAGGTTTGGTGGAGTCGATAGCTACCGGCACCACGATTGTCGAAGCCGGGGTGATCCATGTGCATGAGATCACCACCCTGGGAGATCGCATCAAGAAAGGTTTGCCCACGATTCTGTTAGACGCCACCCCAAGCCCCGCAGTTGAATACATGGTGCAGCAGAAAGGCGGGCAGATCGTGGACGCCATCGCCAAGCAGCATGTGAAGATTGTTCACTACAACCAGTATTTGCATGGGCGCACCTGGAAGAACAAGGCACATCAGCAGTCTGAGCTTGAGTCATTGCTGACACTGAAAGGACAGATGCAGGAAGAAACCGGCAACGTGCCGGTCACTTTGACATACATGCCCCATTGTGAGCTTGCTGAGAGAACCGAAGATCCGGAGTGGGGTTATTTCGGTCGGGATGACGTTGGGCAAGACAACTGGAAGGGCCGGTATATGCTGATTTTTGGTGGCCCGCTGTTTTCGCCGACCACCCAAGCCCTCTCATACAATTCTGAGCTGATGCTGAAACGTCTGGCTGGTGACAAGTCCTCGCCAGACTGGAATCCTGAAGTGGCGCGCGGGGTGGATGTGACTGTAGGCAACAAGGTTATCACCAGCAAGGCCCCTCTGCCCTCAGATCCTTATCTGAGGACATGGGTGCTGGACAACTATGCCCGCCGCATTGTGCAGGGCATTGGCCGCGCGCGCGCGGTGTGGGCCACGGAAGACAGGCCTATCAATATCTGGATCGCTGGTGGCCTGCCGTTGGCCGGATTGGCTGCGCATGGGCTGGAAGTGGCTGAGTACCGTGAAGAGAAGCGCAACAAAAACGACTCAAAAGCTGATGCGACACAAGAAAAAACTCAGGCGGCAATTGCCACATTGCAGTCTGCTGACAAGAATCCATCATATCGCGCAGTCAACGACTGGTTGCTCAAAAATGGTCAGCAGCAAGTCCGATATGAAGCATGGAAACTGGCAGTCAGCAAAGTGTCTACGACCCCGTATATATCATCATACGAGGTCGTAGACGGTTTGCTAGAGGCGCTGGGCAGCATCGCTGACGCGGCCATGTGGAATGGAGTCCACATCGCTGACGCTGCAAACGATCTGTATACTCACCCGATGACGGACCAAAACACCCGCGCGGCGGCGGAGCTGATCTTGTGCCGAGTTGCTGGAGGTGTGGGATGAATGGGCGCAGATCAAAACGCATCATAAGCGTGGCTGGCAATGTAGTTTCTGTAGAGTTTCCCGATCGCGGGCAAGCAGCGAATCGGCAAATCGGCGATTCGGCGATTCTTCAGAATGCCATGCGGAAAATCGGCATAGCCACCCCCAGCCAAATCATGCGAATAAAATAGCGAAACACAGCAAAGTGTCTACGACCCTGTATATTGACACATACGAGGTCGTAGACGCTTTACTAGCGCAAAATCTTTTTCTGCTTTTTGCCGCGACGACAAGCCCGCGCAGCGGGCAGTCGCGGCAATATGATTGGGGATTATCTTAGATATTATGATCTGGGCTGGCGCTTCGCGCCTTGTCGCCCAGATCAGGAAGCATCTAGGGGATGGCAGCGCTCCACCATCCCAAGCGTGGCCTGATAATGCCGCGCAGTACCGGCCTCGGCCGGTGCGAAGTCATGATGTAGGAGTTACATTGTAAGGTCATCAGTAGGTTTTGGAGTGCTCGGTGCGATTTCTGGCTCTTTTTCTTTGAGTGGCATAATTAAATCTGAGTCATCATCGGAGTCATCAACAAGATCATTATACGCTCTCTCGGCGTCCCCTTCTGAAAACGGACCATTGATCTGAACTCCGTCCTTCCAGACTTCCCAATGCGTGTAACCGTCTTCGTTGGTTACTTTTCTTATTTCTACCCCTTTTTTATTCCGAACTGTTTCACTGGTCATTATTAATAGGTCCTTTTGCGTGAGATATACAGCACGAATGAGCCTACCAAAACCCCGCCTTCCCCACAAACTCACGGCGTCCGGATCCGGACGCCTCACCGCCTCATGGACGGCTCCCTGTTATCACAGTGACCAGCCAGCGCACGCGCCAGCTTGCCGACTACAACCACAGACGGCCGCAGGCCCTTGTTGGGGCTTTATTGTCTGAGCAAGGGCAGTGGATTTTGGGGATAAGGCTCTACCGTGCTTATTATTAGCAAGACTTGTCAGCCATCGGCGAAAAGTCAGATAGCGACCCCTCCCGCTCGATCTGCTCTGTTAAATGGGGCCGATGGCATATTTTCTGTTCCTTCATCCACCTCTTCTATGGTAATTGTGACGCGGTCGCCCGGATTTAAACCAAGGTGTCCAGCCAATCCGTGTTCGGAAAGCAGTTCTAGAATATTCTCCCCGCCGTGCCCACCGCGATAAATCCAGCAGGTGATTGCATGACCATTAATGTGAGTTATTCTGGCGCAGGGTGATATGTGGTTTCCATCGTCTCGAGGAAGTTGAAGTTCTTTAGCCATCTTCCGGTACTTTTCATCGTTCGGCGGGGTGTACGGTACTTCAACGTTGAAGGTCCCCCGATCACACGTTTTTATCTCGGGGAACTCGTGAATGTGCCCACCCGAAAGGCTGTCCCATGTCGTTGATACTGTCCCGTGACCACTGCGGTAATGCCCGTTTAACACAATTGTGCGCATGAAATACTCTCCCGTGCCTTCTGCATCCGGTTCCACAACCAATTAGAGTTTAGGTTGTCCAATCATCACTTGGCCTTAAGTTAGTCAACCTCATCCAAGCCCTGATGAGGGCAGTGGTCCCGATGTGGACATTGCTGTGGCTTCCCGCACTCTGGGCAGAGCAGAGAACCGCACGGCGCACCGTTTGAAGCGCTGGTGCAGATATGCGATGGTTGCAAAGATGCGCCGCAATGTGTGCATTGAAACCCGTTTGTTGCGCCGATTGTTCCTTGGTTTGGCATGGAGCCTCCTTGGTAAGGTGTCTACTTTCTTTTACGTATCCAAATTTGGCCCAACCACCTCAAGGCCCTTGTCCGCCGCCACATCTTTTGCGACTGAATGTGCATCAACTATCAGCATTTCAGCTGTCACCCGCTCAACAATGTCTGTAGATTGCCGGTGATTCATCGGGGTTTCGACTACCGCAACGAAGGCAAGCCCATTCCCTGTTTCGATTACCGCGATTCCACGCATCTTTGCACATCCATTCATCTTTCGATCAAAAAGAATGCCACATCCCCGCCTTCCCCACAAACCCCACCGCCTTGTGGACGGCTCCTGTCACAGATGGCATGGATGCCTCCCCCTACACAGGACCGGCAGCGGGGAGTTTCAGAAGGAGAGTCCTCGCTTGAACCGGACGGCATCAAGGTGCCAAAGTGGAAATTTACCCACGCGAAGGACAAGGAGGACTCATCATGGAGATTACAACCTATGGACTGGATTTGGCAAAGTCGGTCATGCAGTTGCACTGGGTAGATATGGAGACGGGTGAAATCCACCGCAAACAGTTGAAGCGCCGTAGGCTCCTGGAATTCTTCGCCAACCGCCAACCCGGCGTCGTTGCCATGGAGGCCTGCGGAAGTGCGCACTATTGGGCGCGCGAGTTGCTAAAGCTCGGCCACGAGGTGCGCTTGATAGCCGCGCAGTTTGTGCGCCCCTTCGTGAAAACCAACAAAAACGACGCAGCCGATGCTGCGGCCATCTGGGAGACCGTACAACGGCCGGGCATGCGCTTCGTGGCTGTCAAAACTGAGGAACAGCAATCCGTCCTGTCGCTACACCGCATTCGGGAGCAGCTGATCAAAATGCGCACGATGCAAGTGAACCAGATCCGGGGTCTGCTCTACGAATTCGGTGCCGATCTGCCGCAAGGTCGCCAGAAGGGACTAAAAGAAGTTCCTGATGCTTTGGCCAATTTGGAAAAATCAATATCGCCGATGCTGCTGGACACTGTTCGCCAGCAATTAAAACGTCTTGAAGAGATGGACAAGGATATTGCAGATATCGAAAAGCGTTTGACGCTGTGGAAGAAAGACCAGGAAGCTGTGACGCGATTGTTGGCTATCCCCGGTGTGGGGCTTCTTACGGCAACCGCCATCATCGCCACCGTGGGAGATATGAAGTCCTTTCGTTCAGGACGCGAGTTTGCGGCGTTTCTGGGATTGGTTCCTCGCCAGAGTGGGACCGGTGGCAAGGTCCGGTTACTGGGCATCAGCAAACGCGGGGATACCTATCTCCGAAAACTGCTCACCCACGGAGCGCGGGCGGTCGTGAATTGTCAGGTCAAGAATCGGAACCCCTGGATCGATAAACTGCTCAGCCGCCGGCCTCACAATGTGACGGTGGTGGCATTGGCCAATAAGATGGCCCGAACCATCTGGGCACTGTTAGTGAAAAATACAGAATATATGACAAGTCACACAATGAGTGCGGCTTCCATATCGTAACGGTTACAGAATTGTTGAAGTTCAACAAAAGGAGTTGCGCAGGCTGATAACGATTGATGGCAAAACAGGTCAGACCACGGAAGAGAGAGCCTGGCAGTCACTTGTCCTTCGAGGACGTGTCACAGATAAGGACTTTTCCGGCGGATTCCATCGGGGCCAGCAGGCTTATCATCCTGCATCAAAGGCCGGATATAAGACAGCAACCCGACCTCAACTGCCAGACATCAAAATCATCTTGCACACATGGAGGCATCCATATAAGTGACAGGACCAGCCAGCGCACGCGCCAGCTTGCCGACCACAACCCAGCCTGCCGCCGGGGGGTCGGTTGACCCCCTTCGTTGTCTGGGCGAAGGCCGTGGATTTTGTGGACAAGCCTCAAATCGACAGCCATACAAGCCCTGTGCTGCACGCTAGCCACGCGACCTACGCCAGAGTGTCACTTTCATAGAAAATGCAGCACAAAGCACAGATGGCCCTATACTGATGAAAAGACGAAATTCGTCGAAACGAAAAAGCCCCGCGAAAAGCGGGGCGGGGGAGTCACGTCCGATTTCGGACAAAAGTCACGGCATATCTGGAATGCCGGTTTTGTAGACTACACAGAGTGCGGCGCTGCACTTCACCACATGCCCGCCACCAGGCACGCGCAAAAAAGCTCCGCCACGCATCGGGTCAGACATAGCTACAACACCCGCTGGCATCACCCGATGAGTCAGCAGCAGATAGCCCCAGAGGCCGCCAGCGCCGATCATACATGCGAAGCAGAAGGCCAAGACCATGGTCATGGCCGACCGTGAAAGCTGAGCGGCCATGGATGATGTGGCAGCGGCTTTCCCGGCCACGGCTGCAGCCCGTGCGAAGTCGGCCACGCCTTGCTCGGCCTTCGCCGCAACGGCTTTATCCAGTGAAGCCGTCAGGGTTGTGGCCGCCAATTTGATCTTGTCTGCGCCGACCTGTGCCGCCGCCAGAATATCCGCTTGTTGAGTTGATCCAGCAGCAACCAAGGCTGTTTGCTGCTTTCCTGCAGCAGCCACAAAAGCCTCGACAAAGAGTTTTGCGCCTTGAACCAGTTCCCCTTTTACCTCCCCGCCTGCGCGGATTGCTCCATCCCAGATCTGGTCCGGGATCTTGCTGACCCCCGCTTGAACCGCTTGCGCGGCGGCGCCAGCGGCTGCGGCACTAGAGTATGCAACTCTGGCGGCCAAATACTGTCCCATCATGGGATCATCATCAGAGAGCTTGTACCGCTGTACCCAGCGACCCAGCAGCTTATGCTCCGAATCCGGTAGAGATTGTTCTACAAGATCATAGCCGGTCACACTCTCAACAGGCGGGGTTGCCCCCGCCTCCGTTTGTTCATCGGTATTCAGATCATCCAAGCCAACCATTACTCACCTCCGTCAATCAAAGGAACAACTGCAGATAACCAAGCCTTTTTCAGCCAGTTTTTTATCACCTGGCGATCAACGATATGCAAAGGGCTGTCAGGTCCGGCCAGCGAAGCCAAAGACCGGCCCTTGTGCTCTTTCAGCTTGCTTGCAACCCGCGAAGCCAGTTCTGGAATTTCGCCGGTCAATCCTCCGGATTTAATCCATGCATCCTTGAACTCCGGGCGCGTAAACCAGATAAAATCAGCGTCGTATTCGCTTTCATGACGATTGACCACTGCGATTTTCCGGTCAGCCATTTCACAAATAACTGACTGGGATGACATCTCCGCACTCGCTTCCTCAAGTCCAACCATCCATGCAACACACACCTGAAAACCCAGATCCTGCGCGACCGGCAAGATCAGTTCCGCGTTGCTATCAAGCGCCTTTTTCGCATTAGCTGGCGAATTGATGACCACATTTTCACACCCTTGCTTCTCTATCGTGCGAAATAGCACCGCAATCGAGTTTTCCGCGTCTCTGCCGGACTTATCCAGATCCACATTGAAAGCGGTCACACCGTCAACCCCGGCATACCGTTTCGCCACGTCACCGATTTGCACGTCGCCTTCCACCACGGCAACGGACAGCCCTTTATCTAACAAATAATCAGTAGCCAGCATTGCATAGATGCTCTTGCCAACGCCGCCCTTGTCCCCGTGACTGATAATCAACTTCTTCATGCCTTGCTCCTTTTGGGTTAAGAAAAAACTACTGATTTGCCGGGTCATCAAGATTAATGACATTTGATGAGATAATTCCCGACTTTGAAACAGGCCTGCTTTGATCCTGCTGCCTTGCCTGCGCCACAGGCGCCATTGTTTGCACCGGCGCCACCGGCAGCGGCAATTGCCGCTCCTCTGGAACTACAATCTTCTGAGATTTCCATGCTCTGAAAAACGTCATGTACGATAGCCCCAAAGCATGGGCTATCTCCTTTTTAGAGAAGCCCGTATCCAGCGCTTCCTGTATAGCCTTTTGACAAAGGCCAATCCTGCCCGCTGCCGCCGTCGGCATTCCTTCCATCGGTACAATGTGCGCCATAACCAACTCCTTTTTGCTGCCCACATATCTATGTGCAGGGCGGAAACAGCTTGTTAAACGAATGTCATGTGAAAAGCATATGTGATGGCTCTCTCGTTGTGAAGCGTATTTGAGAGAGCCGAGATTGCATGTATATGACATTCTCATGCTATCAGATTGCACGTCCTATCATCTGTCCGACATTCTCAATACAAGCACTAGCCTTTTGCTCATCATGCAATTGCATGACAAGCAAAAGAAGCCAAAAAAGCAAACAAAAAGCAAGATAAAGTCGCCCACCGGTGGTGGTCTCCGTTCCCTTCAGGAACACACAATCGCACCCTCCGGGTTGCAATTGTGTTTCGCCTCCGGCGAACCAGAAAAGCCACAAAAAAGCCCAGCCTTCCGCGTTCCGCGTTTATGCCCGCTTGCGCGGGGCGAGGCAAAATCCCGCAAGTTCTGAACCCCTTTGATGTTTCAAAAGCCCGCTGTTTCCGCTCTGCACATAGCTATGTAGAACTCACAAAAGGATCTGGAAATGGACGCTGACACAAAACCTTGGAACAAGATTCAAGCCGATTTTATGGAGCGGCACGGGCTAACTGACGAGCAGGTAGCAAAAGCTGGGGAAGACATTAAGCGCGAAGCCGGGCGTCAAGCTAAAAAGCCTGAAAGCAAAGAGCGGTAAGCGACTGTTTCCGCTCTGCACATAGTAATAGAAGCGGCACCCGCCGCTTCACTGAAGGAGAAAGCGATGAGTATTTATCTCGGTTTGGTAGCAGCAGGTGCAGCAGTGACAGCAATCAGCATGGCGGCCGCAGCACTTTATATGGCACGTCAGAAAACCACGGGAGCAGCAGCGCAACCCTGTTTCCGCTCTGCACATAGATACAGAGGCAGGATTTTCCTGCCTCACTACTGAAAAGGAAATCATCAAATGGACAAGATCTGGGAAGTATCTGCACAGCGGTACATCAGCAACGTGTTTTATCGTCGCGAAATCGACGCTAAGGCGAACTCGGGAGACAAGTATGCCGCCGCGGTCATCGCGACTGCAGCCGCAATCTCGAAGTAAAACCAACCGGGGGCAATCGCCCCCGCTCCAACACAAAAGGAAATTTAACATGAAAAATCGTCACATCTTCAATCGCAGTATCGCTTTTGGTATCAGCAAAAAGGCCCTGGTTGCAATGGCAATCTGTGCCACGTTCCCGGCTGTTGCCATTGCTGACCCGTCGGTCGGCATCGGCTATACCAACATCGGCATGACCGGCCATGCCGGACGTCCGGGCGTAACCGTCACCGCGGGCAATCTCTACTCTAATAATGTTGTGGCTAATGGGTCCGCAAGTTTCGCTCGTGGCTATTACTCGATGAATGCAGACCTGGGCAAGATGGTTCACACCGGCGGCACTGTGTCGTTTGAGCCTTATGCCAGCCTGGGCTTTGTGAACATGAATTACAGCCAGCAGGAAACGGGTTACACAACGCAGACCACCAGCAATTACGGGTATTCCTTCACCTCTCAGATCCCGTATAGCTACACCCAGCAGCAGTCTATTCAGGACGTTTACGGCTTGGCCGGCGTCAATCTGAACGTGCCTATCGGCCCTAACGTGGCGTTTTTGCTGGGCGGCGGCTATGGCCACACCCTCACCACGTTCGGCGGCAATTCTGGTGCAGTTTACAAGGGCAAAGCGGAAGTTGGCTTTGCGATTGCCCCGCACGTCACTGCCAACCTCCATGTCAGCTATTTGCACGTCCCCGGGCAGTCAATGACTACCGAGGGTGCTGGCCTGGCGTACCAGTTCTAAACAAATCCATCGCAAAACAACGGGGCCACCCGGCCCCAAAGGACCCTTCAAATGAACGCAAAACCCGATGTAGAAATGGACGCGCCTGAAGCGGAGCGCGAGCAAATTTGGGAAAAATACGCTCACGAAAGCCTGCGCGATATGCCGCCAAGCGTAGCGCAAGACGTGTGTGAAGCTTTCGCGGATGGCGAAGGCGAAATGCGCGAATTGCTAAGCAAAGACCATGCTGCGCGTCCTGTTCTTCTCACGCCCGAAACGCTTGAAACGATGACGCGGGAAGAGCGGGTAATAGCTCAAAACCGCGAATGCGGCGCGGTGTATGCAATGCGCGAATTTCGCGCACAAGCGTAACCACTTCACGACAAAAAGGAATTAAATCATGAAACGCAAAATCTCAATCGCAACAGCAGTTCTTGCAGCGGCAATGCTTTCCGGCTGTACAGGCATCCCCTTATCCTCAACCCGATTTTCCGGCTCTTCAAATCTTGCCCCTGAGAGCGTTCAGACGGGCGTCGTGATTCGCACCATGCCCATCAAGATCAACAATTCTGCACGCGTAGATCAAGCGACTGGCCTGGGTGCCGGTGCGGGCGGAATTGCTGGAGGAATCGGCGGGGCACTCATGGGTAGCCCGATCATCGGTGCGATAGCGGGTGCACTGGGCGGCGGCGTCATCGGTGACGCAATCACCCCCGGAAGCGGCGTAGGCACGGATGTTTTCGTGAAGCTCGGCACCGGTCAAACGCTTTCAATTCCAGAAGCGGGCGTTGTGCATCTTACGCCAGGCGAAGCTGTTTATGTCATGACCAGCAATCACGGTCATTACCGCGTTGAGCCCGCAAATCAGCCAATAACAACAGCAAAACCTTAATCAACCACGGGGCCAATCCGGCCCCATTAAAAGGAGCACGAATATGAACACAAACGCAAAAGAGTGGGAAATGGAGCAGTCGCGGGACGCGGCGCTGGAGCGCGAGCACCGCGATGGCGTAGAAAGCCCCAGCTTTGCTGATCGCATGGAAGACATGGCGCTAGACGCGCAAGAAAATCGGGCGTCGTACGGCGATTATCGCGTAGAAGGAGCCAACAGCGATTTTCAGGACTTCACTAAAGAGGATTTTGAAGCCATGGCAAAAGCCGACGCCGAGCACGACGCGCTAATGAACTCGGTGCCCGAGTATGACGAAGCGGCGGCCCGTGATACGGACGATGTGCGACGCGAAGCCGAGCACGAAAAGGCTGTTGAAAAGGTCGAGTTTAAGCCGTGGGAGCGTCCCGCGTCTGGCGAAACACAGCACGAAAAGGCTGTTGATCATAATCACGAGCGTTAAACCTTAATCAACCACGGGGCCAATCCGGCCCCAAAGGACACTCAAAATGACTGACTCAGAAAAGCCTTGGACGACTTCACGCGCAATAAACAGCAGCGATTTAGTCGCTGCTTATCAGTCGAATCCGCGCATATCAAAAGCGATTGCCGTGCGACTAGCAACCCTGACAAACGAACATGAGCCCTACGATTTTGGCGATCTGCAACGCATCATTACAGAAGAAAACGCCCGAAATTCTCCGAAATACAGCCATGAACGGGAGATATAGCCATGGTTTTCACATACATCCCCGGCGGTCAAAAAAGGCTTACATTAGGAGAGTGGTTCGCTTACGAAAAGTGGCCGCACGCTTGCCCGCCCGACCTTTTCCATTTGCATTTCATCATCATCAGAGGCGGCGCTGAGTATCGCTGTGGGCCAGCCCCGCATACGTCTGCAGCGCAAGTTTCAGCGCTTGTCTACCATGCAAGGGCGTTTCTAAAATGAATACGGAAAAGTTCTTAAATCGGGGCGGATATGCGGTTCTGGCGTGGGCAGGCATCGCGCAAATATGGCTAGAATATCACTTTATCTGGTTGAGAATTGCGGATATGTTAGCGCCACATTCTTTCATCATCTATTCACTTTCAGGGCATGTATTGCACTGGAATTAACAGCAAAGGAGAGTGTCATGAGTTCACCAATCGTTGCGCTTTTATCATCGCGGGAGATTGATTATAAGGAAGCTTTTCATGCTTATGCGGATACACCTGAAACGCATAACAGAGACTTAATTGCTTCGATTCTATTAGATGCGGTTGAACAAAGTTTTGCGGGCGATGATGACGCGCGTGAGTGGTTGCGGGGCATTTATGCGCAATCGCTCTTGATGCTTTTGGACATATCACCACAGGCAGCTTTGGAGCACCTGGGGCACAGGTGGCAAAAATTGGACGGGCGGCTGCACTGACCACCACTGTTTCCGCTCTGCACATAGATACAAGAGCCAATGATGGCTCCACCACAAAAGGAAATCAGATCATGAAAATAGTCATCATCGTGGCCCTCGTCGCAGCTTTTATCCCGGCCATCGCCGTTGCTTCACCAGACTTGTCAGCTCAAATCGGCACAAAAAACGCACTGATCCAGCCGCCGAAATTGGATTGTCGTGCTGGCGGCGTTATTGCGGACGCTACCGTAACCCGTAAGTCAGGCACAACCGCAACGATATCAAGTATTTCCAGCGCTTTTCAGCGCTACCAGCTGGCATGCGGCATGCCGCGCGCGGCACAGATACTCATCACCAACAAGTAAGCCACCAGTGCCCGCTTTCGCGGGCATATTACAGGAGACTGACAATGACCAGCGAATATCTGCCATTCGACCTAACCGCCACAAACGACATTCACAGCATCAAAAAAGGCGAGTTTTTGACAGAGAGGGAAGTCGAGTACAAGCCGGTTGAGCGTTTACTGCCGCCGCCGGTGCACGATTTGATACATGAAGATGAGCTACTGCACGTCATGGACCATGCTTTTGATGCGCGTCCAGGCGCCGATGCTGGCATGCAAGAAGAGCTGCCAGACCTCATTCACAAAGACGAAATGGCAGCCGCCGACGCGGCATGGATGACCGGCAAGCCGTGGAAAAAGCCCGCCGCTGACACCCCAACGGCCGCCGCCGATCACGATAAGGAGCGCTAACCCATGTTAACGATCAAAGGTTTGAAAGGCAGCGCGGCGTCCATTGCTGGCTATCTCACCAAAAATCAGGAAAGGGCTGGTGAAAAGGGCTACTACCAGAAAAGCGAGTCAGCGCCTTCGCAATGGCAAGGCCGTGGCGCTGAGATGCTGGGCCTGTCTGGCCCCATCGATGCCAAGACCTTCATGAATTTGCTGGAAAAAGGCCCGGAAGGCATGGCAGTTGGGGAGAACAGGAGGAAGGGCGTTGATCTGTCCTGGTCTGTCCCGAAAAGCGTTTCCATGATCATAGAGTCCGCCCCGCCAGAGATGAGGGAGCGGCTTCTTGATCTGTGCCGCGAAGCAAATCAGATCGGCATGCAGCACATTGAAGATCATGTGGTGAATGCTAGATATGGCAAAGGGGGCGCTGTCACCGAAAAAACCGGCACGGCCATTATTGCGACGTTCGAGCATGACGATGCGCGCCCAGTGAAGCAAGAAGATGGCACCATGAAAATTGATATGGACACGCATTTTCACAATGCGCTGGTGAACGCGACTTATGACGGGAAAGAATGGCGATCGCTTGATCTCGATTTTGGGGCGTTGTCAGTAGAACAGCATCTTGCCGATTTCAAAGCTAAGGCTTTTTTAGCCGCTGGTCTGGAGCGGATGGGCATCAGCACTGAAAAAACGAAGGACGGATTTGAAGTCGCTAGCATCAGCCGGGAGCAAATCGAAAAAAGTTCGGGCAGGGGCATGCAGATTGAAGCAGAGCTTGAAAAACGGGGGAAAACCCGAGAAACGTCAACTGGCTCAGAGCGAAACGCGATCAATCAAGAGACGAAGCAAAATAAAATTCGTGACTTGTCACAAGACGAACTCAGGTACCAGTGGCGGGAGGATTTGCGCGCGCTGGGCGTTGAATTTTCAGCGCTTTATGACCCATCGCGCGACACTCGTGAAAATTCAAAACTTGGGCGGGAATCCACGAAAGTTCAGAAAGATTTCAACACAGAGCAGTTTTTACTCGGCAGTACCACCACAGCAAAGGAGCAGCACAATGAGCAACGATTCATCAAACACACCGAAGAGCTACACCCTGACCAGCCTGAATATGGATTTGGGCACGCAATGCGAACGTTGTCAGGCCGCAGTCTGGATGCAGGTGAAAAAGGAGAAAGTGCAGGTTTTCTGCAAGATAATGCACGTCCTGGTGGATCAGAAGGTCACACTTTGCGACGGGAACCAGCCGCCGAGGCCGGAGGAGAGCTAAGCGAAGCTGATGAAATCAAAGCGCGGCAGGCAATCGATGCCGGGCTGGACCACTTGAGCGAGAAAGACTCGCTCTTTGATAAGCGCCAACTGGCGCTTGAAGCCATCAAACAAGGCATGGGGCAGGTTGCCCCAGCCGATATTGAAGCGGCCATGAAGGACCATGCAAGGATTGTCTGGGCAGGCGAGCAGACGAAAACCGTTGAAAAGGCGGGCAGGGATGGCAAACCCAGGCAGGTCATGATCCGTGCTGAAATGGTGACGACCGTTGAAACCGTGGCCAGGGAAGGCTGGATACAAGGATTTTGTGCGGAGGGCAAAGGCAAATTGTCCCCGCTCATGAGCGAGTCCGACGCTCAAAAAGCTGTAGGTGCGGCAGAGCAGAAGCAAGGCTTTCTGTTCGCAGATGACCAGCGCAAGGCGGTCATCTCTACGCTGACTACAGAAGATCGAGTCTGCGCCATGATCGGCGGCGCTGGTACCGGCAAAACGACTGCAATGAAAAGCATGGTTGATGCAGCAAGAACAATGGGTTACGAAGCCGTGGGACTTACGCCATCGCACGGCGCACGGCAAGAATTATTGGATGCAGGGACCGATAAAAACGTCACGACCGCCGCTTTTCTCATGCAAAAAGCTAAGGAATGGCAGAAGCCCCGGCTTTATATCCTGGACGAGGCGGGCATGGTTGGGGACCGCACTATGCAGGAAGTCCTACGCAAGATGGGACCCCAGGACCGCATCTTGCTATCTGGCGACCCAGATCAGATGAAGCCTGTGGAAGCGGGGGACCCCATGCAAACCCTTGCGGATAAAGGAATTATCCACACTTCACGCCTGACTCAAGTCCAGCGTCAGGCGAAAGCGGAAGACACGGACTTGCTGAAACTAGGTCAGGCGTGGGCTGATCGTGACACGGAAAAAGCCCTTGATCTGGTGAAGAAATACATACACGAGACACCCCAGATTCAGGGCACAGGGGCAAAAGACAAGGACGGGGTCTCGAAAGTCACCAAGGAGGACCGCAGGACGGCCATTGCTGGAGCCACAGTCAATGAATACATGGGCCGGAGTGATGCCGACCGCGTGCGGACCATGATCATCTGCCCGACCAACGAGGTCCGGGGCCTTGTAAACACGGGGATACGCGAAAAATTGCAGGAGTCTGGAGCGTTACCCGGTAACGCAGTCACCATCACGCAACTGAAGAAAGCAGATCTTACAGCTACCCACATGCGCCAGGCTCACCAATACGCCGAAGGCCAGATTATGCGGACAAAAGAGGGCAAAGGTGCTGAAGCGGATAGCGTTGATTACGAGGTAATCCGTACCGATGGTCAGCACAACCGGTTGACACTGAAAGCCTCTGATGGCTCAGAAAAGACCATCGACGCGGGCAAAATCGACCCGAAAAAATGGCAGTGCTTCAATCAGCAGAAAGGCATGGGCTTGGCTGTCGGCGAACAAATTGTGATCAGAGATAACGGCACAAAAGGCGCTCAGAACGGCGACGGCGGGAAAATCGCGGCCATCGAAAACGGCAAAATCACAATGCGGATGGACCGTGGTCAGACGGTTGTTCTGGATGCGAATCAAAAACTTGCCATTGATTACGGCTATGCCCGCACGGTGAATGACAGCCAGGGCAAGAGCGTTGACCTGCCCATTATGACCGGGGAGCCGTCTATGGGCAGCAATCGTAACCTCTTGCTTGTCGGTACGACGCGCATGCGCCACGGGCTAGTAGTGATCACTGATTCAATGAAAGGGCTGCTTAAGAGATCACAAGATTTCGCAGACAAGAACCTTGCTGAGACTGCCCGAAAAAACGCAGACCTGAAAACCGATAGACGCTTAGACCGGCTAGATTCCATTCTTGAGAAAGGCAAGGAATCCGGTGCAAAAGACGTTGAAAAGCAGTTAAATCCGGTTGCTGAAAAGGTTGCCGAAAAGGCTCCAGATGCACTAGAAAAACGGGAAGATAAGCAAGAAAAAGAGGAAAGGCAAGCGCAAGCGCAGCGGGAAGTGGAGCGTCAGCGGGAGCATGAGGCAGGGCGGTAGTGTCGCTGTTTCCGCTTTGCACATATAGATGAGCAGAGCGGATTGGAGCATGGACATGGGCATGGTGAGACAGATGATACAGCAAGACACGCCGCCTGCGGCAGTTGCGAAGGCGCTTGCAGGACTGGATGAAGCGATAAAAGGGACGGTCCCGCCGATTTGGATTGAGCCGATGGCGAAGTGGGCGGGGTATTGCTCATGGAGCGATGGATTTGAGTCTGAAATCAGGCTTTCTGATACCGCATGCGGCGCTCGATTCGACCCAGACAGTGCCGCGATGGCGCGGACAACCCGCGCTATCATTTTGCATGAGTATGCCCACAGGCTTATGCCAGCAGGCTACGGCCACAACGGCGCTTTTGCTGCCATGCGCCTGGTCTTGGCTCTGCGAGCGACGAACTTGCCGGATGCACCAGAG
Organism: Acidithiobacillus ferrivorans; assembly: GCA_018853935.1. Taxonomy (GTDB): domain Bacteria; phylum Pseudomonadota; class Gammaproteobacteria; order Acidithiobacillales; family Acidithiobacillaceae; genus Acidithiobacillus; species Acidithiobacillus ferrivorans. The sequence goes on from JAAOMR010000103.1 coordinate 25,826, forward strand.
CATCCCGACTGGTGGAGCGTCAAGCTTTATGACGTGCAAGACCATATGAATGATTCCTTAATCACCATGCCACAAGCTTTGGCCTGGGCATGGGCCATCGCTACAGAGCTGTCAGTAACCGCAGCAACCGCAGACGAATGCGCTGTTGCTATCAAGAATCGGTGGACGAAATATCTGGATGCCCAAGCCCACCGCGCGGCGCACAAGGCACAGCAGCAAACGCAGCAAAAACAATTAGAAACCGGGAATGCACAGGCGGCGCGCACCCACCGCAACGACAAGCTTTTCTTGGCTTTCTTCGGTCTTACCGGCTGGCTCGGTGCTTTTCTAGCGCTGCATCACTGACTGTTTCCGCTCTGCACATATGTATAAGACCACCACAGGAGTACCGAACATGGAATATTTAGAAGATGACCAAAGCTGGGCTGATAAGCCCAACATCATCAATGATTTTGTTGAAGAATTTCTTGCTGTAACTGATGGGCTGGAAGATGCCAGCCCCGCTGATCTGGGCCGGGCCATCGATGCCGCGAAGGCCCACGTTGCGGCAAAACATCCATATATGCCCTTGCCTGGGCACGCCATACCCAGGCGCTTCTGGGTCCGGCAGCGATTGCTGCAGATATGGCCAGCAGCCGGTCGGCATATCGGTTATCCCGAAGCCCCACATGCTTTTTTTGCCCAGCCGCTGCCCGTTTGCCGGACGCAAAATGCGCGACTCGATGACGTGGACGCCTGTATCTCGTTGAATCGTCAGGCATGGCAGGAGGTCACCCGTGGACAATCCTGATACCTACAATGCCCCCGGCCTTTGGGCCTGTGGCGCGGCCCTTGCGGGCGGCGTTGCCGCATTTGTTGGCACTGCCCACATCATAGATCGCCTGCCCATTCTGATGATCTTGAAAGCCTCTGAAGCCCTGAACCCGCTGGCATTTGGTGTCCTGCCAGCGGTTGCTGGCGTAGCAGGTGCAGCCGCTGGCGCGGCCCTTGGCTGGCATAGCGTTCACCAGTCAGCAGAAACTCACGTTAGGGGTCCAAAGCTTGCACGCTTGGACCACCGACCAGCCGCCAAGGCTCTGAAGCCGCGCAAAAAGTCGCAGGGCTTATCCATCCATCCTCAGATCCAGATCAGCGAAGAGCAGGAATGCCGGCACATGCTTTTGCTTGGCGGTTCAGGCTCAGGCAAAACGTCGATCCTCTGGCCCATCATCAACGGCGCCGTCACCCGTGGTGACAGGTGTCTAATCTTCTCATTTAAAGGTGATTTTCAGCAAAAGGCGTCATTCGATTTCTCACTTTTAGCGCCATGGGATTCCCGGTCGGTGCGTTGGCAGTTGGGCAAAGACGTACGCACGCGCTTGCACGCTGAAAGCCTCGCAAAAACCCTTTGTCCGGACCCAGAATCCGGCGAAAAAATATGGGCGCAGGGCGCTCAAGGTTTGCTAACTGCCATTATTTCCGGCGTGCAAAGCGAGCACAAGCACGATTGGGGCTTCTGTCATCTAGCCCGCGCTTGTTCGATTGCGCTATCCGATTATGACAGCTTAGTGCAAACAGTTATGCGCGAAAGCCCTCTAGCGAAGGCCTTTTTAATGGGAAAGGACTCAAAAACCACGGCATCTTACTTAGCACAGATGGCAAGCGGATTAAGCGACGTTATCAATCTGGGCGTTGCCGATTCCAACAGCAACGGCAAGCCCTGGTCAGTCACCGGCTGGCTCGCAGGCGACACCCCAGGCGCCGCGATTCTGGGCTATCTTCCCGAAAGCGAAGGACTTTCAAAAGCTTTTTGCTCAAGCATGATAGAGCAAGTGGTGAAGAAAGTGCTTGGTTTTGCTGACGCTGATCCAGCGGAAAGGCGGATCTGGCTATTTTTAGATGAAGTGCCGCAGGCTGGTAAAATTCCCAGCATTACCAGCGCATTAGAAGCGGCACGCAGTAAAGGTTGCCGCGTCGTTTTGGGCATGCAGGGCGTTGCTCAGCTGGAAGAACACGGATACAGCAAAAACACTCTGAGGATATGGGCGGGTCAATGTGGGATTAAAATTATCAGCAACTTGACTGACCCAGATGACCAAAAATGGGCGTCAAACTTGCTGGGGGAAAGGGATATATTGCGCTATCAGAGGACCCTGTCGCAGCAATCGCAGGGGGGCACGAGCGGTTCTGTTTCCGGCGTTAATCAATCGGTTAAGGAACATTTAATGCTTGCTGGCGAGTTCGGCAACGAGTTAATTGTGACTAAATATGGACCGAAGGCGTTACTGCTAACGCCTGGTGCAAACGCAATTTTGCAGTGGGGTTTTCCGAAGCTGCAGGCGTATCGAGATGCAAGGAGCGACGCTGGATGGACGCTTGCAGGCTTTGACCGGCCAGTGTGGGGTGCGGTTCCGCCTCGCACGGGCACAGCTACACAAGGCACCGAAAGCGCGGCTGTTATAGACACAAAACAGCCGCAGGCGACGGTCGTCATCGAGCAGCAAGATGCGCCAGTTGCGGCTCCAACCGCCGATGCAGGGCTGGCGGATATGGTCGGGGATCATGTCGTAAGTGCAGGGATAGACAGCGTTTTGCCGGGCGCGGGTGCGCTTTTTGAGCTGATGAGCATGTCGGAGCCGGGTGCCGGTGGGACTGCACCCGCCACGCATCAGCAGCAGACTCCGGAAGCCGAGGATGAAGATGAGCATGAATAGCGCTGTTTCCGCTCTGCACATATAGATAGAACCACCACACACAGGAGTACGAACAATGGGAAATTTTGAAGATTTGCAAAAAGTCGCGGGTGGAAAATCTATTTTGAACGGACTCGCGCTCGCATATATTAAGTTTTTTATCTTAATCCCTGCGGGACTTTTGCTTTTGTATCCCCCGCTTTTTGGGCTTGAGGGGTGGGGCATCGCGGGCGGGTTTGCAGGTTTTTGCATGACGATGACCGCGATATGCGCTTATCAAGAAATCCACTTTGCATTGAAGGGAGAATAGTCATGAACTTAAAAAAGCTTTTACACAGCAGTGACGATCATCAGCTTTCGTCTGCTGAATATCGTGTTGAACATCAACTGCGGGTCCGAGCTGGTCAAGCGCTGGCGTTTTTTTCACCGTTTGTTGCCATCGGTGCTGTAAGCGATTCGCCCCTTCTGATGATACCTGGCCTTTTTGTGCCAACAGCGATCGCGCTTCCGGTTCTTGCAGAGAAAGCGCATAAGGTTTTGACGAAGAGTGGTATCGAATTTGTGATGGCAATTTGGCTGGTTTTGGCGCTTGTCTCGCAACTGGCGCGATCTGTACTGGTCAGACTGTCCGGCGCAAGGCATTTTTGGCGCGATGTAATTACCCTCGCGGGTGGCTTTTCGGGAGCTGCGATTTACGAAAAGTTTTTTGCGAGCGAAACGCAATACGAGGCGCAGAGATGGTCCACCAGCCAGGCGGGACTTTTTCAAGCGCATCACGGCTGGACGTTGGTTGTGGCGGGGCTTGCAATGACAGGCGTTTGCGCATGGCTTTCACACACATTTATGAAAGGCCGACGCACGCAATCGCTGCAGCGCATCGCCGCGCATTTGGCGGCTCAGGAAGCTGAAGAAAATGCGTAACCCATTCCCCCCGATTTTTTTCGGGGGAACCTCAAGGAGACAAGTGACATGGGAATGTTCGACTTTATCAAACGCGACGGCATGAAAGCCGCTATAGAAATGGGCAAGAAAATTGCCCAAGACATACAGAGCGCGGGCGAAACGCCGGCCACCGCTTCTACACTGTCAGATGCAGACCAGCGCATGCTGAATGCTGCAAACCAGCGCCGCGCCGCGCAGATTGCAGCAGCAGGACCGGCACAAGACCAGCACATAACCGGCACTCGCTTGCATGACGTAACCAATCGCAAGCTAAAAGCTGGCGATAAACAACTGGTTATCGCTGGCGTGCCAATTCCTGAAGAAGTTGAATGCCAGCATTTTTTGCTGGCAGGCGCGCCGGGTACGGGCAAGTCGCAGAGCATTAAAGGCTTGCTTTCAACGATAAGGCAGCGCGACGAAAAAGCTTTTTGCTTTGATCCGGTCGGCGATATGGTTAGCACCTTTTATCGCCCCGGCATTGATATAATCCTTAACCCGCTGGACTCGCGTGACGCTGGCTGGTACCCGTGGAATGACTTGGAAAAACATGAGCTTCCGGGCTTTTGCAAAGCAATCATTCCGGACGCGACCGCAGGAGCAGATCCTTTTTGGCCTGCAGCTGCACAAGCGGTGCTGCAGACGCTTTTTATGACGCAGCGCACATTAGATGAAGTCTTGTGGTACGGAGTTGGAGCCAGCGATGAAGACCTGATGGCGCTCATCAAAAAAGCCGGAAAAGCTGGCTTAGTCGGCCAAGAAAAAACCTTTTCTGGAGTGCGTGCAACGCTGGCAGCGCCGCTGGAAAGGCTTTCTGTACTCAGAAGCATGGAAAAAGCAGATGGTGCAAACGGCTTTTCTATAAAGCGCTGGGTGCAAGATGACAGCGACAAGCGGTGGGTCTTCTTGCTGTCCAAAAAAGACCGCTTGGAAGCGCTGAAGCCCCTCTTTTCGCTCTGGCTGGATATGATGGCACGCAGCGCTATGAGCGTGGAACCTTCCCGCGAAAGGCGTATCTGGTGTGTCATCGACGAATTGCCAACTTTAAGCAAAATTCCGGCTTTGCCGTCGATTTTAGCCGAAGGCCGAAAGTTTGGCTTAAGCGCAATTCTGGGCTTACAGAATTATCCGCAGCTACGAGAAACCTGGGGGAAAGATGGCGCTGCAGTCTTGCTAGGATTGCCACGCACAAGGCTTATTTTGCGAGTTGGTGACGCTGAAACTGCCGATGAAATGTCGAAAGAATTAGGCGAAAAAAAGGTATTGCGCACGAATCACAGCAATTCGCACAGCAAGCAGGGCGGGGCCAGCACAAGCGACGGACAGGCCATCGTCACAGAGCGTGCAGTCCTACCATCAGAAGTTGCACAACTGCCTGATATGAATGGCTATTTACGCGCACAAGAGGAGGTTATGCGGGTTAAGATTGACTATGTAAAATACGAAGAAACGCAACCGCAACATTGTGATATACCCCAGCGCGATCTGCCTTGGGAAGAGTAAAAGGCGACCCAGTGTTATGCACTGGGTCTTATGAAACGGTCAGTTAGTTGCATGAGGATTAAACGATGAATGCACAAGAATTGAAGGATTTTCAAGAAAAAGAACGTATCGAGAAAGAGCGTCAGCAGAAAGAGGAGCAGCAGGAAAAAGCGCAGAAAGAGAAGGAGGACTATCAGAAGTCGCAAGAAAAAGCGGCACAGAAGCGGTTAGATGATCTGAACAAAAAGCATGAGGAGGGCACAAAAAAGCAGGAAGAGGAGCGCAAGAAAGACGCGAAGCAGGCTGAAAAAGCACGGAAGCCGCACGACGATCTGGGTAAGGCGCGTGAGAAGATGCAGAAGTCGCCAGAGCACAAGGCTATGCGTGAAGCGGTGAAGCAGCAAGTCGCTGATAAAGAGAAAACGGCAAAAGACGGCGCGAATGGTCCGCATACGGTACGTGATCAAGGACAGCAGGCAGAAGCGGATAAGTACGGCCAAATGCGCCAGAATGACGCCAAGATGGCGCTTGGGACGGTCGGCAAAGCGCACGGTTCTCCGGAAATGCAGGGCATGAATGGTACAAAGGGCTTTGAGGAGCAACAGGCGAAGGCGGCGCTTCGTGCGCAGGGTGATCATGAGCCGTGGAAGAAGGCGGCGGCGCATGATCAGCAGCATGCTGCTCAGGCGAAAGCGACCGACCACGGAAAGGGCAAGGATCACACGGATCCGGAGCGCGTAGCGCGCGATAACGGCCCAGATCGTCCGGGCCCGGCCCCGGCACCAGCGCATGCGCATCATGGGCACATGCCCTGGGACAAGAACCCGCAGGAACAGCATGGCGGCCATGGGCATCTTCTGAGCAAAGAGCACGGGCAAGAGCTTGCCCAGGGCAAGCCTTGGGAGAAGCAGTCTGCAGACCCAGACCGGGCTGAGTCACGCATGGCAGAGCAGTCGCGCGCGAAGGAGCGCGAGCAGGAGCAAAGCCGCTAGCACGAAAAACGTGTAAGCCACCCCTTGGGGCCTTTCGGCCCCATTTTTACGTCTGACGCTCAAAAATGAGCGGCAAAGCGTGGCTTGTGCTGCACGTTAGCCACTCAAGCGGTGTCAGAGTGTCACTTGTCATGAAAATGCAGCACGGCGCGATTAAATGGGGCTGGCTGACGTGTACTGGTTTTAGAGGGGTGTCCTATGCCATACGCGCCCTTGGCGCGGGGAAGATTCGTGCAGTACGAGAAGACCAGAGACGCAAAAAGTGGCCTTCGGCCACCCCGCTTTCCGTCCCCGGTGCGCATTCGCTTCCGGGGTCCCCTCGCCGGAGCGGGGCGCGCTGGTGCGCGCTTTTCACTGCGCGTCCGCCTCCGCGTCCATTCTTCTGTTTTTTGCCATCAAGATCGGGGTCGGGATGGGGTGGGGGCCGCTTCGCGGGGGAGGAATCGGGGCAGTCAAAAGAGGGTTTGGCACTCTTTTGAGGTAAGTGCTTGATTAAAAATGCTTACCCTTGTTCTGCGTCGTCATTTCATTCCTTGCTTGCGCATATCTCCCCCCGGAGCTTTCGCTCCGACCCCCCTGGGGGGTGTTTATCCGGCGGGGAAGGGTTGTTGGTGTTAAGTAACGGACAGCCCTCACTTTGCGCTCGCCAAATTTGGCGACCCCAAATGTTAGTAACGGACAATCCCGTAACCGACTGATTAGTTGGGCTGTTAATTAACGGTACATCTGGATTTTCACTTGTTAAGTAACGGACGCGGTGCTATGATGTTAAGTAACGGAACACACCAAGGAGCAAGTCATGGACGTAATTGAAGCAGCGGGCTATCTGGGCACATCAGCAAGCGCTGATGATGCAGGTATAAAGCGATCGTGGCGGGAAGCGGCCAGCCGGTGGCACCCTGATCGTGGTGGCGACCATGAAGCGATGCAGACGATCAACGCGGCGCGCGACCTTCTCTTGAGCATGACGCGGGAGGCTAGGCGGGCAGAAAAAAAGCGATTGGCTCCGAAGCTTGACGCAATCATCGACAAAATATGGGCAGAAATGGACACTTGGGATGCGCGTGTGGCCGCGACCGCAGCCGCAAAAACTCCACCACCCGAACCGATACCCACACCCAAAACTACTAAACGCCGAGCGGCACAGTGGGAAGCACGAAACGCGGATAAAGTCCGATTACAGACCACCGCCCGAGTGAAGGCCCACCGCTCCAAAAATCCGGAGGAGTACCGCTCATACATGAGAGAGTACATGAAGAACCGCCGCGCAAAGCCTTGAAACATTGGGAGACTGCCACTTTCCAGCCATATGACCGCCGCCCATATCACACCCAGAAAACCATACCAAAAATAATTTCAAATTATTTTCAAATGCCTGTAACATGCTGATCTCATTGGAATTAATAATATCAGCACCCCTTAATGTATGGCTTTCAACCCACCATGCAAACCACTTTTGACAAATAAATCAAAGATTTGACAAAAAAAGTGCTTGACGGGGGTTTAGTGGGCGTTTATACTATTATACATGGAAGCAAATGGCAAGGGTGGTGCAGGTGGGTCACTTCTAAGGAAATGCTGAGTTGATAAAAGTGCGGTTACCCCATGCGCTTCGCCAGATCCTCCGCCCGCAGGTGGGTGTACCGCTTCAACATCTGGAGTGTCTTGTGCCCGGTAATGGTGGAAACTTCCATGGGGTTGAAGCCTTTCTCGAACAGTCGGCTTGTGGCTTCGTGGCGGAGGTCGTGGAATCTTAGGCCTTCGATGTCAGCACGGCGGCAGGCCCGCACGAATGCCTGATGGATGCCCTCATAGGTAGTACCGAACACACGCCCGTCCAGATTGCGCGGCAGGGCTTCCAGCGTTGCCACTGCGCGACTGGAGAGGGGTACCGTGCGGGCATCACCGTTCTTTGTCTCTGGCAGGTGTGCCGTGCGCTTTTTCAGGTCCACGTCCGCCCATTGGAGCCCAATGCTCTTTTTCTCTTGGCTTCCGGTTTTTTTATCAAGTACCCACTTCTCCAATATCTCACCCGCCCGCATGGCGGTCTCAATGGCGAAGATGACCACAGGACGCAGCCAGGCGTTGCGTGCCTCGGCGCATGCGGCCAGTAGCTTTTCCTCTTCGTCATCTATCAGGCGGCGATCTCTGGACTTCGCCTGGGCGGGCATCTTGATCTGTACGCACGGATTGCCGTGCGCAAGAGGGATTCCCCACTCTTTCATCGCGAGGTTTACTACGCGCGAGAGCAGGGACAAAGCATGTCTAACCGTCTGCGGCGATACCGCCTTTCCGGTTTTCTTGCTGATCGTCTTGAGTCGATGATCTCGATATGTAGCGACAGCTTCAGGGGACAATGCGGCCAGCGGCATGCGCCCCAGTTCGGACTCGGTAAGAATCTTGATGAGCGATTCAGTGCCCTGTTTGCCCTTCTTATCCGGCAGAACTTCGCGTTCATACCGTGCAAGCATGTCTGCAACTGTTGTGGTCTCGGCGCGGCTATGATCCCGCCAGACGCCCTTATCCATCTCGCTCTCGATGGATCGCGCCCACTGCTCCGCTTCCTTTTTCCCGCGAAATGTTTTTGAGCGCGTCGGGTACCCCTTCCGGATCACCCGCGCTTGCCACCCTATCAGGTTTTCATCTTTGTCGTATCTGGGGCCAACTGATGCCATATTCGCGCTCTCCGCTCAACCGTCCGAATGTCCATTTGAGCATTTATTGAGCGAAAATTCAATATTGAGCGATTAACAAGGGTGGCAATGCCAGTAAGTTATTGTTTTATTTGGTGCGCCTGACAGGAATCGAACCTGTAACCTACGGCTTAGAAGGCCGTTGCTCTATCCGGTTGAGCTACAGGCGCAAGGGATAATCCGACAATAAATCGTCCGCGCCATTGTAGAGGACCGGCGGCGGTCAGGGAAGCAGGCGTGCCCCCTTTTCGCTGACGGCTGCCAGCGTGTATGGTTAGTGGTATCAGCAGATCGGAGCAGAGCATGGACAAGCGCTTTACCCTGGAGAGCAGTTTTCCACCGCAGGGTGACCAGCCGGAGGCCATCCGCCTGTTGGTGAGTGGCCTTGCCTCTGGTGAATTTTTCCAGACCCTGTTGGGGGTGACCGGTTCAGGCAAGACCTTCACCATGGCCAACGTCATTGCAAACACCCACCGGCCCGCCATCATCATGGCACCCAACAAGACCCTGGCAGCGCAGCTCTACGCGGAGATGCGCGCGTTTTTTCCTCACAATGCCGTGGAGTATTTCGTCAGCTATTACGATTACTACCAGCCCGAGGCCTACGTTCCTTCCTCCGATACGTTTATTGAAAAAGACGCCGCCATCAATGACCACATCGAGCAGATGCGCCTCTCTGCCACCAAGGCCCTGCTGGAACGGCCGGATGTCATCATCGTGGCCACCGTTTCCGCTATCTACGGTCTAGGTGATCCGGCCTCCTACCATGGCATGATTCTGCATCTGCGCGAGTCTGCCACCATGGATCAACGTGCTATCCTCAAGCGTCTGGCGGAGATGCAATACAGCCGCAATCCTTTGGAAATGAAGCGCGGCACCTTTCGCGTCAACGGCGACGTCATCGATATATGGCCCGCAGAAAGTGAGGACGAAGCCGTTCGCATTGAGCTTTTTGGCGACGAACTGGAGCGACTCTCGCTCTTCGATCCCCTGACTGGCAAGACCATCACCCGCCTGCCGCGTTACACTATCTACCCCAAAAGCCACTACGTCACCCCGCGCGAGACCATTCTCGCGGCGCTGGACGCTATTAAGGACGAACTTCGCTCGCGTCTGGAGGACCTACGCCGCGCCAACAAGCTGGTCGAGGCGCAACGGTTGGAACAGCGTACCCGTTTTGATCTGGAGATGATGGCCGAGCTGGGGTATTGCTCGGGGATCGAGAATTACTCCCGCTACCTTTCGGGACGGGTGCCCGGTCAGGCCCCGCCGACCCTGATGGATTATCTGCCCAAGGACGCCCTACTGTTTATGGATGAATCCCACGTGACCGTCCCGCAGTTCGGTGGCATGTACAAAGGCGATCGTTCGCGTAAGGAAACCTTGGTGGAATATGGTTTTCGTCTGCCCTCAGCGCTGGACAACCGGCCCTTGATGTTCCCCGAGTTTGAGTCACTCATGCCGCAGACCGTGTTTATTTCTGCAACACCCGGTCCCTACGAGCTGGAACACTCCGGGCAGGTGGTGGAGCAGGTGGTACGGCCCACCGGCCTGGTCGATCCGGCTGTGGACATCCGCCCGGCGAAGGGGCAGGTCGATGATCTGATCAGTGAAATCAACATCGTTGTGCGTACCGGTTGGCGCATTCTGGTGACGACGTTGACCAAACGGATGGCCGAAGATTTAGCCGATTATCTCCATGAACTGGGGATCAAATGCCGTTACTTGCACTCTGATATCGAGACGGTGGAGCGGGTAGAGATCATTCGCGATCTGCGTGCCGGGGTGTTCGACGTGTTGATCGGGATTAACCTGCTGCGGGAAGGCCTGGATATGCCGGAGGTGGCATTGGTCGCTATTTTGGATGCGGATAAGGAGGGCTTCCTGCGCTCGGAACGGTCGCTGATTCAGACCATCGGGCGCGCTGCGCGCAACCTGCACGGACGGGCCATTCTCTACGCGGACAGCGTCACTAAATCCATGGCCCGGGCCATAGCCGAAACCGACCGCCGCCGCGAGAAGCAGTTGCAGTTTAATGCGGAGCATGACATCACCCCGCGCGGCATCATTAAGCCGGTGTCAGACATGATTGAGGGTGTCTACCGGCGCAATGCCCAACCCGCCGCGCGCGCTGCGGAAAAAAGTGCGGATTATCGCGTGCTCAATGACCATCAAGCCATTTCTAAAAAAATCAATGAGCTGGAGGATGCTATGTACCGTCACGCCCGCAATCTTGAGTTTGAACAGGCGGCGGCGCTGCGAGACGACATCAAAAAACTGGAGGCCCGTCTGCTGGGTACCGATCTGCCGGTATCTCTGGAAGAAGACTGAGGTGCGACTCATAAGGACAAAAGCACGTTCTGCAACTTGACGCCGAGTAGGGTATTGCCTATCTTGTAAACCAACCAGACGGTATGTAATGACAGGAGAACATGATTATGATGAAGGCTAAAGCCTATGCTGCTCAGACTGCCAGCAGCCCATTGGCGCCCTACGAAGTCCTGCGTCGTGAGCCAGGTCCTGATGATGTACAAATAGATATACTCTTTTGCGGTGTTTGCCATTCCGATTTGCACACCGCCCGCAATGAGTGGAAAAACACGCTGTATCCCTCTATTCCCGGTCACGAAATTGTGGGTCGCGTCGTTGCCGTCGGTAAAGAGGTCAAACATTTTAAAGTCGGTGATTTCGCCGGTGTTGGCTGTATGGTGGATAGTTGTGGGCACTGTCCGTCCTGTGCCGAGGGTGAGGAGCAGTACTGCGATAACGGATTCACCGGAACCTACAACGGCCCGGTATTCGGCGGCGAAAATACCTACGGCGGCTATTCCCAGAGCGTGGTAGTCAAAGAATCCTTTGTGCTGAAGATTCGGCATGATGAAAAAGATCTGGCGCGCGTGGCGCCGCTGCTCTGCGCCGGTATCACCACGTACTCGCCCTTACGCCACTGGGGTGTCGGACCGGGTAAAAAGGTCGGCATTGTCGGCCTGGGCGGCCTCGGTCATATGGGCGTCCAGTTGGCGCACGCCATGGGTGCCCATGTGGTGCTGTTCACCACTTCCCTCGGCAAAGTGGAGGATGGTAAGCGGTTGGGGGCGGATGAGGTCTGCATCTCCAAAGATGACGCGCAAATGGCCAGCCATGCCAATAGCTTTGATTTTATCCTCAATACCGTGGCGGTGTCCCATAATCTGGACACCTTCCTTAACCTGCTCAAGCGGGATGGTACGATGACGCTGGTGGGTGCGCCGGCAGAGCCGCATCCGTCACCAGAAGTCTTCAACCTGATTTTTAAGCGTCGGCAGCTCGCGGGCTCCCTTATTGGTGGTATTCGGGAAACGCAGGAGATGCTGGATTTCTGCGCGCAGCACGGGATTGGTTCGGATGTCGAGATGATCCCCATGGACTACATCAATACCGCCTACGAAAGAATGCTGAAGAGCGACGTGAAGTATCGCTTTGTGATTGACATGGCGACGCTGAAATAATCCTCCAGGGCCGAAGATAATCGGCCCTGATTGCCAGCAGAGTGAAGGGCACGCCGGGCTGAAGTGATAAACGACAGCCCGGCGTGTTTTTTTGTTTCAGAGCGAAATGTCAAGGCAGCAGGAACTGCGCGCGGGCTACCGCAGAAGGGTGGTTCGCGTTGTGCCCCGCGTCCGAATTGGCTACCATGCGCAGGTTAAATGCGCGCACTGCGAGTCCTATGAGCAAATACATTTTCGTAACAGGTGGGGTGGTTTCTTCTCTGGGCAAGGGTGCTGCTGGCGCAGCTCTTGGTGCGCTGCTGGAGGCGCGTGGGTTGAAGGTCACCATGCTCAAGTTGGATCCTTACATCAATGTCGATCCGGGTACCATGAGCCCCTTTCAGCACGGTGAAGTTTTCGTCACGGCCGACGGTGCAGAAACGGATCTGGATTTGGGCCATTACGAGCGATTCCTCTCGACGCGGATGGACAAGCGCAATAATTTCACCACGGGCCTGGTTTATCAGACCGTTATTGAAAAGGAGCGGCGCGGCGACTATCTGGGGCGTACGGTGCAGGTCATCCCGCATGTCACCGATGAGATCAAGCGGCGCATCCGGCTGGGTGCGGCGAATGCCGATGTGGCGTTGGTAGAAATCGGCGGTACTGTCGGTGACATTGAGTCGCAGCCCTTTCTGGAGGCGATCCGGCAGATGGCGGTGGAGGAAGAGCGTGGTGACACCCTCTTCATGCATTTGACGCTGGTACCCTATCTGGCATCTGCCGGAGAGATGAAAACCAAGCCGACTCAGCACTCGGTGCGCGAACTGCGTGCCATCGGTATCCAGCCGGATGTGCTGCTCTGCCGTGCCGATAGGCCTATTCCTGCTGATCATCGGGCTAAAATCGGGCTCTTTTCTAATCTGCCGGAAAGGGCGGTCATTTCCGCCATCGACACCGATAGCATCTATCGTATTCCACTGCTTTTCCATGCGCAGGGTCTGGATGATCTGGTGGTGCAGGTTCTCGGCCTGCAGGTGCCAGCCCCCGATCTTTCGGTATGGAATGGCATTATAGATGCCTTGGAACACCCGGAAGGTGAGGTGGTGATTGCCCTCGTGGGCAAATATGTGGGCCTTACCGAGTCTTACAAGTCATTGGCCGAGGCGTTGCTGCACGCGGGATTGCGGGCGCGGCGGAGTGTGCGCTTCCTTTATGTGGATGCGGAAGATATTGAGACGCGAGGGACGGAGATGCTTGCGGAAGCGGACGCTATCCTGGTGCCCGGCGGTTTCGGAGGACGTGGCACCGAAGGCAAAATCACCTCCATTCGCTATGCCCGGGAGCAGAAGGTACCTTATCTCGGTATCTGCCTCGGCATGCAGTTGGCGGTCGTTGAGTTCGCCCGTCATTGTGCCGGACTGAGGGACGCCAACAGTACAGAACTGGACCCCCAGACTCCGGCGCCGGTCATTACGCTGATGACTGAGTGGTCTGATCCCGAAGGTCATAAGGCGTATCGGGAGGAGGGGGGTAATCTGGGCGGCACCATGCGGCTGGGTGAGCAAGAGTGCCGACTGGAAGCTGGCAGCCTGGCGGCACAAGCTTATGGGCAGGAGCGGATTCACGAGCGGCATCGCCATCGCTTCGAGTTCAACAATCGTTACCGCGATTCATTGGCCACGGCAGGGCTGCATTATACGGGTTTTTCTGCGGATACTGAGTTGGTGGAAGTGGTGGAGTTGCCGGGCCACCCCTGGTTTCTGGGCTGCCAGTTTCACCCGGAGTTCACCAGTAATCCGCGTGAGGGGCATCCATTGTTCGATGCCTTTATGCGCGCGGCCATCGCGCAGCGGGAACGACGGGAGGCTACAGCATGAAGCTGTGTGGCTTCGAGGCAGGTCTGCAGCACCCTTTCTTTCTGATTGCCGGACCTTGTGCGATCGAAAGTGAATCCCTGGCGTTGCGCACGGCGGAGGCTCTGCGCGATATCTGTGCACGTCTCGGTATCCCCTTTATTTATAAAAGTTCCTACGACAAGGCGAACCGATCTTCGGGACAGAGTTTCCGCGGACTTGGTAGGGACGAAGGGCTGCGCATTCTCGAAAAGGTCCGCCGGGAAACGGGGGTGCCGATCATTACGGATGTTCATGAAAAAGAGGACGTGTCGGCCGTGGCGGAGGTGGCCGATGTGCTGCAAACGCCGGCCTTCCTCTGTCGGCAGACCGATTTCATTCAGGCCGTCGCTGCTGCCGGTAAGCCGGTCAACATCAAGAAAGGCCAGTTCCTCGCGCCCTGGGATATGCTGCACGTCGCCAACAAGGCCAAGGCTGCCGGCAATGACCAGATTATGGTCTGTGAGCGCGGTGCCTCCTTCGGCTATAACAACCTCGTATCGGATATGCGTTCCCTCGCAGTGATGCGCCAGACCGGATGCCCTGTGGTTTTTGATGCAACCCATTCGGTACAGCTCCCGGGTGGTCAGGGCGATCGCTCTGGGGGCCAGCGCGAATTTATCCCGGTGCTGGCGCGGGCCGCCGTGGCGGCCGGTGTGTCAGGACTCTTTATGGAGACGCATCCTGATCCGGCGCAGGCCTTGTCCGATGGCCCCAACGCTTGGCCGCTGGGACGTATGGAGAGCCTGTTGCGTGTCCTCCAGCAGATTGATCATCTCGTGAAAGAGCAAGATTTCCCTGAAAACCATCCTGAGGAGTTAGCATGAACGCCATCGTCCGCATACAAGCCCGTGAAGTTCTCGATTCGCGGGGTAACCCCACGGTGGAAGCCGAAGTCCATCTGGAAAATGGTGCTATGGGCCGTGCTATTGTTCCCAGTGGCGCCTCTACCGGTGAGCGCGAAGCCGTAGAATTGCGTGACGGGGGCCAGCGCTACGGTGGCAAGGGGGTGCGCAAAGCCGTGGAGCACGTCAACGGTGAGATCCAGGATTTACTCCTCGGCATGGAAGCCGAAGAGCAGGAGCATATTGACGCCGCCCTCTGCGCCCTGGATGGCACCGAAAATAAGGCACGTCTCGGCGCCAATGCGATCCTGAGCGTTTCATTGGCGACTGCCCATGCCGCCGCCCACGCCGCTGGCCAACCCTTGTATCGTTATATTGGCGGCCTTGGTCCTCTGCAATTGCCTGTCCCGATGATGAATGTCATCAACGGTGGTGCCCATGCTGATAATGACGTGGACATGCAGGAATTTATGCTGATCCCGGCGGGTGCGGAGTCTTTCTCTGAGGCGCTGCAGATGGGGGTGGAAGTGTTCCACAGCCTCAAGGCAGTACTGCAATCGCGCGGACTGGCAACGACCGTCGGCGACGAGGGTGGTTTCGCTCCGAATCTGCCTTCCAACGAGGCCGCACTGGAATTGCTCATGGACGCCATCAGTAAGGCGGGTTATCAGCCGGGCAAAGATATCTGGCTGGGCATGGACGTGGCGTCCAGTGAATTTTATCGGGATGGGCGTTATCATCTGGCCGGTGAAAAGCGCGAACTCAATAGTGCGCAATTCGTAGACTACCTGGAGACACTGGCCGCTCGTTATCCGTTGATCAGCATTGAAGATGGCATGGATCAAAATGACTGGGAAGGCTGGATCATGCTGACCGATCGTCTCGGCGATCGTTTGCAGTTGGTTGGCGATGATATTTTCGTGACGAATACGACCATTTTGCGCGAAGGTATTGAGCGTGGTGTCGCCAATAGCATCCTCATTAAACTCAACCAGATTGGCACGTTATCCGAGACCCTGGCGGCCATTGAAATGGCAAAAACCCATAGCTATACAGCGATCGTCTCGCACCGCTCCGGAGAAACCGAGGACACCACGTTGGCCGATGTCGCGGTGGCTACAGGTTGTGGTCAGATTAAAACAGGTTCTTTGTCGCGTACGGATCGGGTTGCAAAATACAACCGCTTGCTGCGTATTGAGGAAGATTTGGGCGACGCGGCCCGTTATCCTGGACTTGCAACTTTTTATAATCTGGACTAAAAGGAATTTAACGAGATATTTTCTGGTCCGTTAAATTTTCGGGGATTTTTCGGTATGGGCTATTGGGCGCGCGTAAAAAATAGCGTAGGCACTGCTAAGGCGGACGTGCGTCTTGTAGATTTTATGCTTCTCACCGTGTTGTGCGCCTTGCAATATCCACTTTGGTTTGCTTCTGGAAGCTGGTGGAATGTTGTGGAGTTGCACCAGAAACTGGAAAGCAAGCAGGTTATTTTAAAGCAGTTAGAAGATCGCAACGATCTTTTAACTGCGCAGGTGACGAGCCTGCAAACGGGGAGCCATGCTGTTGAAGAGCTGGCCCGACGTCATTTGGGGATGGTCAGTAAAGGCGAGGTGTTTGTCTGGGTGATTCCGGCCAAAGGTACTCCCAAACGCGTGAATACAATTACCCAAGTATCCTGAGCTGTGCCGGGCGTTGCGCTGATCCGGTAATATATCCGTTTATGATCGGTCAGGAGCGGTCGATGTAACTGCCGTCTACTGTGTTCACCCGGATTTTTTCACCCGCATTCACAAACTGCGGGACCATAACCGTAATGCCGGTTTCCATACGTGCGGCCTTGTAGGAGCCGGTAGCGGTTTGTCCCTTAATGGCGGGGTCAGCTTCACTCACTTCTAAAACAACCACCGGCGGCAATTCAACGCCAATGGGTCTGTCGTTATGCAGGTTGATCTGGATTTCGGTATTGGGCAAGAGATAGCCGGTTTGTCCTTCGAGCAGATCAGCACTGAGAATGAGCTGTTCAAAGTTCTCGTTGTCCATAAAGACATAGCCAGTGGCATCTGCATATAGATACTGCATGGTACGCGGCTCGACGACGGCCTTCTCTACACTTTCTCCGGAGCGGAAGCGGGTATTGGACTTGGTACCCGTCTCAATATTCTTCATCTCGATCTGCACGAAGGCACCACCTTTGCCGGGCTTCACGAAATCGGTTTTGAGTACACGCCAAAGTCCTTTTTCATGCTCCAGAATATTGCCGAGGCGGATATCAAAGGCGGAAATCTTCATACGCTAGTCCTTCTGGGCATTCCCTTTAGAGGGCGTGAATTGTACCCTAGAGGCTCATTTCTGACCAGCCCGGTCCCTGAGAGGTAATCATGTCTGAGCCCCGTACCCAGCCCCTGGAGATTCGTCCCCTCATGATCAGTCGCATCTTGGAAGTAGATTGGGCCGACGCTCACACCAGCCGCCTGACCTTTGAACACCTGCGGGTGGAATGTCCCTGCGCGGAGTGTAAGGGGCATACACCTGATCAGGCACGGGTGATTACCGGTAAAGCGGACGTGAGCATTGTGGATGTAGCCCCGGTGGGGAACTATGCGGTGCAGCTGCATTTCAGTGATGGCCATAGCACCGGCATTTTCACGTGGGAGTATCTGCGTATGCTGGATAGTGAATGAGTGCTATGGGTGTTCAAAATTGCTGAAATCTGATGGATTCTGAACCCATAGAACATACTCAGAGAGATATGGAGACGGCAGAAACGCCCTTCGTTCTTGGCGACTTTCTGCGCACGTTAACCAGTCAGCCTGGTATTTACCAGATGATTGGCTCAGGTGGCGGCCTGCTCTACGTGGGCAAGGCTCGCAATCTCAAGCGCCGCGTCAGTTCTTATTTTCAAAAGCAGCGTCACAGCTCAAAAACACTGGCGATGCTGGCGCGGGTAAAACGCGTCGAAGTGGTAGTGACTCACACTGAAACCGAAGCGCTGGTGCTGGAAGCGAATCTCATTAAGCGCCACCATCCGCCGTACAATATCCTGCTGCGGGATGATAAGAGTTACCCCTACCTGTTCATAGAAACCAGTCACGACACGCCGCGCATGAGTCTGCACCGAGGTGCCCAGAAGGGCAAAGGACACTACTTCGGTCCGTATCCGGCCGTCACTGCACTGCGTGAGAGTATGGTGCTGTTACAGAAAGCCTTCCGCTTGCGGACCTGCGAGGACCATACCTTTCATCACCGCAGCCGGGCTTGTTTGCAATACCAGATTCGCCGTTGCAGTGGTCCCTGTGTTGGGCATATTAGCGGGGAGGACTACGCGCGGGATGTGGCGGACACGATTCGCTTTCTGGAAGGCAAGAGTGACGAAGCAATTCGCAGACTGAGCGCGTGCATGCAGGTTGCGGCGGAGCAGTTCGATTTTGAGGAAGCCGCGCGACGGCGTGATCAGATCGCTGCGTTGTCCAAGATTCAGGAGCGTCAGTATGTAGCGCAGGCAGGTGGGGGAGATTTTGATGTGCTGGCGGCTGCACAAGAGAATGGGCAGTGGGTGGTGTATATCAGTTTTATCCGCAACGGACGACAACTGGGCGGACGTGCAATTTTCCCACGCCATACGGAAGAAGTGCGTGCGCCGGATGTTCTCACGGCCTTTCTCATGCAGTTCTACAGTAATAAAGAGGTGCCGGGGAATCTGCTGGTCAATGTGCTGCCGCGTTCGCCGACTTCACTCGCGGAGGCCCTGAGCAGCGAAGCCGGGCACCGGGTCATGATTGATCAACCGCAGCGCGGTCCGCGCCGGCGCTGGATGGCGTTGGCGTTCACCAACGCCGTGGGAGCGTTGCGCCAAAGAGCGCAGACCGCCACCGCCGGACGACGGCGTATGCTCCTGCTGCAGGAGCTTTTTGACCTCGCAGAAACGCCGCGGCGCGTAGAATGCTTTGACATTAGCCATACGCGCGGTGAAGCGGCGGTGGCATCTTGTGTGGTTTTCGGTGAAGATGGGGCGCTGAAGAGTGCGTATCGCCGCTTCAATATCCGGGACATCCGGGGTGGGGACGATTACGCGGCTATAGAGCAGGCGGTGCATCGCCGCTACGCGCGCTTGCAAAAAGAAGGTTTGGCCTTGCCGGAGATCGTTCTTGTTGACGGTGGTCCCGGGCAGGTGGCCCGGGCGCAAGTGGCTTTGGACGCATTGGAGATAGTGGGCATTCAGTTGTGTGGGGTAGCGAAAGGGACGACGCGGCGTCCGGGGCTGGAGATGCTGCATATCCCCGGATGGGCCGCCGCGCGACAATTTGACGATGATGACCCAGTATTACTGGTGATTCAGGAAATACGCGATGAAGCCCATCGCTTTGCCATTGCCGGTCATCGGGCGCGGCGCGGCAAGACACGACAGGAGTCTGATCTGGATGGCATCGCCGGGATCGGACCGAAACGGCGAGTCGCGCTGTTGCGCGCATTTGGTGGTTTGCGAGGGGTTCGTGACGCCGGTATAGAGGATTTGCAGCGCGTAGAAGGGGTCCATCTGGAACTCGCGCAGCGGATATATGATTTCTTCCACGTAGGACGTGCCTGATTGTGATAAAACGGCTGCCCAATTTCCTGACGGTTCTGCGCATCTTGCTGGTACCTATTTTTGTGGCGCTCTTTTACTGGGGGAGCGATGTGCGCACTTTTGCCGCCACCGCCGTTTTTGCGGTGGCGGCGATTACGGATTGGGCCGATGGTTATCTGGCCCGGCGCTATCATGGAGTGTCCCCCTTTGGTACCTTCCTAGACCCGGTTGCCGATAAAATCATGGTGATCACTGCACTGGTGCTCATCGCGTCTTCAGGAGAGATGCCAAAGATACTGGCGGGTATTCTGATTAGCGTGATTATTGGCCGGGAAATCACCGTGTCGGCGCTGCGTGAGTGGATGGCAGAGCTGGGGGAGCGCAAGAAGGTGGCTGTCTCCTGGCTGGGCAAGGCGAAGGCGGCTACGCAGATGATTGCGATTCTGCTCCTGGTCTACGAACGACCTCTGTTTGGCCTGTCGGGACGCAGCCTGGGCATCGTCCTTCTGGTCGTGGCGGCGGCGATGACACTCTGGAGTATGGTAGGCTACTTACGTGCCGCTTGGCCCAGCCTGATGGCCAGCGGCGTCCGTCTTGACAAGGATGGGTGATCCCGGTAGTCTTTGCGCCCATGCGGGAATAGCTCAGTGGTAGAGCACAACCTTGCCAAGGTTGGGGTCGCGAGTTCGAGCCTCGTTTCCCGCTCCACAATCTGGGGAAAGCATTCAGTCTTTCCCTTTTCTTTTAAGGCTGGGTGGCAGAGTGGTCATGCAGCGGCCTGCAAAGCCGCGTACCTCGGTTCGATTCCGGGCCCAGCCTCCAAATATCGTTGAAAGTTGAAATGTTTGGCGCGGTGAGCGCCCTGCGAAGTTTGAGTGCTTCCTGAGCAAGCTTGCCCTGGTACGGCATATGAAGATTACGCTGAAAATGATCTTCGCCGGTATGGATGCGGTGTTTGTCGTGTTGGGAGTGATCAGTAACGGCGTATGGCTTGTCTTTTTTGTCGCCCAGGCCATTTTTGGCCATCTGCTTTTCCAGGTCGAGGGTAGTGCGTGGCAGAGTTAAATAAGCATGCCGCGACGGAGAAAATTCTGTCCGTTGCCCCCATGCTCGACTGGACGCAAGTTTAATAAAACATTTTATTAAACAACTAGTTTTACCATGTTGCACCGTCATGTTGTACCTATGTTGGATTTTGCACCTTGAATCTGTCCAGGCAAA
>JAAOMR010000104.1 GCA_018853935.1 Acidithiobacillus ferrivorans
ACTTTTTTTTGAAATGCAGTACAAAATAGATGTGAAGCTAAGAAACGCCCGAAAGGAAACGCGGTTCCCGCTTCCGAAACGATCCCTGAATGTTGCTACGGCACGATGTTCAGGGATTTTTTGTGTTTCATACCACCAGGATAAGTTTGCGTCTGGGTCGCGTGATGGCGGACATGATGATACTCCTGAAAAACAGTCTCTCAGGTGCTGGTGCCGCAGGTCTTGCACCTGCAGGCATACGGCTTATGCGGCGTTGAAAGCCTGCAACCAATGGTGACGCAAGGCTTACCACTTTAGACTTGGGCTTGTACAAGCGTGGGATTGCCGGAGAAAACCTTACGCCACGATATACGCGGTTAGCATGGCTTTATTGTTATTGTTATTTGAGAGTGGAACGATAGTTGTTGCTCGCCCGATTATTCTTTACTTGATTCGTAAATTAACATAAAACATATTATACCGGATACCACACCAACACAGGCGGTAATCCACGTTCCTATTAAAATGGTCATACCGTCACTGATAGCAGGCCACAATTTTGTAACGACAATAGTCGCCAAATAATATATCAACTCATTCATGAACACACAAATCCAGGCATACAGATATACCAATTTCGTGCGTAGCAGGAAAAAATATTCGTTTTTCCGCGTTATCCTCCTGAACCGTCCGCGCATCGTAAGGAACAGCACGGCAGGTAGAATCAGTGTCGTCGCCAGCAGTGTCAGCGAAGCTTTCCAGAACGGCAGTGCGATATTCGTATGGTGAGTAATCGTTTTCGCAATGGCGCTATCGGTCCAGATTGCGATCATGACCATTAAAACCAGAATATGAATCCATCTGATGTGCTTCATTTTACAACCTCCGGACTTAAACCGATCTCCCCCCTTGGTGCCGCAGGTCTTGCAGTCAGCAGAAAATAAAAAAGCCCGGAGTGGTTCCGGGCGAATTCCGCAAAAGCGGAGGAGATTTGCAGCAATCCCTTGGTGCCGCAGTCCTGCGGATAGTAGGGCTTGCGGACGGCAAGCCGGATTTTCCGGAGGTCAGGCCATGGCTCTGCGCTGGTGGTGACAACACAGCCTATACTGCCGCCCGGCCCATGACCTCGTGATCTTCCAGGTGCATGTGCGTCACTCCCACATGGGCGCTGCCGTCATGAACTCCAGATATGGTGTCCTAAACAAATTCATGGTATGAATAGTGTTTATTGGATTAATCGGTTAATTTCTGGAGGCTAAATGAGATATGATATTGAAAGAGCGAATGTAAATGACTATGATTTTCTCGTTTCATGCATAAAAGATGGTGTCAATGATGGTCATTTTGAGTTATCGCCAAATGCAGAAGCTTTTTTTGCTGGATTGAAATCATGGTTAAAAACAAATGATGGCGCGCATCCCATTTATATAGTTATTTATAAGTATGATAATAGACCCATTGGTTTTGTGTTGTTTCGACAAATGCCGCCAATTTGCGAGCTTCTGTTTGTTTACCTTGATAAGAAATATAGAGGATCTGGCGTTGGCACAAAAATGGTGACAGAAATTTTTGTGTCATTGCCAGAAAAGCTACGTGAAAGAATGATAGCCAGAGTTCACTGCCAGTCAGAAAACATGATAGGCATACTGAAATTCAATGCCATGAATGTAATTGGTGTTACTGATTCCAAAACAACATTTATGGCCTCGTCGCATTTCCCTCCGAAACTGGTAAAACAAATGGCAAGCATTTTTCCTGCGCAGTGACAAAATGACTCTTTGACAGGTTTATGATTTTAATGAGGATTTCCGTGTCGCGCAGTCCATCTACGCAGATTTGTCGATTTTCGTCCCGTACCTTTTCATGCATATCCATGATGGTCTCCGTCAATGATGGTGAGTCCAGTTATCTCGGGGTCAGAGACGTGCTTGTCTGATCCTGTACTTGGGTGGTGCCGCAAACTGTTTTGCCATCCCCCACCACCTGCATCTTGTGCCACGCTACAGCCCCAACATCGGGTCGCATCGCCCTTGCACTCTTGGTGCCGCAGCCCTACGGACCGCAAGGCATGATACCTGCATGGCTTGCCGCCTGCGGAAAATAAAAAAGCCCGGAGAGTGTCCGGGCAAGTTCCGCAAAGGAGTGAGCCTTAAACGGATGGAGGTCACAGCAATCCCTTGGTGCCGCAGGTTTCAAGAGGCCCGCCATCCTGTTTCGTGAAAACGGGTAATGGTGCAGCGAACGGCTTATTTTCTGGTGAGAATGCTCGCGAGTGCGACGGTCGGTGCGCTACTGATAAGGGCGACGGAGATTTCCCATGGCCAGTGCAGAAACGCACCATAGACCCCGAAGCCCAGAGAAACGGTATAGAGGGCAAGAACGGGCCACATGAGACGCCGTCGCATGGCCGCGTTTTCCAGCTCAACGGTGTCCTTCAGATTTTGCTTAGACAACCTTGAAGATGTCGGTCAAGGCACCCGCTGCTGAGCGCCAAAGCGGTTCCAGCGTGGGGATGGATGCGGGGTCTTCCGCTCGTACAAGGCAGGCCGTCTGAGCAAACAGAACCGCGCTTTTCAGTAAGGACCGACGTGCCAGCATGGAAAAAAAACCACTGCTCTTGAGATGGTCGGCAACGTCCAGCGCGCAGTTGGAAAGCACCTCGATCCTGATCGCAATACGGTTGTCACACACGGTACGGGAAAGAGCGTGGATCACCTTGGCGTCCTTCTCCAGGGCGCGCGTGGTCCAGGCCAGCGCCACGGCATGGGGTATCAATGCCCGAAGAGACTGTAGCAGCCCTTCGGCGTCGGTCAGATAATCCATACCATCATGCAGTTGAGTAACCATGCGGACAGTATAGGACGGTTCTATCCGGTTGCAAAGCGCGCGTTAGTGCAGCATTGTTTTGTACTCGATACGTGAGGACAATCACTTTAGAAAGCCTTTGCCCACCAGTGATACAGATTCGGGCAGCCCACATGCAAGTGTTTTCGCCCCCGCGTGAACGCCACATAGCGCAGGTGGATGTCCTCGCGGTTGTCGAAGCGCAGATCATCACCTTCCACAAAGAAGCGACGTTTTTTGC
>JAAOMR010000105.1 GCA_018853935.1 Acidithiobacillus ferrivorans
AGATCGATCCGGAGACGGGCCAGCGCACCAAGGCGGTCTTCTCCTGTGCGCAGCAGGATCAGCCCCTGGCTTGGGTGGACCTCGATAACCTCACCGCGCGACAAAGCCAAAATCGTCTGCTGGAAAGGATCTCCAGCCAGTGGCTGGATCATGTCATGAGCGGGGGAGCATGATAAAAGAGTCATATTTTTGATCGAATTCGATTAGCGCCGCGCCCCGGCACCTACATCGACACCATACGGTAACGGTTACGTAATGACTGATGGCACTAAATTCGACAGTTATCCCCGCTGAACGATGAGAACACTCCCGATAATTGGGTTTTTCGTCGTGATGGAGAATCACCTAATTTGAGTGAAGCCGAATTTGGGCCGCTAAGGTAACCTCTTCGGCTGTGGAGGCTATGGGACTCGCTGGTCGCCCTGGCGAAAATTATGGGCGCGATCAGCACGTTTCAGCTCAGCCCGAAGTGAATGGCGCTGTGCTCAATGTTGATCGGGGAACAGGATGTTCAATTCCAGTACCTCATAATCTCCGCGTCGCTCCATGCTCACTTTGATATTTTCCTTGTCTACGGGAATGTATTTGGCGATCACTGCCAGGAGTTCCTCCTGCAACGCGGGCAGGAAGTCGGGGCCATCGGCATCGCGCTCGTGGGCGAGAATTAGCTTCAGGCGATCCTTTGCTACATGGGCAGTTTTCTTGCGGGAGCCGAGGAAGTAATCAAGAAAGGACATGTCAGCCTCCAAAGAGTCGTTTGAAGAACCCTACCTTGACCGGATGAATAAAGCGCAGGGGACGTTCTTCGCCGAGGAAGCGGGCGACGACATCCTTATAGGCTTCGGCCACATCGCTGTTTTCCATGTGAATGGCGGGTATGCCCTGATTGGAGGCCTGGAGGATAACTTCGGATTCGGGGATCACCCCCAGCAGGGGGGTACGTAGCAGCTCCTTCACGTCTTCCAGAGAAAGCATTTCCCCATCCTCCACCCGTTTGGGGGAGTAACGGGTCAGCAATAGATGTTCCTTCACCGGTTCTTCACCCTGCTCCGCGCGCCGTGAGCGGGCCGCGAGAATGCCGAGAATGCGGTCGGAATCCCGCACGGAGGAGACTTCTGGATTGGTGACCACAATGGCTTCATCGGCATGGTAGAGCGCCATGAGTGCCCCCGACTCAATCCCTGCCGGTGAATCGCAGACGATGTAATCGAATTCCTTGCGCAGTTCATCCATAACCGCTGTTACCCCTTCGGTAGTCAGGGCATCTTTGTCGCGGGTTTGGGAGGTGGGCAGCACGTAAAGATTCTCACAGCGCTTATCCTTGATGAGCGCCTGCTGCAGTTTAGCCTCGCCCTGGATGACATTGATGAGATCGTACACAACCCGTCGCTCACAGCCCATGATCAGGTCGAGGTTGCGCAGCCCTACGTCGAAGTCGATAACGACGGTGCGATGGCCGCGCAGGGCGAGGCCGCTGGCAAAGGCGGCACTGGTGGTGGTTTTGCCGACCCCACCCTTTCCGGAAGTGATGACAATGATTTTGGCCACGGTTTTTTTCTCCAAGACTTATAAGGTTAAAGCAGTAATATGCAATTGCTCGTCGCGGCTGTAAATCTGTGCCGCTTTGCCCCAGAGGGGATGATCCGCTTCGAGGGTGCGATACAGACCTGCAACAGAGACCAGCTCTGCTTCCAGGCTCATGCAAAAAATCCGCGCAGCGTCCTGCCCGTTGACGCCGGCCAGAGCGCGACCACGTAAGGGGCCGTACACGTGGATGTTGCCGTCGGCGATGACTTCAGCGCCGGCATTGACGGCGGCCAGACAGACAAGATCGCCGCCACGGGCATAGCTGCGTTGGCCGCTGCGGATCGGGTGATCTATAGTCAGGCCACCCGGACTTATTGGGACGGATTGCGCGGGTGCGGGTGTTTCTGGCGGCGGGGTGGCGTTACGATCCTGGCCCCGTAAAACAGGAAGGTTCAAATCCTGCGCCAATGCCTGATGGCGGGGAGCGGCATTGCGCAAACCGACGGGGAACCAGTTGGCGACGCGCAATACATTCAAGATTTCGGCGAGAGCCAGAGGCGCCTCTTCGGGTATGGCGCTCAGATCCAGGACCACCGGCGCATGGCGATGGAAATCGGCGGCAGCGGCGTGGCGTTGATGCTCTTCGGCGATACGTTGCGCCAAGTGTTGGGGGTTGTTGCTTTCCAGGTGGAGGATGGAGAGGGTGAAAACGCCTCCGGACACGCGTAAAGGCGCGCTGGCTTCCGTGCCGGGGGAGCGGGGGTTAGCCATGTTTCACGTGAAACATCGATGTACGCGCGTCATGAGCGCCGCAACAAAGGGCGCTTGTCGCCCTTACCGTTCCAAGTTTCGGCATCGGGTAATGGTGCCTTCTTGCGGAGGATGACCGGCCAGTCTATGGTGAGTTCAGCATTAATGGCAGTGAAATCGCGCTGATCAGCAGGGAGCTCATCGTCGGCGAAAATAGCGTCGGCAGGACACTCGGGTACGCAGGCGGCGCAGTCGATACACTCGTCAGGATCAATGACGAGAAAATTCGGTCCTTCATGAAAGCACTCGACCGGACAGACTTCGGCACAGTCGGTATATTTACACTGGATGCAATTTTCGGTAACGACATAGGTCATGAGTTGGTGACGTTCTTTACAGAGCGCTTCCGTGCTGCAGGCGTGGCCGCTTCGCTGGCTGATGAGGTCGTATTTTTGGACGAGGTGCTTTTCTTTGCCGCCGGGGTCTTGGCTTTGCTTGGTTTTTTTACCACGGCGGCCGTTGTTTCCGCTTTTGCAGGCTTGTTAGCAGCAGTTGCCGCTTTCACGGCCGGTTTCCTGGTGCTTTTCGCCGCAGCCTTACGGGCAGGAGCCGCTTTTTTGGCGGGAGGTGCCCGCTTTTCGCGGGGCGGTGGCGGGGTGTAGTCAGACAGCATGGCGGCAATTTCCGTGTCGCTGGCGTTCGCCGGGAAATGAAAGGCGCATTCGCTCTGGGGACAGGCGAGCTGTTCACCGAGACGCTTGCCGCTTTTTTCGATCATTATCGGCCAGGCGCAACGGGGACAGGCGCGTGCTACCGGGGGTCCCCAAAGCGCATAATTGCATTTGGGGTAGGTGTTACAGGAGTAGAAGATTTTGCCGTAGCGGCTGCGTTTTTCTACCAGTTCGCCTTCACCGCACTCAGGGCAAGTGACTCCTGAGGATTTAGGCTGGGTTAGGGGCTCGATGTGCTTACATTCGGGATAGCCGCTGCACGAGATAAAGCGGCCATAACGCCCGGTTTTATAGACCAGCGGCTTGCCGCAGTCCGGGCAGTCGCGGCCTACGGGTTCGGCGGGTTCGCGAGGGCCGTCCACCGGGCGGGTATAATTACATTCGGGATACCCCGAACAGGCCACAAAACGGCCATGGCGGCCAAGGCGCAGGAATAAGGGTTTGCCACATTGTGGACAGGCTTCATCCAGCGCTTCACTGGTGGCTTCGGTGCGGCTGACGTTGGCCTTTTCGTCAAGGAGTGCGCGAAAGGGTCCCCAGAACGCGCTGAGCACCGGCTGCCACTGCTTCTCACCCCGGGAAATGGCGTCCAGCTCATCTTCCATGCTGGCGGTGAAGCCATAATCCACATAGCGCTCGAAATGGTTGGTCAGGAAACGGCCGACCACCCGTCCGAGATCGGTGGGGCGGAAGCGGCGCTGCTCGACGGCAACGTATTCACGATTTTGCAGGGTCTGAATGATGCTGGCATAGGTGGATGGACGGCCGATGCCGTGGGCTTCCAGGGTTTTAACCAGGGTGGCATCGCTGTAACGGGGGGGGGGCTCGGTAAAGTGCTGCTCGGGGTTAATGTCGAGCACCTGCGGTTCATCGCCGGTGTTGAGGGGCGGCAGAATGCGGTTGCCCTCGTCCTCGTCACCGTCATCCTTGCCTTCCTGATAAACGGCCATGAAGCCGGGAAAGGTGACGGTGGAACCGTTGGCGCGCAGGGTCCAGTGGGTGCCAGCGTCCATATCGACAGCGACCAGGTCCATACGCGCAGGCGCCATTTGGCAGGCGATGCTGCGCTTCCAGATCAGATCATAAAGGCGCCAGAGGTCGCGTTCGAGCACGCCCTGCAGGGCCTCCGGGGTGCGGGCGATGTCCGTGGGGCGGATGGCTTCGTGGGCTTCCTGGGCGTTTTTGGTCTTGGTCTTGTAGCGGCGCGGAGTTTCGGGGACGAATTCGCCGCCGTAGTGGCCGCCGATAAAGTCGCGGATAGAAGCGATGGCCTCTTCGGCAAGATTGACGGCATCGGTACGCATGTAACTGATAAGGCCTACCGTTTCGTTACCGATATTGATGCCTTCGTAGAGCTGCTGGGCGACGCGCATAGTACGGCTGGCGTTAAAGCCGAGCTTGCGCGAGGCCTCCTGCTGCAGGGTGGAGGTGGTGAAGGGTGCTGCCGGCTGGCGCTGTCGGCTCTTGCGTTCCACTTCCCGGACCCGTAGCGGTTGGCGGCTGAGATCGTCTTCCATAGCGCTGCGGATCGCTGCGGCTTGATCACTTTCCGTAACGTCGAACTGTTCGAGTTTTTTGTCCTGCCAGTGCGTCAGGCGTGCACTGAAATCACTACCGGCCTGCTGCAGGTGACTGGCGATGGTCCAGTATTCGCGGCTGACAAAGGCTTCTATTTCATTTTCGCGCTCACAGATAAGGCGCAGGGCAGCACTTTGTACCCGGCCCGCCGAGAGGCCCGGACGCACCTTGCGCCAGAGCAGCGGCGACAGATTGAAGCCCACCAGATAATCGAGGGCGCGGCGCGCTTGCTGGGCGTTGACCAGATCCATGGCGATTTCGCGGGGGTTGGCAATGGCTTCCTGCACGGCTTTTTTGGTGATTTCGTGGAAGACGACGCGTTGCGTGGGCATGTTGCCGAGCAGGTGACGCTCGCGCAGCAGCTCCACCAGATGCCAGGAGATAGCTTCGCCTTCGCGATCCGGATCGGTGGCGAGCCAAAGTTTTTCGGCGCCGCGCAGGGCCTTGGTGATGGCGTCCACATGGCGCTCGTTGCGCTCGATGGCAGCGTAGCGCATGGCGAAATCATGTTCGGTATCTACAGCACCCTCTTTGGGCTGCAAATCGCGTACATGCCCGTAGGAGGCGAGCACTTGAAAGTCATCCCCCAGATACTTCTGGATGGTTTTGGCTTTAGCCGGTGATTCAACGATAACGAGCTGATATGCCATGGGTCAGTGAAGAATCCGTGCGCCGTCGGCGCCCAGTAAGGCATCGACCCAGAAGGCCTCCGGGCCGGGATCATTGGCCATCACCATAAAAGTCACCCAGTCGAGTGTTTCCAGATCGGTATCGTCCAGACCAAGGGCGAGCAGGCGATCGATAATGCGTTCACGCATGGCGCCGTTAATGACGCCAAGCCGCTCCCAGTCATGGAGCTGCCCGCGGGCAGCCACAGAAAGATTTTGCTGTTCGTAGGGGTGGTAGGCGCGCAGTGAACGGGGGTTGGTGTCCTCTTGCGCTTCTACCGCGAAGCCTTCCATCCAGTCGAGGGCGCGCTGAATATCGTCGTCCGGAAAACCGACGGCGCGCAAACGCTCTTCGACCATCTCGTCGTCTTCGTCGTCGAGATGGTCGAGCAAATAACTAATGATGTCTATGACGTCTTCCATACCGTGGCCTTAGGAAGCCGGTGGGAGGCGACAGAAACGACCGCCGGGACAGGCCGTGAGGTAACCTTGTAATTCCATGTCCAAGAGGATGGCCGAAAGCTCGGTCAGCGTCAATCCGCAGCGGCTGGCGATCTGTTCCGGGGCGAGAGGGTCGAAATCCATGGCGGCCCAAACTTTAGCTTGTACTGAATCTTCCGGCCGCCAGTCTGCTGCGGGTACGGCGGCCTGACTGCTGCGCAGCACGGCGTACAGCGGGCCGAGTTCGCTGAGGACGTCTTCGGCACTTTCGACCAGTTTGGCACCGTCGCGGATGAGACGGTGCGGGCCGCGCGACAACGGTGAATGGATGGAGCCGGGGATAGCAAAGACTTCACGGCCCTGCTCCAGCGCCAGCCGTGCGGTAATCAGCGAACCGCTGCCGTCAGCCGCTTCGACCACCAGCACGCCAAGACTGAGGCCGCTGATGATGCGGTTGCGGCGGGGGAATAGACCACTGCGCGGACCGGTATCGGGGGGCTGTTCGCTGATGATGAGGCCCTGTTCGGTAATCTGACGGGCGAGTTGCAGGTGACTGCGCGGGTAGATAAGGTCGGCACCGGTACCAAGTACGGCGACGGTGCCGCTGTGAAGGGCACCGCGATGGGCGGCGGCATCAATGCCGAGGGCCAGGCCGCTACAGATGATAAGTCCCGCTTCACCCAGGGTTTTGGCAAAGGCTTCGGCGCTGGCGATGCCGGTAGTCGTGGCACTGCGGCTGCCGACGATAGCCAGCATGGCCTGGTTCAGACCGGCGCGCTGTCCGCGTAAATAGAGCAGCAGGGGCGGATCAGGGATATGGCGCAACAGGGGCGGGTAATCGGTGTCGGTCCAGCGGCAGAGGTCGGTGTCGGGACTTTCCAGCCAGCGCTGGTCTGCAGGCGTGAGAATGTCCTCGGGCGCCTTCTGCAAGGCAGCGATTTGTCCCGTTTGCAGACCGAGGTCCTGCAAGGCTCCGGCCCCGCTTTGAAAGCAGCGCTCTACCGCACCAAAGCGTTCGAGCAGGGCACGCTGGCGAAGCGGACCGAGGCCGGGGATACGGCTGAGGGCGAGCCAGGCCCGGTCTGTCACCCGTTTCCTGCGGGGCTGTCGCTGGCGGTTACAAGGCCCGGGCTAGCCAGCTTGTCCCCCACCAGGATGCCACGCATTGCCGTGGTAATCACCGCGTAGGAGACTGTGGGAAATACCCGAAACACCATCACTTCGCCCACTTTCTGAGGCGGCAGAGCGAAGGGTTTGCCGGTCACGGCATTTTTCGTATCTCCCCTGGCCCTTTCAATCCGCAGCAGATTCCCATCGCGCAATCCGGCTTCCCGGCCTTGATCCACGATAACAACCTGACCCACCAGGAGTTCCGGGTAGTCACTCATTTTGGCGATGATCTGAGCGCTTACCGGGTGGGCGGGCGCGCTGGGGAAATAACGAGGTATTTTGGCGCTCGCTTCGGGGATCAGGCGATCGCCCAGCGAGATTTCCCTGCGGGCATTGGCGATCTCGACAGCAGCGTGGGAACTGTTACTGCGTACGATGATGCTGCCCAGGTCGTAGAGCGCATAACCAAGTGGCTTATCGACACCGGGACGGTGCAGTTCCGGCCCAAGAGCGACGATACCATAGCGGGTGCCCACCGGAACCCGTTTCAGACCGGAAGCATACAGCTTGTCGCCCACGGTGTAGGCGATCCGGCCGCTGTTGGCACCGGCCGCCAGATAAGGTAATGCATCATAAGCTTTTTTGCTGGCGATAACCCCCGGCGTACCGAGGAAGGGCATCACCTCGCCGGTAGCCACGGTGGGTAAGGGCTCTACCATCATCGGTGGATGGAGTTCGACGACCGAAGAACCTCCTGCATGAGAACCATAAGATCTTTCTACCCGAAGTTCCGGCTGACCGTTGGCCCCGTGGCTGAGCACGATGCGATCACCGGGATAAATGAGATTAGGATTATGGATGTAGGGATTCTTATGCCAGATCTGTGGCCATTGCCAGGGATGCCGCAAGAAATGTGCGGCGATTCCCCAGAGGGTATCTCCGGATTTGACGGTGTAACTTTGTTCAGTGCGCAGCCCTATGCCGGACGGCGCAGCCTGCGCCATTACCGGGGCCATGGCGCTGAGGCCGAGACAAAATAGGGTGTTGCGCCAGATGTACTTCTGCATGAATGATCTCCTCCGGACTTCCGCAGGGAATAGTATTAGTTCAAGATACGATTTTTGCCGGATGGTAATAATTGGTGACGAAATGCCCCTCTTGAAAATACTTGAGTTTCCCGATGCCCGCCTCAAGAGCATGGCCCAGCCCATAGCCCGGGTGGACAAACAAATTCAGCAACTGGCCGATGACATGGCGGAAACCATGTATGATGCCCCGGGTATCGGTTTAGCTGCACCGCAAGTGGCCGCCGGACATCGTCTGATTGTCGTGGATGTTTCAGAAAATCGCAATGATCTGCTGACCTTGGTGAATCCGGAAATTATTGCGAGCACGGGTGAAGAAGAGATGAAGGAAGGCTGTTTGTCGGTACCCGGTGTACTGGAGATGGTGCGGCGTGCCGAAAAAGTGACGGTGCGCGCGACCACGGTGCAGGGCAGGACCATTGAATTGGAGGCCGCCGGGTTGCTGGCGGTTTGCCTGCAACATGAGATCGACCATCTCAACGGTACCCTTTTGGTGGATCATCTGTCCCGCCTCAAGCAAAACCTGATTCGTCGTAAGGCGGACAAAAGGGTGCGGCTCGGTG
>JAAOMR010000106.1 GCA_018853935.1 Acidithiobacillus ferrivorans
CGGAAACAGGCATGAATGCTTTTTTACAAGACAACCCACTGGTGATTCATCACGAGTTCAATCCGATTGGACGCGATTTTGTGATCGGTGATCTGCATGGATGCCGCGCGATGCTAGATACACTTCTGGACCATGCGTGTTTCGATCCTGCGATGGACCGTTTGTTTTCCGTGGGCGATCTGGTGGATCGCGGACCGGATTCAGTTGGGTGTCTGGAATTGCTTCTCGAATCTTGGTTTTTCTCGGTATTGGGGAATCACGATGCCATGTTGCTGGCGTATTGGGCGACACTGAGTGGAGAGCGTCAAAGCCTGTATCGTGATTCGTTTCTATCAGGTTCATATGTGAGATTTAACTATGGAACACATTAACGTCATCGCCAGCATACCCATTTTGGTAATTATCACCAGAATGTTAACATTAATAATCTCCAGAAAATCCACGTTGGCAAAATTCGCCTACAAAGCACCGGCAATGAGTTTTTTTGTGGTAATATTGGTATCTATGGTGGAGTATGCCGGTCTGGAACAATTCAGTGCGTCACTGCTGATTGCCTATTATATCTATATACAAACAGTATTGCTTGCCATATATGTTACTATAACAGAAAAAAGCGATCATCATCATTAATTGATCTTATATTTTTGCAACGAAAAACCCATTGTTAGACAAGCAATGTATGTTATCCTATGGATACTCTGCATCTCGTGATATTCAGAACCATAAAGCACCCCAAGAATGCCTATCGCAATTAATATGCCAGAAGTCAAAACGATTGAAATTGATTATCTCTTTGCGATAACCGCAAACAACCATCCAAGGCTCCAAAACCACAATGACACGTACATTAATTTTGCCACAAAATAAGTCACAAAAACAATTGCTGTCATTTTATTCTGTGGTATTGCAAGGTTAGTGATTACGGGCCACAAATATAAATTTGCACCACCCGTTTGCACAAAATAACTCACCGCTGTTACAGGAAAATAATAGCATAAGCCACGTCCTGAATAGACCTGAAAACGTTCACCGCATTGTCATCCATTAACTCGCTCCATCCCTGTTACTCCACGACGAACCTCATCAGTGTAACTTCATGATCGACATGGCACCAGAGCGCCAAACGATCCACAACTTTTTCCGATACCATCACTACAGATTCGCCCAAAAAGGTTGTTAACCCATGACCCGTTCATTTCGCCAACGGGGGAGCACCCTGCCGTCTGCAAGACCTGCGGCACCAAGGGTTTGCGATACTGAAAACCTTGCGGCACCAAGGGTGTAGAGGCTTTGACAATCCTGGAGAACACTATGCAAAACAAGCAAAAACGATGGGCGGTTCTGGCGGTCAGTCTGGCAATGGCAAGCGGTCCTGCATGGGCCATCGGAATGCCCCTGCCTACTCCCAATATGGTAGGCGGT
>JAAOMR010000107.1 GCA_018853935.1 Acidithiobacillus ferrivorans
GATGTCCAAAGGGAAATTTGAGCGGACGAAGCCGCATGTGAACGTGGGAACGATTGGTCACGTGGACCATGGAAAGACCACATTAACGGCGGCGCTGACGAAGGTGTTGTCGGCGAAGTTTGGCGGTGAGGTTCGCGCTTATGATCAGATTGACAATGCGCCGGAAGAGCGGGCACGCGGGATCACGATTGCGACCTCGCACGTGGAGTACGAAACGGCGAATCGTCACTATGCCCACGTGGACTGCCCAGGTCACGCCGACTACGTGAAGAACATGATCACTGGCGCCGCGCAGATGGATGGTGCCATTTTGGTCTGTTCGGCTGCTGACGGCCCGATGCCCCAGACCCGGGAACACATTCTGCTCGCCCGGCAGGTCGGTGTCCCCTTTATTGTGGTGTTTCTGAACAAGGCGGACATGGTGGACGACGCCGAGTTGCTGGAACTGGTCGAAATGGAAGTGCGCGAACTGCTCGTCAAGTATGAGTTTCCTGGTGATGACATTCCGGTGATTATTGGTTCCGCGCTCAAGGCCCTGGAAGGGGACCAGAGTGACATTGGTGAGCCTGCTATTTTCAGGCTGGCCGAGGCTATGGACAGTTACATCCCCATGCCCGAGCGTCCCATTGACAAGCCCTTCCTGATGCCGATTGAAGACGTGTTTTCCATCTCTGGCCGGGGCACGGTGGTGACCGGGCGTATTGAGCGCGGGATAGTCAAGATTGGCGATGAAATTGAGATTATTGGTATACGTGACACGGTCAAGAGCATTGTCACCGGCGTTGAGATGTTCCGCAAGATTTTGGATCAGGGTCAGGCTGGAGACAACGTTGGCGTACTGCTGCGCGGCACGAAGAAAGATGACGTAGAGCGTGGTCAGGTGTTGGCCAAGCCCGGCAGCATCAAGCCGCACACGCGTTTTGAAGCAGAAGTGTATGTATTATCCAAGGAAGAAGGTGGTCGACACACGCCGTTTTTCAATGGTTATCGTCCGCAGTTTTACTTCCGTACCACCGACGTAACGGGTGCGGTGGAATTGCCGGAGGGTGTGGAGATGGTGATGCCGGGAGACAATATTTTGTTCAAGGTAGCGCTGATAGCACCGATTGCAATGGAAGAAGGTCTGCGTTTCGCGGTGCGCGAAGGTGGACGTACCGTTGGCGCTGGCGTGGTCTCAAAGGTGGTCGAGTAA
>JAAOMR010000108.1 GCA_018853935.1 Acidithiobacillus ferrivorans
GCCACGCAGTATAGCTAGCCTCCTGATCTGAGGTCTCAAACTCGGAGATGATAGAAGGTAAAACGGCATTCATTCTGGGTGCTCCTCTGATTACCGATCATTAGTGCGGGTTTAAGCCCCCACTCGGCCAACCATGCGGCCCTTAAAGCATATATTAGACGGTTTCTGGGTTTGCAGGAAACCGTCCACAAATTCTGTGCGCCACCCTGTGGATGAAACCAGCAACCCACCGGAGAAAATCGGGAAAATCCCCGGCCACCAAAAGCATCCAGATCCTCTTGAAGAGCCTGACCGGGCCACCTTGGGGTGTGAACCATTCCGGGGGCTGGCTCATCAGCCTGATTTTCGACGGTCAAACGGCCCGTGTTTTTCTGTGGGCACGCAGCAGCGTGGAAATGCTTACCCCTGATTGCTTTGCCGCCGCTTGGTAGGTTACGCCCTGCTTGATCAGAGACAGGCCCTTGTCCACTTGCCGCGCTGTCGCGCAGGGCCGACCAAGGCGTTTTCCTTTGGCGCGGGCATTGGCTAAGCCAGAGCGAACACGTTCCCGGATAAGCTCGCGTTCAAATTCAGCAACGGCTGATAGGGGGGGTAAGCCGGAACCCCAGAAAATTCCGTCACGCAACCCTGGGCTGTCGGGAAACAGTTGTTTTACGACAATGCGGACAGATGGTCGTAACCGCAGCTCCAAATTTGGCAAAACGGGTACGGAAAACAGTGTCGGACAGGTATGGTAGCCGGAAACCTTCTCGCCGATGTTTCCCGACGGAATTTTCTGGGGTTCCGGCTTACCCCCCTATGGGCAGCACTAAAATTGGGAGGGTAGAAAGTGGCTAAGCCCCATACTGGATAAGCCTTTCAGTAAAATTCTATGGGACAAATCTGTCGTTTGTTTAATTGCACCCAATATTGGTTATTCATCATGTTAAATAAGTATGGGATACTCGTCAGATCAAGTAGGTGACCCAGCCCATATGAAAGATCGACAAGGACAAACACGACACTCTCGCAAAGGACCGTTTTTGAGAGGCCCAGAGTTCTGAGAATCCCGCTCCCAATTTTACTGGCATTATGGTTCTCGAAATTCAGTCTCGTTTTATGGCCGTGCGGTTGGATGTATTTCGAGAGTGCACGGCAGCTGAGTACGGTTCCCTGAATGCTTGTTTAATGGACACTTCCTAGCCCGACTCAGCCCTGAGGGTGCTCATCAACCTGAGCGCACTTCGTTCAACAAATCAGGATGCTTATCCAATACCTTGAGCAACTTCACCAGTGACAACGGCGGCTTGGTCTTGCCCGTCTCATACCGCGAGAACGCATTAACACCACCTCCGAAGATTTCTGCCGCTTGACGTTGATCCAACGCCAATTCTTTACGCACACGAACGATAAACCCAGGGTCCACTATGGCGGCATTGACCTGCCGGGAGAAAGAACGCATCTCGCGCATCACGCGGTCTGTTTCGCTCGCATCCAGAAGAGATTCTGCACAGGCCGGACAATAGTCTCCAGTGACTCCTGGAATGATGGTAGTCTCCCCTTTATAGGTGTAAGGCATATCGCGCGTGTCGTAAACCAGCTCCGCTACACCGCATACCGGACATTTCATCGTCATAACTCCTTAAAAGACACAATCAGCACGTCATCCACCACCGTCAATTTCAGGTAAACCTCTCCTGCCGGTGTATTCGGTCGATACACATCCTGCCAGACCGTATGATCGGCATGGGTGGTCATGCTCTTGTGAAAATCCGCTGGCGTGAGTGCTAACACTGTAGCCAGCATCCCGGCGTAGTCGAGACCCATGGCGTCGGCACCAATACGTGCCGCCTGCGTAGTGCGTACCTTGCCTGCACGCATCAGCTCTTTTATGACAATCAGCTTGCAGTGTGCGGTGCGCTTTTCCATAGATTCATATTAACCTATATGGTTTTTTTGGCAACCCATCAATAGTCATCACCATCCCAGCCCTTTACTGTTCGAAAGCGCCTGTTCCTGTTCCTGTTCCTGGCGGTAAGCCTCGCGACCTCCCTGCAAGGACTTGGACAGCGCCTTTTCATCCACTCCCAAACCGGCCCCACGCTGCACCAGTTCCACAAATTCCCGCTGTATCTCGGCTTGCTTCACTGGGTTACTGTTCGCCTCCGCCTGGCGGCCCAGCATGTGGGCGGCGGCCCGAAGGTCTTTGCGATCCTGTTCCAACTGCGCTTCCCGCTCCTGCCTGGCCCGACCCATCCCCTGTTTGTAAGCCGTGTTCGCCATGCCCTTGAGCGACGGGTCGTCCTGGATCTCCTGCACGAGACGCTGGTGTTCCGGGTCCGCTTTACGCTGTTCCGGGCTCCATTGTCCGCTTTCCAGTCGATAACCCACGCTTTCCGCCCGCTTTTGAATATCCGCCTCCGTGTCCTTCCGCTGGGCAGCGGCCAGCGCGTCCCAGGCCGCCCGCACTCCCGGCAGATCAGGGTCTGGATAGGCGTATTTCCCCTTTTCATCCACCACAAAACCCGCTTCCAGAAAGTGTTTCCCTGAGTTCCCAGAGCCATGACGCTCCAGATGCAAGACCAGCGCATCGAGTTTCTTGACCCGATCCGCACGAATCCGCGCTGCCTCTTCCCGTTTCCGCTGGGCCGCCTTCTGCTCCAGGTCCAGTGTGTACCAGAACTGCTGCTGCCCGTCCGGCTCATGGGTGTTCAGACGCTCCCGCGCCTGATCGAGCGCGTTCCGGTCCCCGGCTTTCTCCAAGGGCAGCGCATCCAGCGGCACCGACTGCCGCAGCAAGTGTTCCAGCACCAAAACCTTTTTCGTGATACTCACATCACCACCAAATGTCACCGTCACACCGCGATCCACCCCGGCCCGTTGCCGACGCTCACGCAAAGCCCCCGCATAACGCTCGACCGACTCCCGCGTTACCGCCCCGGATAGGGTCCACGCGATGCCCGGACCTTCCGGCGCATCCTTTCCTACTTTCAACGTCAGACCGCCCTGCGCCCAGGCGTTTAATGCCGCTTCCCGTCCAGCGGCCGCCGCCTGTGCTTTTAACGGGTCGGGATATTTGGAGAGCGCCTGCCGTTCTGCCGTTTCTCCGTAGCGGCCCACCGTCCAGGCTTCTGCGGCTTCCCACAAAGCCGGACGCTGCAGAACCGACCGATCCAGCCCTTCCGGACACAACAACGGGATCTGGCCGCCCGCCAGACGTTGTGCCTGTGCCTGTTTCGGATGCGCCCGCATCCATTCCGCCAAGACTGGGGCCGCTTCCAGATCTTTGACCCGCTGTGCTTCGGTGTCCGCCGCCTGCTGCACCGCAATACGAGCGGCCAGATCTCCATCTGTCAGTGTGAATCCCGCCGCCAGCGCCGCCGCTCCCGCCCGCATCTGAAAGTCTGCACTCCCTGTCACCGTCAGGACTTTCCAGCCTTTCGCACCCGCGATCTTCAGCATGGCTTCGATCTCCTGGGCCTTCCCGCCCGGGCTGGATGCCGCCTGCAAGGCCACGAGCCGGTCGCCATAATCGGTGATGTCCATCACTTTATTGTGGATATGCAGGCTGGGCGCCCTGCCAAGGGTCCGGCTGCCCAGATCCCGTTCGACCCGCACCCAGCGGCCCAGGGCCTGACCGACGTCCGCTCCGTAGGCCTCCGTCAGTACCCGCTCCCGATACACCGCCCAGGCAGGGCGCTCCGGATTGCCGGGCACCGCCGCCGCAGCCCGGAACCCGTTGCGCGTCTCCGCCAGCGTCTCGGCGTCCAGGACCCGATCCACCCGCGCCTGCTGCCGTTTCCGCCAGCGCTCACGAATGCGCATCTTGTCGAAAGGGTCACGCAGCCCCTGGCGCGCCCGCGCCGCCGACAACACCGCTTGCGCCTGCTCCATCGCCTGCCGGTCCCGATCCGCCACCGCTTCCGCCAAACGCCGGATTTCCACTGCCTGCGCCCGCGCGGCCCTGGCCGCCTCAAAATCCACCACCATCGCCGCCCGCCCCGGCGCCTTCTCCGGCCCCGCGTGGGTCAGTACCCGCCCTTTCTTCGGCTCCGGGGGACGATCTAACGCTTCTGCGCTTCGGGCGTGCTGCAAGGCCGCTATTTCGTGATGATCACACATCGCCTGCGCGGCCAAGGCTTCCTGCTCCATCCGCCGCGCTTCCAGGCTCCGGTGATCGATCCGCGCGTCCACTTCCGCATGGGCCAGCGCGTCGTTCGCCAGTCGCGCCCAGAGGGGGCGCACCACGTCCCCCAGCCACTCCTGGCCGATCCGCGCCTGCGTCTTCGGTGCGCCTCCCCGTGCCGGGTCTTTCCCCGGATTCGCTGCCCGCCGAAACCACAACGCCGCATCGCGTTCGATGCCATCATTCACCTTGTCGGAGAGCATCAGGTGACAGTGCAGCAACATAGACTTTTTTTCGCTTCGATGTATTGCCAGCGTGTACGGCGTCGCCCCACCCATGCCGGGTGCTAACCCCGGCACGGCGGCAAGTTCCTCTGCAAAAGAACGTGCCAGTTCGATGTTCTCGTTGTCGGATAACTCCTTCGGCAGCGCAAATTCGATCTCCCGATAGACCGTGCCGTTCGCCCGCTCGTACTGATCTGCAGCATCCCAGTATCCGGCGGGAGTCTGCGCCCAGGCGGGCAGATGGCCGGATTCCGCATAAAGCACTTCGCTGGATCGATTGATCCGCACCCGCTCAATCACCGCGCCGTTCACTTGCTCTACGGTCTTTTGTGCATAGGTGCCTTCACGCAGAATATACCGCACATGCCCGCCTGCGCCTTTTCCGGCACCGCGACTGTGGGTTTTTGCGTGTAGGTGGTATTCAGCCATTCGGGCGCCTCCTTCTTTCTTCTTGCCGTCTGCAAGACTGGCTGCCCCGCAGGGGCCGCGCGTTTCTCGAAGAGAAACATTAAAGCGCGCCTGCCTTACCTAACGGTGCGTATGGAAACAATATTGCGCACAGAATAATAGACCTTTAGTCTGGTCTGAAGTTCAAGTTATCGCAAGAAGGAGAATCGGCATGGCATCCAAGGCAGAACGTCTGCAAAAACAGTATGAGGAGAGTATAGCAAAGGCGAAAATCGCCAAGTCAGCACTCGACAAAATCCGCCGGGATCAGGACCGTAAAGAGAAAATCGCCGCCCGCAAGACCCGCAACCATGCCCTGTTTATGGTCGGCGGTCTGGCGGAAATAGCGGGACTGCTGGATACGGACAAAGGCGCGCTGCTTGGCGGATTGCTCGCCATCGCGGAATCCCTCAAGGCAGGGCCTGGATCCTCACGCTTCCAGCAATGGAAAAGCACAGGCGATGCCCTGCTGGCCGAACGCGAAGCCGCCCGGCCATCACCACCGGTCAAAACCCCCGCGACGGCACCAGACCCGACACCCAGCGGGTCCATCATCACATGAGCATCACACTATCCACCCATAGCGCTGCCCGAAGGCTTCCCAGGCCCGCTGTGCGGCGTGATCCTGATGCGCACTTTTACCAGCACCCCGCATCAGTGCCAGCAACGCCCGGTCGGGCGCGTCCTCCTCGGCACCAATGGCATCGATGGTGGCCCGCTTGTCGCGTTGATACTGCGCCTTCTTGCGCTGCGCTGCGGTCATCGGCTGCTCGTGGATAGGCTTCCTGGGCATGGCGGGTCCTCTCTATAAACGTGACACTCACAATATAGCATAAAGTGAGTATCACACCTATCGCTTTTTGGGAGACTCACACCACCCGCAGTTCAGCCACTCCGCAGCCTTGGGCCTTCAGCCATCGCGCCAGACTGTCGAGACTCGCCCAGGTGCGCACTTCGGTGCGAGCTGACTTGATGGTGGCCTCCTCCATGCCCAGCTTGAGCACCACGGCCCAGCGCTCCTTGCCGTTCCAGGGCGCGGGCTGGAGGGTGATTTTACGAACGGACCCGGCATTGACGAGGATGCGGAAGGTTTCTTCGGTGATGCGCTGCATGGCTGACCTGCTTTTTGGGGATACGAAAAGGCCAAAGTGTAGCCCCAAGACCCACGAACATGCACCCACACCCGCCCAAAAGCCCCCCGAAAACTTCACATAACAACCCATTCCACGCATCCCGCCAATCGTCACAGTGACTAACCCGCAAAGGCTTATCCCCAAAATCTGTGGGGCACCCTGTGGGCAATCCGGACAAGACCATGACCGGGATATGGAAAGCGGCAAGGCTAAAAAAGCGGCGCCCTCTCCCCAGACCCCTCACCCAGCCCGTGCAGTCACACCCACCGCACGCCGTAGCAGGCACTCCGCGGTCGCCTGCGCTCCCTTGGTTGCGGCCAGTTCGGGGTTTAGGGAGCAATAGAACGGAAACCCCCGGTAGTCCATCCGATTTAGTGCAATCCACGCTGAACATAGAGGCGTTACCGCGCTTTGGTGGCATGAAACCGCCTATGTCCGTGTATAAACCTGTTGCACATCGAGCGTAAAAAGCAATATATTTTCGCAACGTTGGAGCCCAATAAAACCAAGGGGTCTTCGTGACGTGCGCAAACGACCGTTTGTGCAACGGTTACTGCCGTAATTGCCCAGCTTATTCAATGATCATCATACCACGCTGCCTAAGTGATTTGCACTATGTTGGCAGGCAAAATCACCTTAACGGGGTTTTCCGTTCCTCTGCGCCCTAACCCCCAAAATCTGTCCCGAGAGATCGGGGAGGCCGACAAACTTCATATTGAGAATTGCTGGGTTGAGGGCCTGCAAAGATGACCGTTATTTAGCCATGCTGTGCATCATTTTGGCCATGTGGATCCAATTCTCACGAGCGAGATGGTGATAGATGGCCTGCTGGGCAGGATCAAGGAGCCGGTACCCTTTCATGTGGTACGGGATCATCACATAACCAAGGTAAGCTTGAGCACGGCCAACAGCCTGGACATCTTGAGTCAACACCCTGATAGACGGATCTGGCAGCTTCGCTTCTTCTCTGTACTTCCGGTAGGCTTTCTTGAGCGCGATAACCCCGTGTTCAGTGTTCTGCATCATGCCCATCACCAGCATTTTTTCCTGTTTTATTTGCCCTGCGGTTAGATGTAGCGCGGAGGCATTCATGAGGTCCCAATGTGGACCAGGATGAAATTGATAAAAGTTTCTCGCAAAGCCAAAATTATGATGTACGAAATACATATGCATTTTTGCCATGGCATTTGCGTTGCCAGGCATCGCGGCTTCCGCTGGCGAAACCCCTATGCTGAGCATAGCCAGCACCATCGTCGTTACCATGATCTCCATTGCTTTCTTCATCTGTCGTCTCCTCACTGAACAATGTGACTTGTCACCGAACTTATTTTTGCCTCTTCGGCTGTTATCCCATGGATGGGTTGACACTATCTCTCAAGCATTAACGTGATGGACAATCCAAATCCGAACACTATAAAGGAAAGAACGGTCATCCCGGTGATGGCACCTTTTGAAACCTTCACCATCTCATGATCCATCGACGATCCACCGTTTTCGTGGCCAGGATCGGTGTGGTCATGACTAGCGGATGGGTGACGCAATGATTGAACTTTGTCGCCGATCCCAGTCTCGTTTTGTGGTCGTACCGTCATCATGCCGTGCTTCATGTTCCGGGAAACCAACCACCAATTCATCGGATACGCTGCGACAAAACCGACCAAAAGGGCCATAGACATGATGAACCAAAATCCCGGTGTGGAGGGGCTTTGACTTGACGGAGCACTTTTCATTGCCAGCATCATTACGGGGACCATGCCGGCCATCAGAAAATTCATCGACAGCAACTCGGAAAAGAAAGTGCTGATAAGTGCGCGCTTATATGAGCCACCAGTCATATCTCGCATGAACAATGCCTGAAAAATGGCCCATCCGAAGGCAAATCCTAAAATATACTCTAAAGCGATATCCGTGGTTTTTGAAAAATGGAGCAAACTGGCGATGACAGCACCGGTCAGAATGCCAACCCCATCCCCGGCGACGCAATGCATAGTGGAGCCCAGCACCTGCCTCCAACGTGTCGAGACATACCTCTCGTGCAACCCAGGTAGTGGCTCTCGACAACCCAATACGTACAGGAACGCGCCGAGCGGCCCTGTATACGCGGTGAGCAATACAAAGCCCCACTTGAGAACCTTGGACTCTGGTGTGGCGCGAATATCAACCGCAACAAACAGTACTGATAACGCGGTAAGGATAAACCACAAAAGCATCACGCCATTAAACATCCCCCCTCCTCCTGCGCCCATCCCCTTGAGCCACGCCCAAGTGATCGCGTTGCCGACAGATAGCACTTACATCTGGATCTGGAGCATCTCCAACCACCTTGCCCGAGTCAGAAGGCGCAATATTAAACGAGGAGAAGCATCCAGCTTGCTCTACGGTCCATCCTATGGCCGTTTGTAGCCATTCATGTGCTTTTATCCCCATGTTCAGTAAAGTTTTAGGTCCCGGCCAGCAATTCATCAAGCCGTGGCTTCTGATGGGCAAATGTTCCCCATAACGCCTCGCCAGCGATCACCGTGATTGGCGCGACCCGCACTCCGTAGCGTGATTTGGCCTCCTCAGCCACGCCGGGAGCAGTCACGTCACGTTCCTCGTATGCGACATCGTGTTCCTTGAGGTAACGGCGCACGGCGGCGCAGTCGGGGCAGCCGTGACTGGTGTAGAGCAGTACCGGATCAGACATGACGGTCGATGTGCGGGACTTCAGCCCCGCACATCCGCCTCATAGCCTTCTTCCTTGACCGCAGCGATCAGTGCGGCGGTGCTCGCCTGACCATGCACTACAGCTTCTCCTGGTATGAGAGTAACGTCCGCTTTTTCAACGCCGGGCACGCCTTCCAGCGCCTTCGTCACGGCCCGTACGCAATGCTCGCAGGTCATGCCGGTGATCTTCAGATTGATATTGCTCATGGGTTTTCTCCTGTTGGGAATGAAGTGAAAGGAATTATTCAAAGCGCTCGCATAAGCGTTATTCAACCACGCACGGCATCAGCCACACGCTGGAGTTTGTCGCGCACCTCGATGCCGAGCGTGGTAATTTGCGGCCTGTCCACCATGCCGAGTACGGCGGCAGGATCCATGAACACCACGCTCACCTTGCCATTGTCGTCCTCACGCACCACCACGTTGCAGGGCAGCAGGGCGCCGATGTCGGGCTCGGCCATCAACGCCTGATGGGCGTAGTGCGGGTTGCAAGCGCCAAGAATGATATAGGGCTGCCCCTCAATGCCCAGTTTGGCCTTGAGCGTGGCGGCCACGTCGATCGTGGTGAGCACGCCGAAGCCTTCCACCTTGAGGGCCTCGGTGACCTGCGCCACGGTGCTATCAAAATCGCCCTTGGCGGGTACGCTGAAAACGAACTGACTCATATTGATTCTCCTC
Source organism: Acidithiobacillus ferrivorans (assembly GCA_018853935.1). Taxonomy (GTDB): domain Bacteria; phylum Pseudomonadota; class Gammaproteobacteria; order Acidithiobacillales; family Acidithiobacillaceae; genus Acidithiobacillus; species Acidithiobacillus ferrivorans. Next base: position 9,354 of record JAAOMR010000108.1, read on the forward strand.
GTTTGAATGATCGCTCAGGAATGAGCAGGTTCGAGTGCGGCATTCTGTACCGCGCCCGGGGTTACCGTTGGTACATAAGCCTTGAGCCGTTTAAGGCGCAGGCTGTTGCTAAGCACGAAGACGGAGGACAGCCCCATGGCTACGCCAGCCACCATCGGATTCAGATGGATGCCGATAGGCACTGCCACGCCAGCCGCAACCGGGATCAGCAGAATGTTGTAGAAAAAGGCCCAGAACAGATTGCCGCGGATATTGCTCAGTGTGCGCCGTGCCGCAGTCAGTGCCGTGACCACCTCGCCGAGCTGCCCGCGCGTGAGGGTCACATCTGCTGCTTCGATGGCGATGTCCGTGCCTGAGGCGAGTGCAATGCCGACATTAGCCTGTGCGAGCGCTGGAGCGTCATTGATACCATCGCCGACGAAGGCGACCCGTCGGCCCTGTTCCTGCAACTGGGTGACGACTTTCGCTTTATCCTGGGGCAGCACCTCGGCATGCACCTGCTCGATATGTAATTGCCTGGCAACAGACTGAGCGGTAGCCCGCGCATCACCAGTGACCATGGCCACCTGCAGCCCACGCGCGCGTAATGCCTGTACAACCGCATACGCCTCCGGTTTGATGCGATCGGCAATGGCGAGCCACCCGAGGAGCGTTGCGTCGACCGCGACGAACACCACCGTGCGCCCGTCATTCTCTATTTGTGCCGCAGCCTCGGTGTTATCCCCCAGCAGTACATTTTCACGTTCCATAAAACGTCGGGCGCCAACACGCACCATACGGCCTTCCACTTCACCTTCGATCCCATAGCCGGCAATAGAGCGGAAATTTTTGACTGTAGGCAAGTGTATGCCGCGCTCGCCGGCCGCAGTGACAATAGCCCGCCCGAGCGGATGCTCGGAAGCCGATTCCAACGCTGCAGCCAAACGCAGTGCTGTAGCGGGATCGGGGCCACCCTGATCAACGAGGGCAGGACGGCCTTCGGTCAACGTGCCGGTCTTGTCGAATAGCAGGGTGTCAACATGTGATAGCGTCTCCAGTGCCTCGCCTTTGCGAAACAGCACGCCGAGTTCCGCCGCACGCCCGGTGCCCACCATGATCGCCGCTGGCGTTGCCAATCCCATGGCACAGGGGCACGCCACCACCAGCACGGCGACTGCCGCGACCAGCGCGATGCTGACATTGCCCGTCAAGGCTATCCAGACGCCGAAGGTTGTCAACGCGATGACCAGCACGACTGGGGTGAACACCCGTACCGCACGATCGGTCAGCCCCTGAATCGGAAGTTTGCCGGTTTGTGCGCTCTCTACCAGGTGGATGATATGTGCCAGTACGGTGTCGCGCCCGACGGAAGTGGCCTCTACGACCAATCGCCCATCCTGGCAGATGGTGCCACCCACTACGGTGTCATCCATGGTCTTGGCCGAAGGCAGGGGTTCGCCGGTCAGCATAGCCTCGTCTACATGCGCGCGCCCCTCGACTACGCGTCCGTCCACTGGAATGCGTTCACCGGGGCGCACCACGATGCGCTCGCCAGTGCGCAGTCGCGATACCGGCACCTCTTGCTCGATACCGTTCGCATCGAGCCTATGCGCAGTCTTTGCCTGCAAACCGGCCAACTTGCGAATGGCCGATGAGGTGCGGCCCTTGGCCAACCCCTCCAGGTACTTGCCAGCGAGTACGGCTGCGATAACGACTGCGGCTGAATCGAAATACACATGTCGTGCATTGAGTGGAAACCATGCGGGCGCCACCAACACCAACACGCTGTAAGCCCAGGCCGCGCCCGTGCCGGTAGCCACCAGGGAGTTCATGTCTGGCGACAGGTGGCGGTAGGCGATCAGGCCTGGCCTGAAAAACCGCCGACCGGGCCCGAACAAAACGATACTGGCAAGCACAAACTGCACCCACTCCCAGAAATGCGCAAAGGGACTCGCGACCATCAGCGCGTGATCAAAGGCTGGGACGAATGAGGCGCCCATGGACAGCACCAGAATCGCCATGGCCAGCACCGCAGCTACGATGACATCACGGCCCATGGCGCGCAAACTCGCACGGCGCTGGTCTGCCTCGTTGACATCCTGCTCCCCATCTTCCTGAACAGGATGCGCGGCGTAACCCGCCGCGCTTACGGCGCTGGCCAATTCGTCCGTACTGATCATCGCCGGGATGTAGCGCACACGCGCACGCTCAGTAGCCAGGTTAACCACAGCCTCCAGCACTCCGGATTGCTGTCTGAGTGCACGCTCTACGCGGCCCACACAGGAAGCGCAGGTCATGCCCTCCACCACAAGATCAATCTCATCGGTCACCGGTGTGTAGCCGGTCTCGCGGATCGCCTCGGCGATGCGGGCGGCATCGAGCTGTTGTGGGTCGAAAAACACCTCGGCGCGCTCGGTCGCCAAGTTCACGCTGGCCGAGGTGACGCCGGGCAGTTTGCCCAGCGCCCGTTCCACCCGCGCGCTACAAGAGGCACAGGTCATCCCGTCTATGCCAATCTCAAGGTGTCCACGGGTTTTGTCATCCATGAATACATCTCCTCGGGTGATACCCGCTGTGTACAGTGGATCACGTCTTAAGGAAGGAATCCGAGAAACTATATGCAAACCACTATCCGTCCATCATAAACCTTGAAGCTCACTACAATGTCAAGAGTGTTTGATTACGTTTATATCTCGCAAACGGAATCTCCGTCCGGCTGATGCCTATCGCCCAACGGCTTCATCAATGTCGATGACGTCACCAGGGACCGCACTCTCAAGCGAGTTATGCACCATTGACTCACCGGTCTTGCGCTCTTTCTGGTGCGGCTGGCCATTTCGTGGAGCACGCGCCAGGATGGGGAATCTTGCCGTCCAGAAAGCGCGGCACCCAGTCGGGGGAGCGTTGACATTTGATGGTCGTTGAGTTGTGATAGCCTGACTAACGTTTCGAGATTGGAGTGCTGTGCGCGGTTTTCGCCTGTTCGTTCGCCGGATAGCCTTTATGGTCTTGCTTCTATTGTTGCCTTGGATGTTGGCACCCGTAGACGCGGCTCCGGCACTGTGCGCCCTGTCGATGACAGGAGTAGCCGCACACGGCACACAAATGCCGCGTTGCGAACAGGCCCTTGGTGTTCCGGCCCAGCAGCAAGGAGCTTGCCTAACTGCTTGTTGCCACCACGATATGATGACGCCGGTAGCGGAGGGTGCCCA
>JAAOMR010000109.1 GCA_018853935.1 Acidithiobacillus ferrivorans
GGTGGGGGGCGGGTTTGGCGCGGGGCGGGGGTGGCTTGGCATCATCGTCGGCCGGTGGCGGCACGGCGTCTCGATTATCTGACGGCGGCCAGCATCCTCTTGCGCCGCGCGGCGCTGGAGAGCACGGGTCTCTTTGATGACGATACTTTTTTTATGTATTGGGAGGATACGGATCTGTGCTTTCGCCTGCGCGCGCAGGGCTGGAAGCTGGCGGTGGCCGGGGATGCGGTGATCTGGCATCAGCGCTCGTCCAGCCTCGGGCACGCCAACCCCCTTAAGGATTATTATGTCACCGCCTCCTCCCGCCGGTTTTTGCGGCGCTACGCCCCCAGGCCGCGCCTGGCGATGACTCTGGGCGCGTTGGGGCGCATTACGCGGCGATTGCTCTGGGGTAAGTGGCGCAATGTGCGGGCGATCGTTTCCGCGCTGTGGGACCAGCCCTACGACCTTTCGCTGTCGCCATTCATGGCCGTGGAACCGCCGGTTTTGGGGCCGCTACGGGTGGCGGTGGATGCCAATACGCTGTCGGGGCGACTGGCCGGGATCGGGCATTATAGCGTGGCGCTTTGTCAGCAACTGGTGGCCGATGGGGGAGCGACGCTGGCCTACTTTACCGCACGGTCCTGGGGGCAGGAGCCGCCGCGGCCAGCGGGTCTGCGCATTCCCCAGTTGCTGCAGTGGCGCAAGCATATTCCCCTGGGTCGGGAGCTACAGTGTGTTTTGCAGGAACGGCAACTCGCGCGTCTGGAAAGGCGTTGGCGACCGGATCTCATCCTGGGGCCCAACTTTGTCCTGCCGCCCGCCAAGGCACTGTCTGTCCTGGTGGTGCATGATCTCTCCCATATCCGCTATCCGGAGGCCCACCCGCCGGCCCGCGTGGCCTTTTTGAATAGACATTTGCGACCGGCCCTGGCGCATGCGCGGGCGGTGCTCACGGTTTCCTGTTTTACGGAAGCAGAATTGTTGTATTACTTCCCGGAGGTGGCAGGCCGGACGCATGTGGTCTATCCCGGTATCAGTGAGCGATTTGCCGTGGCGCCGGCGGCGGAGGTGGAGGTGGCCCTGGACGGCGTTTTGCTGGGGGATGACCGGCGATTTTTCCTTTTTATCTCCACCCTGGAGCCGCGCAAGAATCTGGCGGCCTTGCTGGCGGCCTACGCAGCCTTGCCGGCGGCCATCCGTGGGGCGCACCCGCTGGTGCTGGTGGGGCAGATGGGCTGGCAGGAGAGTAATTTCGCCGCGGTCCTGACGGGGATGCTGGAGCGCGGCGAGGTGCGGATGCTGGGCTACCTGCGCGACGAGCTGCTGCCGGCACTCTATCGCCGCGCCCTGGGGCTGGTTTACCCATCCCTCTACGAGGGCTTTGGCCTGCCGCCCATCGAGGCCATGGCCTCGGGCTGCCCGGTGTTGGTAGCCGACGTGACCGCCATGCCGGAGGCCTGCGGTAATGCGGCGCTGTACTGCGACCCGCTGGATGTGCGGTCCATCACTGCGGCGATGCGGCGGCTGGCGGAGGATGAGGTCTTGCGCGCCCGGCTGGCGACGGCAGGGCCGGCGCGGGCGGCGCTCTATACCTGGGAGGCGGCGGCGGCGCAGGTGCTGGCGGTGATGCGGGAGGTGGTTGGGCGTTAACTCACTCTTAAAATGCAGACCAGGCCCAAGGTTATAGTGGTCCCCATATTTGAGATGGAAGTTTAAGCTGGTTGTCTGGCTGAAAAAAGGCTCTTCGTCAAATTGAATGGGTCGTTCAAAAGTAGGTTGTCGAGGACCGCTCAGCCAGGGGCGGATGGCCTGATTTTGCTGGGTTCGTTCCCCACACTCACGGCGCTCACATGCGACAAAAAGATAACGTCAGCCACCCAATACCCACTTTCCATGCGCTTTAATGGCGTCATACATAGCGTCTGGTGCCAGGTCTATTTCCTCTGGCCACGTCACCACCCCAAGTTCCAAGCCCACGGCGCTGAACACCTTGAGCTCTGAGAGGCATCCAAAAACGCCCGCACCTGGGCTATGAATCAGGGCATCCATCCAGACCTCGCCCTCTGTACCGTCCACAAAGCGGACATATAGTCGGTATCCGTCGAGCGCGCGCACGGAAGCCACGCGCCATGGTGCTTTCGGGTCGATGGGCGGTACTAAGGTAGCGGATGAATTTTTTTGAGTGACTGGTTGTGTGTGCATAGCTCCCAATTCTCCATGAGTTCAGTCCGATGCTCCTGTGCCCATTCCAACACCAAAGCCAGCGCTCGTCTGGGCATATCGCCCTGGATAACCTCCAGCGTACGGATGTTTATGAGCATCTCATATTCCCCGTACAGGGCATGAAAGTGTGGCGGTGCATGATCCTGCCAGAACATCTGAATCAAGACACCGTAAAACATGCTAATGGTAGGCATGCAAAAAATCCATCATGGCCACAGTCGATTACACATCATCGCGGCTTTTTGACCATCAAGCTACCCCAGGATGTCACAGTGACACCCTGGGCGCCATGGAGACTCTCACACGCGGGTTTTTGAGAGGTCCGCCTGAGAATGAATGAAAACACCGCATTTGCTGGTGTCCGATTTTCTTGAAATTAACGGTGATGCGCCTGCTGACCCATAATCACGATGATATCGTCCGAACAGGTTGGGCGATAATTGTAAACTGGGCTAAACTGAGTCCATTAACTATGAGGGGGCAGACATGTCTATCGTGAATATGCACGAAGCGAAAACACAGCTTTCCCGCTATGTTGATCAGGCGGCGGCTGGCGAAGAAATCGTTATCGCCCGCGCTGGCAAGCCGGTAGCGCGTCTAGTGGCTTTGGCTCCAGACGCGGCAAAGCCGCGCCCCATTGGGATAGGGGTTGGCCGTTTCACCATGCCGGACCATTTTGATGCGTTCGGGGGTGAAGAAATTATCGAGATGTTTTTGGGTGATCAAGCAGGCCTTCGCGACGCACAGTGATCGTCGCCACCATGGAGGCATCCATATAAGTCGCTTTCGACAAGCAGGTCCACATCGCCGCCCAGCTTGCTGTCATCCACCCGCGAGCCGAAGAGCCAGACGCGGGCCTCCGGGCCGAAGCTTTCTGCAGCACTCTGGCGAATTTGAGTGATTTGCTCGGGGCTGAGGCGCATGGGTTCAGTCAGGCGGCGTAGCGGAGAATTTCCACTTCGGCGTGACGCTGAACAGCCTGCTCTGCCATATTCATAACATGCCTCGTCGTTTTTTCATCCAGATAGTATTCACCACACTGACTGCACACTTCCGCAGGGACGTCTTTGATGACAACGACCGTTGCGCCCCGTTCCAGAGTCACGGTAACCGTTCCCGGTTGGGTGGCGCTATGGCGGCAGATCACACATTGCATGATGTCCTCCTTGAAAAAGTATCGTCCCATTGATCCGGTCCGGGAATGTAGGCGGTGACCACTATACATTGCCTGTTAGCCGGGTCATAGGCGACCACGACATGTAAGGGGCGGCCATCATGGTTGCCGAGCATCAGTCGGCTGGGATAGGGGTGATCATCCGGATATTCTTCCACGATTTGCCCATTGCCCAATGTGTACAGAACGGCTTCTTCGGTGATCGCCTGCTGAAACATGCGCTGCAGTGCGTGGCGGCTGAAGCAGGCGTTGTCCCCACCGCCTGGCTAAGTTACCCAATTTTGGCTAGAATGACCATCGATACACTGTGGAGGATCGACCGCCATGCAGACGAACATGCTTGAATCGAAGAACCGCTTTTCGGAACTGGTGAAGCGCGCCCAGGCGGGCGAGGAGATTGTGATTACCAACCGCGGCGTGCCGGCGGTCCGGCTCGAGCCGGTGAGGACCGATTCGGTGGGCGCGGCGTCCGGGGACATCCTGGGTTGGTTGGCGCGCAATCCTCTGCCAGCGCACGCACGCCGCAGCCCTGAAGAAATCGCGGCAGACATTCAGCGCGAACGCGAAGAATGGAGCTGATTTATCTTGATAGCTGCGTAATCATTTACCTCTTCGAGGATCATCCGGAGTTCGGTCCTAGGGTCAGGGCGATGTTGACTTCCGAACCGGGAAAACATTTTGCTATATCACCGCTGGTCAAGTTTGAATGCCTCGTCGGGCCGATGCGCAGCGGTAACTTGCTGCTGCAGCGCTACTACGAGGATGGTTTCAGGCAGTTCAAACAGTTACACATGCCGGAGGACGTGTATTTGCTGGCGGCGACGATACGTGCGCGCTTTGGCCTGAAATCGCCGGACGCGCTGCATCTGGCTACCGCGCAGTACCACCGCTGCGAGTCCCTATGGACGAATGACACCCGGCTCAATCAGGCAGCGCACGGCTTGGCAAGAGATGTGTTTGGCAATTCGCCTTAAATTAACGCCCCCACATCCACCGTTACCGTCTGTCCCTGCAAGCGCGTATCTATCCGCCGTGCGGCTTCCTGCAACAGCGGTACCCAGCTTTCCTGACGGCGCTCAATGGGTGCGGAGATGCTCAGTCCGGCATTCCAGGGCAGTGGCCCACGGAGCAGTACCCCAAGGCAGCCGACGCCGATTTCCGCCTCTTCATTATCCAGCGCATAGCCGCGTTCCAGAGCCGTGCGGGCGTCCTTCCAGAGTGTCGGGATGTCATGCAGGGTGTGTATGGTGAGCGCCGGTAAGTGGGTGCGGATGGCATAGCGCTCGACCGCCGCCTCACCATTCAGCGCCAGCATCAGCTTGCCGACGGCGGTGGTGTGCAGGGGCGCGCGACTGCCGATCACTTGCTCTACCCGCATCATCCGCGACGGGGTGGCGCGCTCCACATAGACGACTTCGTCGTCCTGCTGAATGGTGAGGTTCACCGTCTCCTGCACCTGATCGCGCAGCCAGGCCATGATGGGCCGGGCGATGGCGCGCAGGTCGCTGCGACCGGGGGCGAGCTGCGCCCAGTCTTGCAGGTGGGGGCCAAAGCGGTAATGGCCGACGGCGTCCCGGGTGATCAATGTGTTGTCCTGTGCCGAAGCGAGAATGCGGAAGGCGGTGGAGGGCGCCAGTCCGGTTACGGCGGCGAGTATCTTGAGGGTGGCGTTGCCGCCCTCCGCCGCGAGGGCGTCCAGCAGGGCGCGCAGGCGGTCGATGACCTGGATGGAGGAGTTTCTGTCGCTGGCAGAGTCTGACATGGAATATTCCGCATGGTGGAAACGATACCCTATTGCGGAATCATACGGTCTTGCTTACAGTGGGTGCAATCTTTTTTTGTCACAGGATCATCACGCCATGACCGCCCCAAGCACCTTGCCCGCTAACGCTCCCGCCTTTTGCGCGGGTATGTTCCACTTTGGTGAATCGTGGCCAGATTTTGCGGAGTACGGCCGCAGTGCCGCCATCGCCGCTGGCCACAAAGCGATCCCGCATCCCGCGGCCAAAGCAGCCGTCTACCAGACCCTGCTCATGGCCGACGCCCTGCGCTACTGCACCTTGCAGGTCTGCGCCGCCAAATCCTCCGGCCATCCCGGCGGCTTTGCCTCCAGCGTTGAGGCTTATGCGGCGCTGGTGATGCTCGGTCATACCAACATCGTCACCGAAGTGGGCCACCACGCCCCCGGTTTCTACAGCGCCATGTTCCTCGACGGCTCGCTGGAGGATATGGGTATCCGCGACATGAATGACATGATGGCGCGCTTCCGCGAGCAGCATGGTCTGCTTGGCCACCTCTCCGGTGCCATCCCCGGCCTGCTGGCGCCGGCGGGCCCACTGGGGCAGGGACAGCACTTTGCGATGGCGGGCGCGTTGCTGCATCCCGGCACCCTCTTCCCGGTGACCATCGGCGATGGCGGTTTCGGCGAGCCGTACGTGCTGAGCGCCATGAAGCACTTCCACTTTGCCTACCCGCAGGTCACCAATTACCTGCCGGTGCTGGTCTGGAACGGCTTCAGTCAGGAGCATCACTCCATGGTCTCCCTGATGACGAATGACGAGATGATCGCCTACTGGCGCGCCCATGACTTCGACGAAGTCATCCTCGTGGATGCCAGGGACTTCGACGATGCCGGTCAGGAAGGGGCCTATGTCGACTCCGCGCGCTTCTCCTTCGGCCAGCGTCTGGCCTTCATGGAGGCGGTGCTGACCGGTGTGGCCAGGGCGGCGGAGCACGCCCTGAGTGGCCGTCACACCGCCTTCATCCTCAAGCAGTTGAAGGGTGCGGGCATGCATGTTTCGGGTGCCAAGTCCCACAATCTCTATCCCAAGGACACCCCGGAATCGCCGGAGATCAAGACGGCGCTGGAGCAACGTGCCCTCAGTCCGGAAGCCTGGGCGCTGGTGCGGGAGAACTTCGCACGGGCCGGTGGTGGTCCTGCCGCCAAAACGGCGGTGACCGAGCAGGTGCTGGACATTGCCCCGCTGGGTGACTTCCCCATGCAGGATTTCAATGTCGGCGAGCAGG
>JAAOMR010000011.1 GCA_018853935.1 Acidithiobacillus ferrivorans
TTTTGGACACTTTCGGCCCCGATTCGGCGAGGTGAAGTATCCATAAACTCGTCTATCTTTCTGCGTCCTGTAAACCATGCCCGCCCCACATGTCACTGTGACACCCTCTCGCAAACGACCGTTTTTGAGAGGCCCCGCATTGTGAGAACCAAACGCCAGCATTTGCTGGCTTCCCGATTCTCATAAACCGCACTCAATTTCGGGTGACTGGCGCGGACGGGTTTTGAGAAGTGCGCCAGATCCAGGTGATTGGCTTTCTGCACGGCGCGCAACAATGGCCGCAGGGTGCTCATAATAGCTATCTAGCTATCTAGCTATCACGCGGCAACGTATCCGTATCAACTCCTCGACAATTTCAGTCTCGGTGACGCGCCGACCTTGTTCCACGCTAGCCTGTGCCGCTTCCATCTTGAGCGCGTTGGCCACATCCCAGCGCAACCGAAATAACTTTTGGATCGTGGGTTCTGGTTTCGCGGCGACCAGCTCTGTTCGTTCACGGCGGATTGCCTGACCCTGCTCAGAATCGGCACCATCAAGAAAATCGTTAGGATCCCGGCGGGATGTTCGGTCGAAGCCGCGCAGATCAGGCTTGCTTTTCATGCTGTTGCCTCCTTCAAAAACGCCTCAATTTCCGCTATCGCGGCGCGATCTTTGCCAACTTCATGAACGGTCGCCCCTTCGCCGATGGCCCGCCGGTACGCCACTCTCTCACATATCGTGGTGTCGAAAATCGCAAGGCTTTGCTCTTTGAGAAACACCAGCATGTCGATCACATCCTTCGTGCGAGGATCTAAGCGCGTTAGCAATACCCGCACACGGAGATCCGGGTTGTAATCCTTGGCCATGTCCACCACGGTCAAAAGATCGGTCATTGCGGCGGCGTCCAGATTGCTCGCGCCAACCGGAACGATAGCCTCCTGGGCAAGGAGCAAGGCGGAGCGCAAGCCAGCGGAGTCCCTGCCGCCAGCATCGACGACAGTATGCGCGAACCCAGCACTCAACTGCCGCCCCTCGCTCACGATGGCCTTTCCCACCAGGCATGTTGTGGTAGGACTCGATTTGAAATCGGCGTTCTCTCTCCTCCAGGCGGCCCAACTCGCTGCACTGGCCTGCGGATCGCCGTCGATCAGAAGGGTAGGATGACTCGCCGCCAGCATGGCGGCCAGATGCACCGCCGTAGTGGTCTTGCCTACGCCGCCTTTTGTGTTCACACATGCAAATATGGTCACTCTGACACCTCGGTTGTAACTTTGGTTACAGGATGTTAGCAAAGTGATAGCTATCTAGCAAGCTATCTATCATGCTAGATAGCTAGATATAACAAAAACAAACACCGCCGGACCGGAGCCGACCAAGGCATAGTCCAGCGGTGCCGTCCTGAGCAAGCCCAGGAGCGGTCAGGTTAGCACTGGATAGCCTGAGCGTCATTATCTCATGTAGCCACCAGAGAATCGCGCCATCAAAGGGTGCGGTGTCTCCGGACTGACCATCGCGCCAGAACCGGATCCGCCCGGCCAGAAACTCCGGGCGGGCCCCATTAGCAATCGCGCGATGCCACCATAAACGTTTGATAGATTCCACGGAATCAGGCACTATCCCACACATGGGCTGCAATAGGGCAGCCCTGTGATCCCAGGAGCCGACCAAATGACCGAGAAAGAAAAACGACTGGCGCAGGTCCGCGAAGCCAAGCGAACCTACCGCGAGAGAATGCGCGCGGCTGGATTCCGCGAGGTGACGGTATGGGCCACACCGGCGCAGCATAAGGCTATCATGGATATTGCCCCGCAGAAGGTGTTACCGGATCCCGGAGCAGGCCTGACGATTGGAGAACGAGCAACCTGGAAACATGCCGCAGAGAGCACCTGGGGCGGCAAAAGAGGCCCCATGGCGCATAGCCTGGAGGCCGTGCGCCAACAGTACCAGGAGGCCGCTCATGATGATGTGCGCTGGTCGTGGCGCGCGGCCGCCCGCCTGGCTGGTATCGAGCGTGAAGAACCCAACGAGGCGGAGCTATGCGAGGCATTGCGGTATCTCTACCGGCGAGGATGGACCCCGACCGAAATAGCCACGCAATTGCTGAAATGGTCCATAGACGAATAATAATAACACCGCAACTCGGTTCCTTGGCGTTTGAAAAAAGCTAAAAGAGAATGGCTGGCCCGCTCACGGGACAGCTCCGCAGCCGCGCTCACGCGGCAAGGCCTGGCTGGCCTCAGCCGGGCAGGGGCAAAACCGCCCAAAGCAAAGCCCGCCGAAAGGCGGGCTTGCAGTCCCAGGCTGATCGGCAGCGCCCTTCTGGGTAAGGGCTTCACTAAACAAACCCGCAGGGATTCGCTTATGCCTTATTAGGTGCAATTATATCAAACTATTAGCGTAATACAAACGGCCTGAAAGGACCGGCCGCGCGCGGCCGGAGATTGGATTTGCTCCCGTCCCGCCCTGCTGTGGAATGTGTGACCTTGACAGGCTTGGATACGGGGTAAGGCGCTTACGCGCCGGTAGCTCAGATGGATAGAGCACCTTTTTCACTAATGGGCGGTCACGGGTTCGAGTCTCGTCCGGCGCGTTCCTTGTCGCTACCGGCATCAACGATTGTGGCCCCGTTCCAAGCCTGTCAAGGCAGACCCGCTACGCGGGCACACATGGATTGATTGATCCCGCCCACGGGATCAAAGACCCGGCAATCCGCCGTTACCCACATACCCAACCGCCTTGTGGACGGCTTCCGCTACGCGGAACCAGCCGGGCCGCGCCCCGGCTTGCCGCCCACAACCCAGACGGCCGCCGGGGGTCCTGTTGGACCCCGCTTTGTTGTCTTGGCTGTGGGCCGTGGATTACGTGGATAACGCCTCTACTGTCGATATAATAATACCATAAACTCATCAAACCGCATTTTCAATAACAACCGAAGCTGTGTACGCGCCGAATAAATAACACCACTCATTAAACATCGTGGCGGCGCTCTCAGGCAGCACACGACACGTTAATTATTATACCTACGCCTTTTAACATTACCATGGCTTCAACCTTTTATTGTTAGCCAATAAACCGGGTCGTTCTGTTGTTCCACGTGAAACAACTTCATGATAAAAAACGGTTTAAATTGTTAAATACGCTTGACAGATTCCGCGGAATCGTAGATAATGGGAAACATGGAGGGCAGGCAATAGGGCAGCCCCCATGATTCAAGGAGCCGACCAAATGAAAGACTTGCACGAAGAAATCACCGCCCAGATTTTGACCGCCATCGAAGGCGGCCGCGAGAGCTTGGACGCCCTCTGGGATAACAGCTTGCGCCTTGGCATTCCGAACAATCACAGCACCGGCAAGGCCTATGCAGGCATTAACATTTTGACCCTCTGGAATACCGCAGCCCGCAAGGGTTACGAGGTCAACGCATGGATGACCTATAAGCAGGCGCAGGAGCAAGGCGGACAGGTCCGCAAGGGCGAAAAATCCACACTTGGCATGTTTTATAAGCCCATCGAGGACAAGAACCAGGACGCCGACAGCGACGAAGAAAACGGCACCCGCCGCCGGATGATGGCGAAAGCCTTTTATCTGTTCAATGTGGCCCAGATTGACGGACTGGAGGGATTGCCGGAACCCAAAGCGCCGACCTTCTCACCCATTGCCGACGCAGAGGCGATCATCACCGCCAGCGGGGCAGAGGTCCGGCACGGTGGCACCCGTGCCTTTTACAGCCCGGCAATGGATTTTGTGCAGATGCCGAGCCTTGACCGCTTCCAGAGCGCAGAAAACTACTATGCAACGATATTGCACGAGCTGACCCACTGGACCGGCCACAAAGGCCGCCTGGCCCGCGAATATGGGCAACGCTTCGGAGATCGTGCCTATGCCTTCGAGGAACTGATTGCCGAGCTTGGCACCGCCTTTTTATGTGCCCGCCTTGGCCTTGTAGGGGCGACCCTAGAGGGACACGCGGATTATATAGGCGACTGGCTCAAAATCCTTGGAAATGACAAGCGCGCCGTGATGACGGCCGCATCACAGGCCGAGCGCGCAGCCGATTATCTGGCCCGGATGTTAGAGGCTGACACACAGCAACAAGCCGGATGATCTGGAGGCCTTCGGGATTGTCCCGGAGGCCGACCGCCTCAAATCTCGCACCCAGCATAAAAATGCCAGGCGGCCGATAAGGACGCCACGCCTCACCGGCCAATGAAAAAAACAGCAGCGGGTAAGCATGGCCCCTTACAGTGCATCACGGATGCAGATCACAGAAACGCGCAGGGCGTCGAGCGAACGCCGGGAAGCTGCAAAGGACCGGCCGCGCGCGGCCGGAGATTGATTGATTCCCGCATGGCGGGATCCAGCAAAATGAGCCCATGCCGGAACCACGAACCGACATTTAGCCGCTAGGCTAAATGTTCGCTACGGTTGGAGGGCTACGCCCCCCCGCACCTACGCTCGGTTCTCCGTCCTCGCCCCCCATTCTGCAACCCGCCGTTACCCACATACCCCACCGCCTTGTGGACGGCTCCCGCCAAGCGGGACCAGCCGGGCCGCGCCCCGGCTTGCCGCCCACAACCCAGACGGTCGCCGGGGGTCCGGCTGGACCCCGCTTCGTTGTCTGGGCTGCGGGCCGTGGATTATGTGGATAACGGCTCTGACTGTGGAGACGATACTTTCTTGCGCGGGCGACGGGTCCGTGGTTTTAAGACGCTACTCACCACGGCAGACGACGTTTTAATCCCGGCATCACTAATCACCTTGGCGATGGCGGCTATGGACCAACCACGCTTGTGAAGATCGGCGATATGGTCACGCATAGCCTCTACCGCTTCCTTTTGCGATGCGTAAGACTTGACGGGCGGCTGTTCCTTGGCTTCTTTCAGAGCCGCAATGGCCGCATTGACCTGTTCCTGTTCAATCATCGTGATCTCCTGACTTGCGAGTGGTGCCAGCCGGAACTATAGTGCCAGTATCGCAGGCAGGCAAACCGGACAGACTATCCTGCCAAGCATCGAACAGCGGGGAACCACAGAAAAAGCCTCACACCTGTTGCACCTATGATGCAGGACCGTTTTTCAACCCATTGAGAGATCTTGATAAAATTCTTAGCACGTCTTACAAACGTAGGACAACGGCGGACATAAGTTGTCTATTGCATTGTTTTATATCATGTCCTACATTGTAGGACCGTCCGGCAAAAGTGTCCGGCAAGTGGAGGACGTGTTAATGGAGAAAAAACTGTCACTCAGACTCGACCAAGGATTGTATATGGTGATCGAGGCTAACGCGCAAAAGCAGGAGCAAACGGTCTCTGACTGGATACGTGCAGCGATTCAGGACCACATCAAACGCTCCGTTAACAACCGTGTTCTAGACCGGCTCGACGAGCGAACATATAGCATCCAGAAGGACATGGTGAAGCACAGGGAAGAAGTCCTAAAGATGCTCGAACAGGTGCGTGTGGATATTGCGGATTTGACGCGCGCATAAATGGCACAAGGAGGTTAATCATGGAACAGGGTGAGAAAAAAAAGCGTGTGCGCGCTTATGTTGAGTATGGTGCATTGCTCCTGAGCATGGACAAGAAGCTGGAACAGTTGAGTAAGGATCTGGCAGAACTCAAGATGAGTGTTAATTTTCTCGCAGGCAATGCACCTGAGCGGACTTATGCGAAAGGCGCGGATCCCGCAGCCGAAGGAAAGCCAGTTAAGAGCGTCCATAGCGAACCCCAAAAAACCACGAAGAAACGCATATTGGTAAGGCGGCGTAGGGTGAAAGACGGAGGGACAGCGGATGGCCAACACACTTCGTAAACGCGACAGTCCGACCTATCATCGGCCACCATTACGCTTTCTGGAGGCGCTGGTGGCGTTTCTGATCGGCACAATAGTCATCACGGGAATTGTCTTTATCATGACATGGGGAATGCCGCCGGAGCTGCATTACGGCATCAAGCAATTTCCTGCCATGACTGCGGTGGTTGCCTATCTGGCGTCGTGGTTCGGGTGGCACCTGGTGGCAGATAATGGGATGACGTGGCAGGCATTGGCGACGGCATACCCGTCCTGGACAGGGCACTTTAGCGATCATGTGGTATGGAGTTTGGCAGGCGGCGTGATGGCGGGTAGTGTCGCCGCTTATGGCGCTGGTAAGCCGCTTCCGTATGAGCGCCATATACGGGGCCGCCAGCTTGTTGAACGGCAACAGGCTCACCGTAAAGCCACGCAATCGGAGCGGTCCGCCGTGCGCCGGACTGGGCTGGGCGTCTACATACATCCCGCCATTCGGATTTCCATGGAGCGCGAAACCAACCACTTTGCGATTGTTGGCAGCCCTGGCGGCGGCAAAACAACGGTTATGATGCCGATGGTCGTGCAGGCTGTCGAGCGCGGCGATAAAGCCATTATCTTCGATAACAAGGCGTACTTTACCGAGCGTCTGCCCCAGCGGTTTATCCTCATTGCGCCGTGGGACACGCGCAGCATTCAATGGGCGGTTTACAAGGACTGTATCAGTGGAGCGGACGCGCGTGAACTGGCCGCACGTCTTATCCTGGAATCCCATGATCCCATGTGGGCGAACGCCGCCCGCCTGGTCCTCACAGGCCTCATTGTGCATTTACAGCAGCAGGATACACCGTGGGGATGGAGGGATCTTTCCGTCCTGTTAAACCTACCCATTGAGGGGTTGCAGGAGATCATAGAAACGGCCTACCCGGAGGCTTGGCGGAGCGTGGAGATCGCTAGCCGAACGACGCAAAGCATTCTCATTACGCTGGCTTCCTACATGGCGCAGATACACGACATGGCGCGCGTCTGGGGCAATGCGGAGGACGGCTTTAGCATTACCGAGTGGTTGCGCGATGACTATGATGGCGTGCGCATCATAGTCATGCAGGGCAACCAGAAGTTCAAGGAAATGCAGAACAGCATCGTCAACGGCATGTTGTCGATGGCTGGCGCGCACATCAACAGCCCTGCCATGAACGACTCCACCGAGCGGCGGATATGGCTCTTTCTCGATGAGGCCCCGCAGCTCAAAAAAGCCGACTGGATCCCGGATATTGTGGCGGTTGGCCGCTCCAAGGGGGTGCGCGTGGTACTGGGTATCCAGGACATAGCCCAGTTGCGCGACATTTACGGGCGAGACCAGGCGGAGTCCTGGACCTCGATGATCGGCACGTACATCTTCACGAAAATTGGCGGCAACGATACCGCGCGATGGATTAGCGAGACGATTGGAGTACGCGAAGTTGAGCGTTTTGAGCGGTCCACCAGTACGTCATCCATGGTCGGCGGCAACGGCAGCAGCCAGAGCACCCATTCATACCGGCGCGTGGAGGACCGCGTGGTCAAGCCCGATGAGCTGACCACGTTGTTAGGCCCGGTCAAAAACGGGGTACGTGGTTTATTGCACCTTGGCGATAAGTACGAGTACCTGCTGGTATGGCCGTATGTCCACGATAAATACCCGGTAGGTCGCAAAGCATGGGAGCCGTCCGCATGGGTGAGTCAGCCGCCGCCGAAAGCGGAAAAGCCTAGTGTCGGAGTACCAACCGAGTTTGTGGATGAGGGGATTGCCGTAGCGCCGCAGACTCCCGCTAAAAACGCCGCGCCGCAGGCCTCTGCCGGAAAGCCGCAAAAAACATCACGAAAGCGTGTTCAGGAACAAGGCGGTGAAGATGGCAAAGCGGCACCTAAATTTAAGAGCAAGCGAAAGGCCGCGACACAGGCCGAGCCGGAAGATATGCCGCCCGCGCCACCTGTTGAGGCTTACGCCGACGTAGTGGATAACGCGCTAGGGACGGAGCCCGACGCCTGATGCTCAGTATCTCCGCCAGAGGATCCGCCGCGTCCGCAGAAGCTTACTACGAGCACCTGGCGGAGCAGGATGATTATTACCTCAAGGGGCAGGAGCCGCCCGGCCAATGGCAGGGCAAAGGTGCGGCGGCGCTGGGTTTGTCCGGGGCTGTCAGCCGCGAGGATTTTGCGGCCGCACTGCGCGGCTATAAGCCCGGAGCCGACGGCGCGATCCCGGAGGCACTGGTGCAGAACGCGGGCGAAAAGCACATGGCGGGCTGGGATCTGACCTTTTCCGCACCGAAGTCGGTCAGTGTGCTTTGGGCGTTGGCCCCGGAGGATGTACAAGCCAAGCTGGCGGCCGCACACGATGAAGCTGTGACGGAGGCGTTGAAATTCGTGGAGGACCACGCCAGTTTCACCAGGCGCGGCAAGGGCGGCACGATTCAGGAAAAGGTGAATGGCCTACTGGTCAGCACCTTCCAGCACGGAACCAGCCGTGAGCAGGATCCGCAGCTTCATACCCATAGCTTTGTGCATAACGTGGCGGAGCGGCAGGACGGCACTTGGGGATCCATAGACGGCCGAAACTTTTACCGCTGGAAAATGGCGAGCGGGGCCTACTACCGGGCGGCGCTGGCCGAACGCTTGCAGGAAATGGGTTTTGAGGTTCGCCGGGACGGCAAGAGCTTTGCCGTGGAGGGTGTCTCTGATGCCGTGGAAAAGCACTTTTCCAAGCGGCGGGCGCAGATCGAGGACGTGCTGGAGCGTATGGGCGCTAGCGGCGCGAAAGCGAGCGCCACAGTGGCCCTTAAGACTCGCAAAGCCAAGACCGCACAGGACCGTGCCGCACTGAGCCAGCAATGGCACCAGGAAGCCGCAGAACGAGGTTTTACCTGGCAGGACAAGGACCGCAGCGAGTCGGTGGAGCGTCTGCAAATGGCCAAGCGCGACGACATGCTCGGCCAACTCACCGAGCAGTCATCGACCTTCGATGAGCGGCGCTTGTGGGAAAAGGTAGCGACCGAAGCCCAAGGCGCACTGAGTACCCAGGATATAGCCGGTGTGGTGGCCGACCTCAAGAGCGACAAAGAAGTGGTGCGTTTGCAGCGGCGCGAGGTGGAGGCGGAGCAGGGCGCAGAGGTCCCGGAGCCGCAATTCTCTACCAGGCACATGCTGACGCTGGAGCAAGACATGAGCGAGACCGCCCAGCGCATGAGCGAGGACAAGCGCCATGCCGTGAACGACGCGCAGCTTGGCGCAACGCTGGCCGCGCGGCCGACATTGACCGGCGAGCAGGCCGATGCCTTGCGACATATAACCCGCGACAGTGGCAGTGTGGCCCTGGTGCGAGGTATGGCGGGCACCGGCAAGAGCTTCTTGCTGGATGCCGCGCGGGACACATGGGAAACCGCGGGCTATAACGTGCAGGGTGTCGCCTTGCAGGGCAAGACTGCCCAGGACTTGCAGGATGGCACAGGCATACAGAGTCAGACCATGCACAGCTTCCTCAAGGAAATTCAGGGGAACAGTAGCAGTAACCAACCGCCGACCCGGACGCTTACCGATAAGGACGTTATCGTCATTGAGGAGGCGGGCATGATCGGATCCCGGCAAATGCGGGATTTGCTCAATATGGCCGAGCAATCCGGGGCGAAGATCGTGGCCGTGGGCGACCACCAGCAGTTGCAGCCCATCGAGGCGGGCGGGGCCTTTAAGGCGATTCAAAACCAGATTGGTGCAGCGGATTTGACCGGCATACGTCGCCAGCGTGAGGCCTGGATGCGCCAGGCCGTGCGCGACCTGGCGACCGGCGAGGCGGCGACCGCTCTGGCCGGACTGGACAAGGCCGGACGCTTGCACATCGCGGAGGACAATATCGGCGCGCGCGCGGATCTGGTTACGCGCTGGGCGGATAGCCCTCAGCCTCTCAAAGAGCGGTTGATGCTGGCCCGCACCAATGATGACGTGAATGACCTGAATATGCTGGCCCGCCACGTCCTCAAGACTTCCGACCGTCTGGGCGACAGCGTGGAACTCGTGACCACCAAGGAGACGCGAGAAATCGCCATGGGCGAGCGTATTCGGTTTACCCGTAATGACTACTCGCTTGACGTGCGAAACGGCACTACGGCGACCGTAACGGGTTTTGAGCAGCGGAATGGGCAGACCTTTTTGATGGTCGAGACGGACGGCGGAAAAGCCGTGCAGTTCCAGGCCAGCGGCGCGGATGCCTTCACCGATTTTGACTATGCCTATGCGACGACCGTACACAAAAGCCAGGGCATGACCGTGGAGGACACGCACTTGCTTGTCACGCCAGGCGTGGACCGGGAATGGAGCTATGTGGGCCTGTCCCGCGCGCGCGGTGAGGCCCACGTCTATCTGTCCGAAGAAACCATCCAGGACATGATGCAGTCCATTCCGCCGACCGAGAAAATGCTGGAGTACGCCGAGAGCGTGGCGGAGCGCAGGGGTGTCGAATTGCCGGAGGATGCCCAGGCCAGCTTTCAGGCTTGCCGAGATTTTCTGAACGAGTATTCACCAAGCAGTATCGACAGCGACTTTACCGAGCTGGCGGGAGCCGCCCGCGAGGCGGCCCGGCAAATGGCGATCAGTCACGCCAAGGATACGACGCTGGATTACGATGAGCTGCTGGACGAACTGGCGGACGACGTGCGCGCGGCCATGGACGAGGGCGAGACGTTGCGCGAGGCAGTGAGCGATGTGACCGAGCAAGCTGTGGTGCGGCACGAAGCGGAAGCGGAGGCTTCAAGGGCTGCGGAGCCACCGGACATGCCGCCAGCGCCGCCGATTGTGGCCTATGAAGATTTGGAATGGGAGTATGAGCCGGATTAGTGGACTGGTTTTCCGAGTGGCAGAACTCGCGCAAGGTCAATTACCCGCAACGGCCCGCCCTCATCCTGGATCGTTAGGGCGCAATTTGCCTAACGGCTTTCCCCAGGCAAAAAAGTATCATCCTGGCGTCTCGCGGATTCTCTCCGGGTGAGCTGTCCAATGGCGAGTTTGCAGCGTAACCGGACGTCCAGAAATTGGTGGTCAGTACGCAGCGCGCTTGGGTAACGTTTACTGGGCACAGGAGAATGGACGGGTTATCGGACAGAATCAGAGCTGGAAATTACCCCAAACGTGTCCATCAACCGAGCGTCAATTAAACTTTCGTTTTTACGGCGAAAAGCCGGATATACCAGCTTTATAGGCTAACATTTGACAGATACGCATCATTCTAGATAATCAGGAAAGGCTCTCTGCTTCCGCACCCGTCTCGTCTTCGATTATCTGCACATAACGAAAAACTCGGCGCCCGCAACGCCCGGAGGTGGCTGAGAACAAATTTACCGCGCAATACTGACAGGGGGTGATAACGAACCATCTGGCACCTTGTAAAATTGACGGATACATCAGTCTTGCATGCGCTCAGAAACACGACGCAGTCCAATAAGAGCCAGACCAGAAGCCACGGCGAGCAAAGCCGTCCCAAAATACAGGGATCGGGTTAATCCTGCACTGTCCGCGATCCATCCAGCACCAATGGGTCCGATTGCTT
This sequence comes from Acidithiobacillus ferrivorans, assembly GCA_018853935.1. Taxonomy (GTDB): domain Bacteria; phylum Pseudomonadota; class Gammaproteobacteria; order Acidithiobacillales; family Acidithiobacillaceae; genus Acidithiobacillus; species Acidithiobacillus ferrivorans. The sequence continues at coordinate 11,347 of JAAOMR010000011.1, forward strand.
GCCCGAAAGAGAATACGACGGTGAACAGGGTAATACCCTTAGCCCATTGATTA
>JAAOMR010000110.1 GCA_018853935.1 Acidithiobacillus ferrivorans
CGAAATACCAAAAGTTGACCCATCGTGACCACCTGAGCATAAAATGGCGGTGACCAGAATGTACGCTTTTCGGGGGTGCCCACGATCAGCGGAATCACTGCCCACGATCGCCGGAATGCGCAACACTGGCATGGTTCCGCCTCCCGGCACCGTCCGGCTTAACGACTTTACCCCGAAGATCGCCAGCTATTTTGAGTCGGCTTTCTCTCCCAGCCATGTCGGAAAACGCCCGTCCGCGCCAACATGGGTTGAAGCCCTTGGCGAACTGGAATCCGCCTTGCGGGTTTGCAGCCGCAACAAACTCCATCGCTATGCCCGGAACGCCAAGGAATGTCCGTGGTGCCGGATGGAAAACGAATATGGCCGCCCCCTGTTTCTGGATACGGACCTCACCAACGTCCACGTCCCGAATGGTCGTCTGGACCCGGCGGCAGGGTTTGTCTTGGACATTCCTGCGCTCCTCTCTGCGATCAACGGCGTCGCCATCCCGTCCTCCATATCCATCCTCATCCCGCAGGTGCCGGGCACGCCCAAGCCAAGTCGTGGGGCAAGCGAAGCTCGGTCAAAAAAGAGGTTCGCCCCGCTCTCCAGAATTGCCGGGATCGGCATCATGTTCGGCACAGCCTATGCGTTCGCATCCGATGTCCCCGTCCTTATCGCTCTGGGCATCGCCGGTTTCGGCGGCTGGCTTGTGTTCCGCTCATCATCCCCGGCAGATGGTTTTCTGGCAGAACATCGAAAAGCCGCCAATGCCGTATCATCGCGTATTGAGCAGCTTCAACGTACATCTCCCATTGAGCAAGTGTTGCAGAAGAAGGCGGAGGCGCTGGATGCCATTGACGAGTTCAAGCAACTCGCATCGGCCTTCGGAAACATCCGAAGCGAGTATGAGAAAAACAGGCGGCAGAAGCAGCTAGACGATCACCTCTCACAATTTCCTATCCGGGGCGCGCGCATCCCCAAGGTCAGTTCTGGCGATATTGCCCAACTCGCGTCCTACGGTTTCACTATCGCGTTCGACGCAAAGCGGCGCGACGTGCAGCAGGTCCACGGCATCGGCCCGGTCAAAGCTTCCAACATCGCTGCATGGATTCGGCGTGCGGAGGCTAAATTCCAGTTTCAGAGCGCCTATACGCCGGAAGATCAGCGCCACATCCAGAAAGCGCAGAATGAAATCATCACGAAGCAGCAGGGTCTTGAGGAGCGCCTCAAGAAGTTGGTCGGTGAGTTTCGTCAGGAAGCGCAGGGCTTTGAACGATGGAGGACAAGCCACGATCCTGAATTGGCTCGGCTAGCCCAGCAACTCGCCCAAGCGGAAGCAGACCTGTCGCACTTAGGAGTTCCGGTGCCCTCCCGACCCAACGTTACGCCCCTGCCGGTGCCCTCGGTTTCAACATTTCAGCGCGGCGGACGGCCAACAAACTTCGGAGCGACATCCATCGCCAGGACGCGGGCTACTCCCTCTCCGACCCAACCGCATGCAGTCACTTGCCCACAATGCGGTAGCCGGATGGTGCAGCGGACCGCCCGCAGAGGCTCCCGCGCAGGCAGGCCATTTTGGGGTTGTTCACGCTATCCAAGCTGCACCGGAACCCGGCCAATCTAGGGCGAAGACCATCCCCCGCGTCGAAGGAATGCCTCAGGCCCTTCTACCCCGCTTTGCCAGCTTTGCGCGGCGAGCCGCGCCAGTGGCATCTTGTGCATGATAGACAGGCGACTAAGTGACACGGCGGGCGTCTGCCCTTTTATAGACCTCATTGCGCTCGCGCCGACCTGTCGCGACGACCACGATCAAAATGTCAGCGCCTTTGACTTCATAAACTAGCCGATACCCGACACCACGCAGCTTGATCTGGCCCATATTGGTCCCTTCAGGATACGGAATTTAAAGTACGTTAAGGCCCTGCGAGGCCACGGAATAACCTGTATTTGCTGGCTATGGCATAGTTCCATCACCAGCAGAAGTCAGTTACAGGGGCCGTGATCCACACGTTGCATCTTCCGGCGTGACCGAAAGCGATGTACGAATTGTTGTGCATGTCCACAATGCTGTTTTTATTACTTTCGTACATGGGTTCAGCGTTTATCCGAAACCGCACCGTTTCGGACAGATTCACACAGAACCAGGCTCCTGGCCCGCTTAGCGTACTTTAAATTCCGAATTCTGAGGGGACCCCATATTAAACTGGCCACATCATTCTTGGCTATCTATATTGGCCTCTTAACCCGGTTTTCCGTTCCACTGGACCTCAGAGGCCTTGATGGACAGAATCAGGGCCGGAAATGGCCCCGGAAGTGTCCAGTAACCAGGTGTTAAGAAAAGGTTGGTTTTAAAACTCACCTGCCGCTGCCATTTTCGATAATCTGAACAGCTCTTGCTCAGCGGGTTGAAGGCCTTGTGCCGCAGCCGTTTTAAACCAGTGCAGGGCTGTCATAGGGTTTTGCGGCACACCTTCACCTTTAAGGTAGTCAACGCCTAGATTGTATTCCGCCATGGCAAATCCCTGCTGGGCAGCTTTTATGTACCAGTAGTTGGCCTTGGTGTAGCTCTGTGGCACGCCTTCGCCTTTGTAGTAATCAATGCCCAGGTTGTTTTCCGCCATGGCAAATCCCTGCTGAGCGGCTTTTTGGTACCAGTAGTCGGCCTTGGCATAGTTCTGCGGCACGCCTTCGCCATTGTGGTAGGAAAGGCCTAGGTTGCATTCAGCGCGTGCGTGCCCCTGCTGGGCGGCTTTTAGGTACCAGTAGTTGGCCTTGGTGTAGCTCTGTGGCACGCCTTCGCCTTTGTAGTAATCAATGCCCAGGTTGTTTTCCGCCATGGCAAATCCCTGCTGAGCGGCTTTGAGATACCAGTAGTTGGCCTTGGCGTAGCTCTGTGGCACGCCAAGGCCATTGTGGTAGGAAAGGCCCAGGTTAATTTCCGCGTCTGCGACCCCCTGTTGTGCGGCTTTGAGATACCAGTAGTTGGCCTTGGTGTAGTTCTGTGGCACGCCGTAGCCGTTGGCGTAGGAAACGCCCAGGTTGTATTCCGCGTGTGCGACCCCCTGTTGTGCCGCTTTGGTGTACCAGTAGTTGGCCTTGGTGTAGTTCTGTGGCACGCCCTGGCCTTTGTCGTAGACAACGCCCAGGTTGTATTCCGCGTCTGCGTACCCCTGCTGGGCGGCTTTGATGAGCCAGTAGTTGGTCTTGGTGTAGCTCTGTGGCACGCCCTGGCCATTGTGGTAGGAAAGGCCCAGGTTCTCTTCCGCGTGTGCGTACCCCTGCTGTGCGGCTTTGAGATACCAGTAGTTGGCCTTGGTGTAGTTCTGTGGCACGCCGTAGCCGTTGGCGTAGGAAACGCCCAGGTTGTATTCCGCGTGTGCGTACCCCTGCTGTGCAGCTTTGGTGAACCAGTAATTGGCCTTGGCGTAGTTCTGCGGTACGCCTTGGCCGTTGACGTAGGAAAGGCCCAGGTTCTCTTCCGCGTGTGCGTACCCCTGCTGTGCGGCTTTGGTGAACCAGTAGTTGGCCTTGGCGTAGTTCTGTGGCACGCGCTGTCCGTCGTTGTAGGCAAGGCCCAGAATGTTTTCTGCGCGTGCGTACCCCTGCTGTGCGGCTTTGGTGAGCCAGTAGTCGGCCTTGGCGTAGTTGTTTTTTAGATCATACAAACTGCCTAACCAGTATTGCGCTACTGCTTCCCCATGGTGTGCAGCAGATTGAAGCTGGGCGAGGTCTCCAGCATTTCCTTTATGCGCGGCCAAGGCCAATTCTTTTAGCTGGTTGTTGGACATGGCACAAGCCGAAGTGTTTGCGGAGAGGGCGAGAAGTATTGCGGTAGCGATAGCGCGTCGCTTCATGGGATATCCTTTCTTTTTATAGGAAGACATTGCCAGCATCCATACTTATCCTGCGCCGCCATGTTCAGTGATGTCGATGTTTCGTTGTGCGACATCACCAGCCATCCCCTGTGTGCCGCTGCCTTTTCCACCAAATATCAGTCCATCAGCATAGCTTACTAAAAATCACCAATAAAGCCACCAAGTACTGCTAATATTGTACCAATTATAGGTCCTACATAGGTTAGAATGGCGGCGATCCAATTGCCATGCGTGAACCCGGCATACAACGGTACAACCGATAATGTTATTGGAAAAAATATAAGTGCTGACACTGCCAAAGCAACCCCAAAATACTTAAAGATTAATATTAAACACATAATGTAACCGACAAGTCCGGAGACAAAGGTAGTTGCAATGCCAAATGCATACATTGAATAACCTAATATTTTCATAATAGATACCTATTAACACTATAATGTTGTTAACTGATTAGCGTTTAAAACGCACCATACTCCAACGATAGTCGCTTGACCACGAAAATAAATTGTGTGCATTTACCAAATGAATATATGCGGCGGTAAACGGTGAATCATTAAGTATACTATGCGATGTGTTATTAAGTTTATCGGTATCTAAAGATAAACACTCAAGGTGAGTTGGCGCAATCATTCCCAATGTGGGTACTTGTGCAGAAATCAACAACCATAACTCTGAATATTGTTCGGTATCATATTTTCTTGACTTATATATTTTATCTTTTATCCTCTCCAAAATGGCTGGAACCGGGTCTATATTGATAGCCATAGTGGGTGGGGTTTGCTTGCTCCTGGCATTTTTCTCCGCACAAGCTCGGTGATTGCTGCCAGAATTACAACCATCATCATGGTATGTTGTCTGCTCTATGCCAATTTTGCGCCCGTCTATAACTGCGATTATGTCAGGTTTATCTCCCGTTTCTAAGCTGAATTTTGAGCACCCTAAATCTTTCAGAAATCGTTTTATTAAATCTTTTTCACCCTGCTGTTTTTTATTCATTTTTACCTGCCGTAGCAGAAGATTGGCGCTTCGGTTTCTACAGGCATAACAAAAGCAAGACAATTTGCATCATTCTGTCTCGTGGCACTCTTCCCGTCTACTGCTAATGTACTGATTCTCCTGCTACCGGGCAAGGGCCGGAAAGGGCTATTATGAGACATTACGATTACGGTGGAGATTTTGGACGATGGCGGACGTGAAAACAGGGCGGAAACGGGAGGTGGTGATCGAGGCGGAGGCTCCGATTCCGGTGGTGCCTGGGCAGGGGGAATTGTTCGGGGGGATGCCAGCGGAAGCGGTCACAGTGACGGCTGCGGCACCCGATCCGGTCGAGTCAGTAGCCGCTGTGCCGCCCCCTGATTTGCTGCCCGCAGGGCTATCGCCTGTAGGGTCGCCGTCCGCAGGACAGGATCTGTTGCCTGTCGCTGTAGCCACCCCTAAAAAGCGTCAGAGAGCCCCTGAAGGGGAAAGGAAACATCTCACCCTCCTGGAGGTGGATCGCCTGCTGGCGGCCACGAAAGACAATCCCCGGACCGGCCTGCGCGACCGCTGTTTGATCCTCCTGATGTTCCGTCACGGACTGCGGGTGACGGAGGCCTGCGCCATGCGGATGGACCAGGTGGATCTGGAGAGCAAGATTCTCCAGGTGCAGCGCCTCAAGGGCGGGCTGTCCACGACGCAGCCCTTACGGACGGAGGAGATCCGCCTGCTGAAAAGCTGGATGGCCGAGCGGGAGCGCTGGCTGCGGCAGTGGCGCAGGAAAGAAGGGGGCACCGGGGCGGCCCTGGATCGCCAGGCGCTGTTTTTGAGCACGCGGGGGACGGCGTTGTCGCGCAAAACCTTCTGGGCGCTGCTGCGCCGCTATGGGGAGCTGGCGGGGCTGGCCCTGCCACCCCATCCCCACATGCTCCGCCATGCCTGCGGCTTCGCCCTGGCCGACCAGGGGGCCGACACCCGGCTCATCCAGGACTATCTGGGGCACCGGAACATCCAGCATACGGTGCGCTATACGGCCACCAATCCCGTGCGCTTCGAGAAACTGTGGCGGTGATAGCCATTTGGAGCTATAACACTGACGACAACACTAAAGTACAGGTGCGTACATGGCTAAGGTCAACATATCAGAAGCTGCAAGGATGGTCGGCAAGAGTCGATCACATCTTTACGAAAAGTACATAAATACTGGTGCGATGACAGTAGAAACGGACCGTGAAGGGCGAAAGGTTATTGATACTTCAGAGCTGATAAGAGTCTTCGGAGACCTAGTTTATGGCGGCAACACCAAGGACATAACAGAGGACAGTATAGGACATGAAAAAAACAGCCAAAAAGACAGTGTAATTAGCGCGTTGCAGTCTGAAAATGAAGTGTTGCGTGAATACCTTAGGGCCAAAGAACAGGAAGTGGCTTGGCTACGTGAGCAGGTCGGCAAAACTACAGCATTGCTAACTCACCAGAAGGATAGCCCTGGAATGGCGCAAGGAAAGCGTTGGTGGTGGCCATGGTAAGTATGTATTATTGTACATATGATTTTTGAATGGGATGAAGCAAAGCGCCTTATCAACCTTGAAAAACACGGGGTTGATTTTGTGGATGCGTCAAAAATGTGGGATGGGACCATGCTTGTGGCAGAGGATGCCAGACGAGAATATGGTGAATCCCGCTACGTTGGGACTGGTCGCATAGAGGGAAGGGTGATGGTCGTTGTTTACACCAACAGGAGCGCAAACGTCGTCCGGATCATCTCATTGCGGAAGGCTAATAGCCGGGAGACTCGATCTTATGAAAACGCAACAAATCAATAAGGCTGCAGTTATTACACGTACCGTAGAGGTTGATAATCAGGCGACTTCCCAGACCGACTGGAATCGTTTGGACGCGTTGGGTGATGATGACATCGATTATAGTGATGCGCCCGAGCTGGGTGCCGATTTCTGGAAAGAAGCAAAAGTTCTAGATCAGGGCGCTAAAAAACCTATAACCATAAGAGTCGATCAAGATGTCATTACATGGTTCAAGTCCCGTGGTGGGCGCTACCAAGTCTTGATGAACCAGGTTTTGCGCCAATACATGGAGAGTCTGGAGAAGCATGGACAGAGTAGGTAGGCGCGGGCATCGCTATGGGTAGCCACCTACGTCCAGACAGGCATATCCAGCGAGATTTTTTCATTGCTGACATTTTGGATGCGGCACCGAAAGATGATACGGCAAGCATGGAGCATCCTCTTTTTGCTTTGCGTGCCGGAGACAAGCGGGTTCGTGCTTACAAACGTGGTAATTATAAGGTTGAGATACAGCCAGGGCCATATGGCTGCGCAACAATTCACGATAAAGACGTTTGGATTTACTGCATAAGTCAGCTTATGGAGGCGGTGAATAGAGGCAGAGATGATATAAGTCGAACGGTCAGATTTGTCGCCTATGATTTCCTCGTCACAACGAATCGTCCAGTTGCTGGAGTTGGTTATGATCGGATGGCTGACGCTTTGCGTAGATTAAGCGGGACCCGCATTGAGACCAACATAGAAACAGACGGAAAACGTGAGCGTGCAGGATTTGGCTTGATTGATGCCTGGAAGGTTGTCGAGAGGGGAAGAGACAACCGAATGACAGCGGTAGAGGTCACTCTCCCAGACTGGTTGTTTAGATCGGTTAAGGCTCGCCACGTGCTAACTCTGGATCGGGATTACTTTCGACTACGCAAGCCGTTAGACAGGCGTATATATGAGATAGCCAGGAAACATTGCGGCATCCAGCCACGGTGGCGGGCGACCACTGCCACCCTACATGAGAAGAGTGGCAGTTCGGCTACTTTGCGAGAGTTTCGGAGGCTCATTAAAGGGTTGTCAGATTCTAACGAGTTGCCCGGCTATCAAGTCGTGTTTGATCATGACGCAGATGTAGTCACCTTCTACCCAAAAAACGGCAGGGCCGGCTCAATGGCGCAGATCAGAGACTTGCTAAAGAAACCCGCGCAAACGAAAAAGAAGATCACGAAACAAGCATAACAGCTGTGGATAATTTACCTCATCCTGTGGATAGGCACGTACTTTCACACACGCGTTTCTGTGGATAGGCACGTACCTTTACCCACGCCAGTTACGTACCTTTACCCACACGGATACCCCCGCAGGCCAATATCCATAAGGCCTCCAGAAACCGTAACGCGCGCGCGCGTTTTTAACTTTAAAAAAAGCTTTTAACGCCTCCGGCGGTGGAAAACCCCACAGCAGAAGAAAGAAGGAGCGCCCGCTTGCCGCCTTCGGCGCCGGGCGCAAACATCTCCGGCGGGGAGCCTGCCGCTCCCCCTGTCCGAGCCTTCGGCTCGCCGGATCGACCCTCTCTGGGGACGTTGTCCCCCACTGCCTACGGCATCGGCTCCCCCTTTATTTTCGTTCGGCAGGGGAGAAGCATCGAGAAATGGCCCAGAATCGATTTTTGATGCCTTGCGATAGATTTTCCTTGCCAGAATCCTTTGCGTGCGCTGTAGGGCAAATTTTGGGCCTTGGCGGGGCTATTGCAGTGGGTGGATGTGCTTGGCCGTGATTGACGGCATCGATGTGGCTGTTTTATGCTCCGTCACTGTGACGGCTTGTGAGGGTAGATTCATGGCAACAACCAGCGCGGAACGGATGCGGTGGAAGCGGGCGCGGGATCGCGGCATGGTCTGGGGCGAGGGGGATGAATCCCAGCTCAGTGATACCGCCCTGATCGAACAACTGGCGATCGCCTGCCAGAAGGCCCGCGAGGGGCAGGGCAACGCCATTGCCCTGGGGCTGCTCCGGGAAATCGCCGCGCGGATCGGTTTGTCAGGCAAGTCACTGTGACGGGCCATTATCCCTGAGGGGATTCCCTGAAGGAACTCTGTGAGCCGTTAATCGCGCATGGCGTTATCGCTCAGTATGTTGGTCAGGGCTTCGGAGACGGTTTCCTTCTCGCTCTCCTGATTGGGTTCTGGCGTCATGCGCAGGGTGTCGAGCAGCGGTGCCAGACGTTTTTTGTCGGTCTCCCTGCTGATGGACTTCTCGGCTTCTTCCAATAGCCATGCCCGGATTTTGGCATCCTTCCGGGCGGCGTGAATCAGCATGCCACCAAGAATAATTTTCTGGCCGTTCTCCGTGCGTCTGCTCTGTTCCCGGAGGCGAGCCAGCTTATCTTCTGCCTCTGCTATTTTCTGCTCCAGCGTCTGCGCCATGGTGCTATCCTCATGTGGTCGAAGCAGGCATACTATCATGCACCGGATGATCGCAGCGAGTACGGAAATGCGCACTTACGACTTGCTGCGCAAGTCAGAGCGCCCTGCGGGGCCGAAGCAAAAGCCAAAAAGCGAGGAGCCGAAAAGTGGCAATTTATCACGCTAGCACCAAACCGATAGCGCGCAGCGCGGGACGGTCCGCCGTCGCCGCAGCGGCCTATCGTGCGGGTGTCGAGCTGGTGGATGCGCGCACCGGGCTGGTTCACGACTATACCCGCAAGGGCGGAGTGGAGCTGACCGAGATCCTCACGCCGGACGGTCTTGGTGTTGAGCGCAATGCACTTTGGAACACCGCCGAACTGGCCGAGAAACGCAAGGACGCCAGGACCGCCCGCGAATGGATCGTCGCCCTGCCTGCCGAGCTGGATGCCGGGCAGCGCCGTGATCTGACCCATGATTTTGCGCAGGCATTGGT
>JAAOMR010000111.1 GCA_018853935.1 Acidithiobacillus ferrivorans
ATCAGCGCCGCAATATGGAGCTCATAGGCCAACACCTGCACCGCCTGTCCCAGATTCAGGGAGTGATATTCTTCCGCCGTCGGGATATGCACCAGCACCTGGCAACGATCCAGCTCGGCATTAGTCAGGCCCGTCCGCTCCCGACCGAAGAGCAAGGCACAGTCCCCATTGCCCAAATCAGCTAAAATTTCCCCCGCAGCCTCCCGCGCGTTGCTGCTGGGCCATTGGATACGACGATCTCGGGCGCTGGTGCCATAGACCTTGTGGCAACCCTGCAAGGCCGTATCCAGATCGGCGCAGACCCGAGCAGCATCCAGAATATCTTCGGCCCCGGAAGCAAGGGCCGTGGCCTCCGGATCGGGGAAGAAACGCGGATTGATCAGCACCAGGTGGCGCAATCCCATCACTTTCATCGCGCGTGCCGCCGCGCCGATATTGCCGGGATGACTGGGTTCAACAAGGACAATACGCAAACCTTGCAAAGACGTCCCGATCATGTCCGCCGCCCGCGTCCGTGCGGCCACCGCCATTCTCCTTTATACTGATTCAACTCCGACTCATCCTCGCACAAGGTTCCCATGCAGCATCCTATTCTCGTTACCGCTATTCGTGCGGCCCGCAAAGCTGGCGATATCATCAACCGCAGCTTCGACCGGGTCAATGAAATCAGCATCACCACTAAGGCGCACAATGACTTTGTCACTGACGTTGATCAGCGCGCCGAGGCCGCCATCGTTGAAATCGTGCGCCGCGCCTATCCCGATCACGGGATTCTCGCCGAAGAAGGGAGCCGCATCTCCGATAAAGACTTCGAGTGGATCATCGATCCACTGGACGGCACCACCAACTTCATCCACGGCATGCCGCAGATCTGCGTCTCCATTGCCGTCCGCCACTTCGACCGTCTTGAGCACGCCGTCATCTACAACCCGGTGCATAACGAGCTGTTTACCGCCAGCCGCGGCAGTGGTGCCCACCTCAATGACCGCCGCCTGCGAATTTCCCAACGCAAGGATCTGGATGGGGCCCTGCTCGGCACCGGTTTCCCCTTCCGCGACTTTTCTTATCTGGATACCTATCTCGCCACCCTCAAGGCTTTGATGTTGAAGACCGCGGGCATTCGCCGACCCGGCTCGGCGGCCCTGGACCTCGCCTATGTCGCGGCCGGACGTTATGACGGCTTCTGGGAATTCAACCTCAAGCCCTGGGACATCGCTGCCGGTGCGCTACTGGTGCAGGAGGCTGGCGGCGTCGCCACCGACTTCAAGGGTGATCAGGGTTATCTCCAAAATGGCAACATCGTCGCCGGTAATTTGCGGATTCACGCCCAGATGCTGCATATCATCAGTCAGGAGATTAACAAACCGGCTTCCTGATCCGGGCTTGCGCGGCATTCAGACGCCAAAGTCCTGCCCGTACAGATCGCTTTCAGGACATTCGAGCTACCTTGTTGCCATTACCCCCTGGTCATAGCTCAAGGGCCTCCCTGATGCACTCCAGAAACAGCGCCGATGCCTCATTGATCATGGTCAGCTTGGGTTTTTTCGCGGCCATATCGACAGAAATAGCCGCCATCGCCTCCTGATAGCGAAGATATGCTTGCGCTATGGGGGCTGTGCCTAAATCCAAGCTGGCAACATGGCGGCTTACCGGGCTAATGGTGGCAATCTCTGCAAGAAGGGCTGCGGAAATCATCGGAGCCTGCATCAGAAGCGTCTTCATGGTGTCGCTGAAGCGTAAATGACAGGCGTATAGCCCGAGCAGCGATTTCGGCCCACGATAGGGGGCCGGGCTGTACACCCGGAGCCAGGACAGCATTTCCGCGGCAGGCATGGGGCGCGCGATGGCGTACCCCTGCGCCTGTGATACGCCGAGGGCACTCAGGGCATCCAGAATTTCCGGCGTTTCCGCACCCTCCGCTACGAAATCCACACCCAAGCCCTGAGCAAGGCCCAGGAGACTATGCACAAAATGCAGATTGTCCGGCCGTTGCGCCAACTCCCGCACGAAACCTTGGTCGAGCTTGATCTTGTCGATTGGCAGCTCCTTGAGCCGCAACAGGGAGGAGTAGGCACTACCAACGTCGTCGAGGGCGAGACACACGCCGGTCGCCTTTATTTCCAGTAGTCTTTGGCGAGCGCTGGCGATAGATAAAAAATCGCCATTCTCCAGTATCTCCAGGGTGATGCGGGCGGGATCAATCCCGGCCGGTCCGATGATTTCCGTCAGACAATGCAAGCAGGCGTCATGGGTGAGGAGCTCCGGTTCCACATTGACGGATACGCTGAGTGGAAACCCCGCCGCTGCCCAGATAGCCACATCCTGAACCGATTGGGCGAGGACCGCACGGGTAAGGGCGCGGCGCTCGTCTACCGAGAGGAACGATAGAAAACGGGCAGGAGCGAGGATTTCGCCGGCGCCGTCCAGCAAGCGCGCCAATGCCTCCACCCCTACCACTTGACCATTTTCGAGATCAATGACGGGTTGATAGTGGACGCACAAGCCTCCCGCAGCGAATAGGGTGCTCATGCTTTGCCGAAGGACGATCACGTCCATGTCCGTATCGGCGTGATAATAGGTCCAGAATCGCTGCCGATTTCCCTTTGTTTCCTTGATGGTATAAAGGGCCTGGTCCGCATGGCGTAGCAGCAGATCAGGATCGCCGTCATCGAAAGGATAGAAAGTCAGCCCCAGACTTCCCCCCACGGTCACACTGTCCCCGCCGGGCAGTATAAAAGGTACCTCGATGGCCCCCTGGATCCGGGCGAGGACCAACTCCAGATCATCCATGTTTCTCAGGTCTTCGAAGACGAGGACGAATTCGTCACCGCCGAGGCGGGCCACGAAATCGGTCTGCCGCAGTGCTCCCTGGAGACGATCAGCAAAGGTGGTCAGCAGGATATCGCCAGCGGCATGACCGTATTGGTCATTGATAGGTTTGAAGTTATCAAGGTCCAACATGCCTATCGCCATTATCCGTTCATGGCGGAGGGTGCGGGCCATGGCATCCACCAGTCGCGGGGATAGGACAGCACGGTTGGGCAGTCCGGTCAGAGCGTCGTGGTCGGCAAGCCAGGCCTGTTGGCCATGAACAGCGTCGAGGCGCGCCCGAAGATCGATCTCGTCGAGGCCATGGCTGAGGAGCCGGGCGATCCGCGCCAACAGTCCCAGGATCGCCTCATCAAAAACCCCGGTGCGATCAGTAATGACAACGAGGATGCCCCAGATCACCCCCTGCCGATAGATTGGAATGGCCGCGGAAGCACGCCAGCGGTGCCGTAAAAACAGATTGTGCAACGACGCCAGAGAAGGATCCGCCAGATAATCGTTGCTAAAGTGCAGGCGTCCGCTCCGCCAAGCCCGGGCGGCAAGGCTCTGCCCCTCCGGGGTATCCGCCACGGTCAGATGGATGGAGTCGATGGCTTGGGCACCGCGTCCTGCCGTAACGAGACATTTCATAACCCCTTCTTCATTGGGATGGCCAACCCAGGCCGCGGTGAAGAGATGACTGATGGCAAGACGTCGACAAGTTTCTCTGAAAAGGTCCCGCTCGTTGCGCGCGCGCAGAAGGATATCCCCCTCGGCCATGAGTGCGTGATACAGGGTATTGAGCCGCTCCAGGGTCTCCCGATGGACGGCCTCTTCCGCAATCAGATGCAAGCGTTCCAACGCAAGCCCCAGGACCACGGCGAGATGCGCGAGAATCATCTGCTGATCGGGGTGCCCAAAAAAGCCCCGTTCCCGGCTCAGTAGTGCAAGGACGCTCCGACTCCGTCCGCTGGAGTCAACCAGGGGGATGGCGGCGTTGGAATTCCAGCCAAAAGGCCGGGCCTGCTCCTGCCACGGCCGCATGGAAGCGTCGCTGCCCCAGTCCGGAGTGACCTGCACCTTCTCGGTCCGCCATGCGCGCCCGGCCGGACCCTGGCCTTGGGGCGTATCGTCGATGCTGACTGTGACGGTCGCGAGATACTCGGCCATACCGGCTCCGGCAGTCACCATAACGACCATCTTGCCAGTGCTATCCGGATACCCGAACCAAGCGCCGTCGACACCGCCTTCCCGAATGAGGAAGTCCATGATCTGTGAGATCATCGTTGCTTCGGAGTCCGCGCCGACCATCAGCTGGTCCATGTGCAGGAGTAGGTTCCGGACATCACCGGAGCCCTCGGCGTAGCCTTCAAGCTGCCAGGCCAGATCCTGCAACAGGCGCGCCACCAGCAAAGAGCGCAGCAGGTGACGATCTCTTGCGGCAATTTCCGGCTGCTCTATCTGTGCCAGAAGATGACGCCAGTACAAGGCGTAACTGTCGGCCACCCAGGACGGCAGCACACCGTGACGATAGTGGGTCCGGCCTGCCAGATGGGCGTCCTCGCGCCAGGATGTCTCCATTTCCGGACTCAGAAGTAAACGCAGATGGCGTGCCTGCGCCGTGCGCAGGTGTTGGTAACGTTCCGGGGAAAGCCGGTTCAATACCTGCGCACGCTCGGGAATAGCCTCCAGCGTCCGATAAAAGGCCACAATGAAGGCTTCGACCCCTGCCGCCAGGAACGCGTAATAGCTGGCCAGAAGATCGCCGGAAGGGACTGGATGTTCAGCGGATGACAAGATTCACCTCGGTTACTTCACACAGGGTGACGGCTCAGCCCGTTACTGACTGAGGGAGTCATTCCTGGAAAGTCAGTCGGATGGCATCGTGGCTGAGAGCTGCGATGATGACAGTTTCCCCGACACATCGGCCTATTAGAGACCACCTGCACGCCCACAATATATCACTCCCTTTTATGGATACATAACCACCCCCGAATTTCGCGATTGCTATCAGAGAGGGGCGCGCCATGCGGTACCATCAACCCCCAAGCGTGCGGATGAGCCACCCTGCCAGCACAGTAGGATCGGCAAAACACACCGCAGCACCGCTGGCATCCAGGCGTTCCGCGCTGTGTACACCGCAAAGCACACCCACCGGCAAGACCCCGGCGGCAACCGCCATTGCCATGTCGTGCACCGTGTCGCCGACCATGATAGCGGCGCTTGGCGGCAAGTCGTAGTGCTTCAGTAATTCGTAGAGCATCAGGGGATCAGGTTTGGAGCGGCTTTCATCGGCACAGCGACTGGCGCTGATGCAAGCGGCGAGGCGGGGATGCTCGCCCAGCACCCGATCCAAGCCGCGGCGGGCTTTGCCGGTGGCCACGGCAATCTGATAGCCGGCATCGGCAAGTTGCAGCACCGTATCCTCCACCCCCGGGAAGAGGGGCATTGCGCGGGCCGGCGTGCCGAAAAAGCATTTCCGGTAACCCTCCAAAATCCGTTCCCGGGTTGGCTTGTCCGCATCGGGGGCGAGGGCCGCTAAGGCGTCGTCCAATCCCAGTCCGATGATTTCCTGATATTGCTGTTCACCACGATCCGCCAGTCCGGCATAGGCAAAAGCATGGGTCAGGCAGCCGCAGATAGCAGGGATGCTATCCATGAGGGTGCCGTCCCAATCGAAAATAATCAGGCGGCAATCATCAGGGGGCAAAATCATCCGGCAGACTGCTTCCGCAACTGAGTCAGAATGCTTTGCAGATCAGTCGGCAGCGGGGCCTCAATACGCATGGGCCGGCCGTCCTGCGGGTGGCGGAAGGCCACCAGCGCCGCGTGCAAAAAAAGTCGCCGCAGACCCATAGTGCGCAGACGCTGGTTGAAGGCCGCATCGCCATATTTCTCATCGCCCGCCACCGAATGCCCAATCGCTTGCAGGTGAACCCGAATCTGGTGCGTACGCCCGGTATCGAGATCAGCCTGCAGCAGTACCGCAGCAGGAAAATGTTCCAGCGGCAGAAAACGCGTATGCGCGGCCTTACCCTCCACCGGGTCCACCCGCACCATGCGCTCGCCGGACTGCAAGGTGTTCTTGCGCAGGGCCAGACGCACGGCACGCGCCTTCCCCTGCCAGTCACCGGCCGCCAGCGCCAGATAGCGCTTCTCCATGAGACCTTCCCGCAGGGCCTCATGGAGCGCACGCAGCGCCGAGCGTTTTTTACTCAGTATCAGACAGCCGGAGGTGTCGCGGTCCAGGCGGTGTACCAGCTCCAGTTCACGGGCATCAGGCCGCAACTGGCGCAGCGCTTCGATGATGCCCCAACTCAGACCCGAACCACCATGCACGGCCAGCCCGCTGGGTTTGTCCAGCACCAGCAGATGGGTATCTTCGTACAGGACAGCGGCTTCCAGCTGGCTGCGCAAGGAGACGGGCAGTACGGCAGGATCGCTGGGCTCCGCCACCCGCACCGGCGGCAAACGCAGTACGTCACCCTCAGCCAGATGGTAGTGCGGCCGCGCCCGTCCCTTATTCACCCGCACTTCACCGCTGCGCAGGATTTTGTAGATGTGGGAGCGCGGCACGCCTTTCATCACCCGCAGGAGGAAGTTATCCAGCCTTTGCCCCGCTTCCGCATCGCTTACCAGCCATTGCCGCACCCCATTTTCTGCCATGTTTACTCTGTCCCTGCGCTTTATAATTTGCGATTCTATTCTTTTATAGCTTATATTTCGACTTGGGATGCTGCGCTTTTCGGAGCGCGACCCCAATTTCAGCATCGCCGGGCAACCCCCGCCGGTCCCAATTACAAACGCTGCGCTCCCTGACGGGCCCTTGCGGGTTGAGCGCCGGAGAAAGAAGAACTTATGAAACGGATGTTGATTAACGCTACCCACGCAGAGGAGTTGCGGGTGGCTTTGGTAGATGGTCAAAAACTCCTCGATCTGGACATTGAACGCGCCTACCGGGAACAGAAAAAAAGCAATATATACAAAGGCCGCATCACCCGTGTCGAGCCCAGCCTCGAAGCTGCCTTCGTCGATTACGGTGCCGAACGGCACGGCTTTCTGCCCCTCAAGGAAATCGCCCGGGAATACTTCCTACAGCAGGAACAGGGCCGCAAACGCATTCAGGATCTGGTGCGGGAAGGTCAGGAAGTCATCGTTCAGGTAGACAAGGAAGAGCGCTCCAGCAAAGGCGCGGCACTCACCACCTTCGTCAGCCTGGCCGGACGCTATCTGGTGTTGATGCCGAACAACCCGCGTGCCGGTGGTGTCTCCCGGCGCATTGAGGGTGATGACCGCACCCAGATCCGCCAGCACCTGCAACTCCTGGATATCCCCGAAAACATGGGCGTCATCGCCCGCACCGCGGGGATCGGTCAGGAACTGGAGGCCTTGCAGCGCGATCTGGAGTATCTCAAACAGATCTGGCAGGCCATCGTCGATACAGCAGCACCGCATGCCGCCCCCTTCCTGATTTATCAGGAGGGTAACGTCGTGGTACGCGCTCTGCGCGATCACTTCTCCGAAGATTTCGGGGAGGTGCTGATCGACGAGGAGGCGGCCTACCACGCTGCGGTACAATTCATGGGCTCCATGATGCCGAAAATGGTGCATCGTCTGAAGTATTACGACAATGACGTGCCCCTCTTCTCCCGCTATCAGATCGAGCAGCAGATTGAATCGGCCTTCAGTCGCGAGGTGCGCCTGGAGTCAGGGGGCGCCATCGTCATCGACCATACCGAGGCGCTGGTGGCCGTAGATGTAAACTCGGGCCGCGCGACCAAGGGCCAGGATATTGCGGAGACCGCTTTCCAGACCAATCTGGAAGCCGCTGAGGAGATCGCCCGGCAGATTCGCCTGCGCGATCTGGGCGGCCTCATCGTGGTCGACTTCATCGATATGGAATCCCCCAAGCACCAGCGCGAAGTGGAGAACAAGCTCAAGGACGCCCTCAAGCTGGATCGGGCCCGGGTGCAGTTGGGGCGCATCTCCCGCTTTGGTCTCATGGAAATGTCCCGACAACGTCTCGGCGCCAGCCTGGAAGAAGCTTCTTCTGAACCCTGCCCGCGCTGTAACGGTACCGGTCAGATACGGGGCTGCGAAGCCACCAGTATGCACGTCCTGCGCCTGCTGTATGAGGAGTGCATGAAAACCGGTGCCGCAGAGATAGAGTGTCGGGTGCCGGTGGATGTGGCCGTGTATCTGCTCAACGAAAAACGCCGCCCGATTCTGGAACTGGAAGCAAAGACCGATACCCGCATCCTGATCATTCCCGCGCCGGACATGGTCACGCCCCATTATCAGATTCAGCGGACGCGGGTGGAAGGCGACAGCAGCCGACCGGCGCCAGTCGTCGGCAGTGACAACAGCACTCTGCCTGCACGCCCCAGCCGTCCGACGAACGAATCAGCGGCACTGAGCCCGTTGACGGCGCCGCCGCCGCCGGATGTATTACCCCCTTTACGCACCCCAACAGCACCCAGCAGCCCGAAGGCGAAAGCGTCCGCCAAGGTGGCCGTTCCGCCGGAAGAGGGTATTCTGGCCCGGCTGGTGCGGGCACTGGTATCCCGCTATGTGCCGGTTGACGCAGCAACTTTCCTGGCAGAGACCAGTGGCGCTGAACTGCCGGCGAGCACGGAGCAGGCCAGCGAGATGGGCGCCGACACCCAGGAAAGCAACAGCGAAGACCGCAACAGCCGGCGGCGGCGCCGTGGTGGACGCCGTGCGCGTGCCCGGCGCTCCACTCAGGGCGGGGAAAATGGCGCAGAACCATCTTCTTCTGCGGACGCGGAAAATGCTGAGGGTACCTACACGACAGAGGGCTTCCAGGATAAGGATCTGCTGGCGGGCCCCGCGGATGACACCCATGTTCCGGAAGAACTCGTCTATCCCGGCACGGTACCTGCCGCCGCCGACTGGCACCAGATGCTGGTCCCTGCTACGGCGCCGATTCCCGTCGCCGCTGCGACCATCGAAAGGAATTCGGCAGAAGAAGAACGCCCGCACGCCGCCGGGCAGCCGACGGCAGCGGAGCCCATGCCTGAACCCATTCAGGAATCTGTCAACGCGGCAATTCCGGAATCCATACTGCCCGCGGTGCAACCGGAACCCGTATCGGTTGCCGTTCCCAGCGAAGGTGAGCAGCAGTCTTTCTCACTGGACGAAGACTGAGGAACCTCACTTAAGTACCCGGGTTGAGCGAGCGGCAGTGCCTTATTCCTGCCGCCATGTCGTGCCTCCGGGGCCATCTTCGAGAATGACTCCAGCGGCTGTCAATTCTTGCCGGATCCCATCGGCACCGGCAAAATCGCGGGTTCGCCGCGCCGCGGCGCGCGCGGCAATACGCTCCTCAATCCAGTGGGTATTCGTCGCATCGCCGCGGAGAAAATCCTCTGCGTCTTGTTGCAGCAAGCCCAGCACTCCCGCCAGTTCCCGTAATAAGGTAGCCAGCGGTGCAGCAACTTCGCTGCCCTCATCCCGCAGGCGATTCATCTCGCGGGCCAGGTCAAAGAGTACCGCCAGAGCCGCTGGCGTATGAAAGTCGTCACTCATGGCGGCATGGAAACGCTCCCGCCACTCGCTACCCAGCTCCACCACGATTTTGCGCCCGGGCATCCCACGCAGGGCGGTATAGAGCCGGGTGAGGCCTGCCTTGGCCTGCTCCAGCGCCTCTTCCCCATAGTTCAGCGGACTGCGGTAATGGCTGGACAGGATGAAAAAGCGCAGCACCTCGCCCGAATAGCGGGGCAAGAGTTCCCGTACCGTGAAGAAATTATTCAGCGATTTGGACATTTTCTCGTCGTTGATGCGGACAAAGCCGTTGTGCATCCAGTAATGGGCAAAAGCGCAGCCCGCGCCCTGTGACTGGGCAATTTCATTCTCATGATGCGGGAATTGCAGATCCGCACCACCGCCATGAATATCAAAGGCACAGCCCAGGGCATCGGCGGACATGGCGGAACATTCGATATGCCAACCAGGCCGTCCTTCTCCCCAGGGGGAGGGCCAGGACGGCTCACCGGGCTTGGCCGCCTTCCACAGGGCAAAATCCAGAGGATCCCGCTTGTCTTCACCAACATCCACCCGCGCGCCCGAGGTCAATTCGTCAATGGATTTGCCGGACAGGCGCCCGTATTCCGGGAAGCTGCGCACCGCGTAGTACACATCGCCATTGGCCGCCGCATAGGCATGTCCTCGGTTGATGAGTTCGCCGATCAGGGTTTGCATGGCACCCACATGCTCCGTCGCCCGCGGTTCCTGATCAGGGCGCTGGCAGAGCAACGCCGCCTCATCTTCGTGCATGGCGTCGATGAAACGTGCCGTGAGAGACTGGATCGACTCGCCACGCTCCACGGCCCGACGAATGATTTTGTCGTCGATATCGGTGATATTGCGGACGTAAGTCACCTCGTAGCCGCGCTCGCGCAGATAGCGCACCACCATATCAAAGGTGACCATGACCCGGGCATGGCCGAGATGACAAAAGTCGTACACCGTCATCCCACAGACGTAGAGTTCCACATGATTGGGGCGCAGCACCTCCAGCGGCGTTTTACCGCGGCGCAGGGTGTCATAGAGGGTCAGTACCGGCAGGATGGTCATATTTTTTCAGCCTCGACAAACGTTCAGGAGCGTTGGGCAGCGGCGCGCAGGCGAGCCAGCGCGCGCACTGCGCCGATAAGGGGGAGGAGCGCCGCCAGTTCCGGTCCGTGGGTGCGCCCGGTAAGCGCGGCGCGCAGGGGCATGAACAGCGCCTTACCGCGCTGCCCGCTTGCTTGCTGCAAGGCTTTGGTCCAGAGCCGGTAGTCGCCACCCGCGGCCTGCAGCGTCGTCTGGGCCGCGGACCAGAATCCAGGACTGACACCAGTGATAGTCGCAGCGGCTTCAGCGTCCATTACGGGCGTGGCAAAGCAGCGCTCAGCCCAATCCAGCGCATCGGCGGGCAGCACAATATTGGCGCGCACCGCGGCGACAAAAGGCATTTCCTGTCCCCTCGGCACTTTGTCCTGCAGATGCGGCGCCAACCAGTTCCAGGCGGCGGCATCGTCCAGCGACTGTACCGCTTCATGCTGCCAATGCTGCAACTGCACCATATCAAAATGGCTGGGCGCCCGGCTGATCTGGGTCAGCGCAAAGCCCTGCGCCAGAGCGGCACTATCCAGAAAGCCTGTCGCGCTGTAGTGATGACCCAGACGGGCGAGGTAGTTAAGCACCGCCGGGGCCAGATAACCGGTCCCGCGCAGATCGCGCAAGCTGACTGCCCCGTAGCGCTTGGACAGGGGCTGGCCGTCGGCACCCAGCAATAAGGGCAGGTGGCCGTAGTCCGGCACCGGTAAGCCCAGCGCCTGCAAGATCAGGATTTGCCGGGGAGTATTGGTAAGATGGTCCTCACCGCGCAAGACCAGGTTCACCCCCATCAGCGCATCGTCGATCGCGTTGGCAAAGAAAAATGCCGGGCTGCCGTCACTGCGGCGGATGACAAAGTCCCCCAGATCAGCCAATGCATAATGACGCTCGCCCCAAACCAGATCGGGCACGCTGAGGGTGCCTTGGTCGGGAATATGGAAGCGCAGCGTGGGTCGCATACCCGCCGCCTCCCGCGCGGCCCGCGCCTCGGCGCTGAGATAGCGACAGCGTCCTCCATAGCGTGGTGCTTTCCCCGCTGAGCGCTGCACGGCGCGCTCAGCGGCCAGATCATCGGCACTGCAATAGCAGGGGTAAGCCTGCCCGGTCATCTGCAACTGGGCATAATACGCATCATAGAGGGCCAGACGTTCCATCTGCCGGTAGGGGCCGTGATCGCCACCACGGTCCGGGCCTTCGTCCCAGTCGATGCCGAACCACTGCAGATCTTCCAGCAAGGCCTTCTCATAGATATCGGGGGAGCGCTGCTGATCCGTATCTTCCAGGCGTAAAATAAATGTACCATTCATGCTCCGCGCCGCCAGCCAGGCAAAAAGGGCGGTGCGGGCATTACCGAGGTGAAGGTAACCGGTGGGGCTGGGCGCGAAGCGACTCTTGAGATTCATGGTGGTATAGTATTGCGCCATCGGCCGCGTCGCAATGTAAAAACGTGGGCAGGGTATTTCGCAAAGTGCAGACAGACCTGCATGGACTTTGCTAAGTACTCATCACACGGGAAGAAACGGCATGGCTCAAGCTAAGACCCCGGGTGCGCGCGCCAAGCAGCCTAAGCGCCACCACTATGGTCGCTGGATTGTACTGATCATCCTGTTGATTCTGATTAATATCGGGATCGGCATCGGCATTTACATCTACCGCATCTGGCAGACCTTGCCCCCCGTTCACGAACTCAGTGAATGGCATCCCGACGAACCTCTGCGGATTTACGCCGCCGATGGCACGCTGCTGCAAGAAGTGGGTCCACAAATGCGCTACGCCCTGCCCCTTGATCAGATTCCGGCCAAATTGCAGGAGGCTTTTATCTCCGCAGAAAACGCGCGTTTCTTCAGCAACAACCCGTTGTATTATCCGGTCAGCTATCCGGGAATTCTCCGTGCCGCGTTCGTAGATCTTATTCATATGGCGCCGGTGCAGGGTGCCAGCACCATCCCCGAGCAGGTAGCCCGCAACTTTTACCTGACCCCGCAAAAAACCATCTCCCGTAAAATCGCGGAAATCCTTCTGGCGTACAAGCTCGCCCACCACTTTACCCATCAGCAGATTCTTGAGCTTTATCTGAACAAGATTTATCTCGGACAGGGTGCCTACGGTGTGCAGGCGGCCGCGCGGACCTATTTCGGAAAAAGCGTCGACCATCTTACTCTGGGAGAGATGGCCACTATTGCAGGGCTCCCCCCGGCACCTTCCGTGTTGAACCCCGTGGCCAATCCTGATCTCGCCAAAAGACGCCGGGCTTATGTGCTCAAGCGTCTGGAAAACCGTGGTTATATTTCCAAGGATGAAGCGGCAAGGGCCAACGCCGAACCTATATTGTCGCGCTATCATGCGGCGGCCAGCAATGGTGCCCCCTACGTCACCGACTGGATCGCCAACTGGCTTACCCAGCAATTTGGCAGCGATTTTACCTACCGTTCCGGGCTCAAGGTGTACACCACCATCCTGCCAAAAGATCAGGAAGCAGCGAACAAAGCCGTTGCCATAGGGCTGGAAAATTATGATATGGGTTTATCCAGTATGGACTTCAAAAGCTATCGCGGCCCCATCGCGCGCCTCAGCGGGAACACATTGCAGGCCGCGCTCGCCGGTAAACGGCCCGATGTATTACCCCCCCATGACCCGGCCAATCTCAAATGGGGCGTCGTGGTCAGTGCCGATGCCAAAAGCGCTACAGTTGCTCTGGAAGGCAAGAAAAATATCATACTGACCTTGCGTGATGTGAGCTGGGCACGCCCCCACCCCGGCGCGCCCAAACCACGCCTCGTCAATGCGGTGCTGCACAGCGGTGATCTGGTCTGGCTGCGTCCTTATGTACATTCTGTTACGGCAGGGGCAGGCCAGGAATGGGGGGTTAATGTCTGGTCCTCCGCTGGCAGAGATAGCGGTTGGCAGCTCTCACAGATTCCCCAGGTACAAGGTGCTCTGGTGAGCCTGGACAGCCACACCGGGGCAATCCACGCCCTGGTCGGTGGCTTCAGTTATGAACTCAGCCATTTTAATCGCGCCGTTTTTGCCTATCGGCAACCGGGCTCCGGCTTCAAGCCCTTTGTCTATGCCGCAGCCATGGATGCGCCAGCGTTGCTTGCTTCAGGCAAAAGCAGCTATATGACGCCACAGACGCCGATTCCAGACACCCCGTTGTCCATTACCTTGCCGACAGGTCAGGTCTATACACCGACCAACTATAGCAATAAGTTCTCCAATACTCCGATCCCGGTCTGGTCAAACCTAGCTTACTCCCATAACGTACCCAGTGTTCGCATCCTCATGGACATCGGCATCCCCTACGCAGCGCAGTATGTGCAACGCTTTGGTTTTCCGGCCAAGCAGGTACCGCAAGTACCTTCCATGGTGCTCGGCGCGGGAGATTACAGCCCCTTACAGCTGGCCCGCGCCTATGCGGTCTTCTCCAGCGGCGGTTTTCTGCCGAATCCCTACCTCATCACCAAAATTGTGAATAACCGCGGCACACAAATCTCCCTGCTCAATTGTCCCATGGGTTATGCACCACCCGCGCAAGAGACCGCCATTCCGCCGGGGGTTGCTTATTTGCTGACCGAGATGATGCAGCAGGTGATCAAGATCGGGACTGGCGTCGCGGCCCAGAGCTTAGGGCGCCATGACATTGCGGGCAAAACTGGCACGACCAACCACGAAAATAATGCCTGGTTTAATGGCTTTAGTCCGCATATCACCACCAGTGTCTGGGTGGGTTATGATGACAACCGCAGTATGGGCCGCTGGGCTGCGGGGGCACGTGAGGCACTACCCATCTGGATTCACTTCATGCGGACCGCCATGGCAGGCAGCCCCGCTACCGGCTTCTTCCGGCCGCCTTCCGTGACTGGCCCCACCATCAGCGGCGGTAGCGATGTCATTGGCGTCAGTGATTACCTGGCGGGCTATCCACCCATTGCTGCACCCACGGCTTCTACGGAAAGTGGCGCAGGAATGGACCTTGGCGACAAGCTCTTGAACACCATCAAGAACCTTTTCTAAGGTGCCACGGCCAGGGGTATCCCACAACCGGTACGATCCGCGTTTATAGCGCTGAGCCCGCACCCAAACCAGGAAAGGCCAATCCGATTGTCTCCCAAAGCTGCTACTGGTAACATGTTACGCTTCTGCATCAAAGTAGAGCGATCATGGTTAACGTGTTTGACCGAAGCCATTTGCGGTTTTCACGTTCGCTACCGAAGCCCCGGCGCATGTTGGTGCCGTCATGACGGGTAGCTCTCTGGGTGGCGGGGACATTTGAGTTTGAAAGTCATCCCGAAAATTCCCGCATTTCTCACCCGTCCCATCACTATGCCTCCCTATCGGTGGACCATATTTCTGGTCTTTTACGGGACATTCGTGGGGGTATTGGTTTTTTCCGGATGGTATGCCTGGTTCTCCTGGCATCGCTATGAGCAGAACAGTCAGTATCGTCTGACGCTGGAATCCGATATGGTCGCCACCGTCACGCAGAAGCTGCTGGACGGCCACGCCTCCGGGCTCCAATTTTTGGGGGGGCAGTTACAGCGCGCAGACGCAGTCCAGCATCCGCGCCGCGCCCGGACGCTCCTGCTCGATTACCTGAAGGCCACCCCGGATATCGCCAGCGCGAATCTCATCGCCCCAAGTGGGCAGGTGATCGCCTCCACGGCCGTACCGGCGGGGAAGCCGCTCCCGGATTTTCGCAACAATCCGGCCATCTGGCAGGGTTTTCAGAAAGTCTTGCAGACACATGGCATGCGGGTCTACCACCCGCTGCGTGGTCCGCTGGTGGGCGATCATTGGGTCATCCGCCTGAGTCGCACGGTATTTTCCCCGACGGGAAAACCCTTGTTTGTGGTGGCCACGCCGCTGCGCTTCAATGGTATTGAAGACTTCCTGAGCCATCTGCCCTTGCGCACGGGAACGGCTGTCGGTTTGATCCGGAGTGACTTTTATATTGAAGGGCGCTGGCCCGTACCCCAGAACAAGCTTTCCAAGATGCTTGCCCATCCCGTGCCTGCAGGAGGAGCCTTGCTACAGGCACTGCAGAAGGACCCCCATACACATCATGGAACGTATGCGGGCGTCGTCACAGTGGGGGCGCAGGCCTATCGCTTTGGGGCCTTTACGCGTTTGAGCCATTATCCATTGACCGCTTTCGTTTCCGTCCCCAGGGATCAATGGCTGGCCGCCTGGTGGCAACGACAAATTCAATACCCTCTGGTCTTTCTGCTCATCGCTTTCGGATTCAGCTTGACTGCCTATCGCCGCATCCTCTTCCTGGATCGCCGATGGGAGCTGCAACGCCGGGCCTTTGAGCGCACCCTGACCACGCAGGCTACCCACGATGTCCTGACCGGCCTGCCCAACCGCGAGGGTTTGCGGCTGGTGTTTGATCAGGCCTTAGCCCGCACGGAACGGCAGGAGCGGCTCCTGGCGGTGGGGTTTCTCGATCTGGATGCCTTCAAACCGGTCAATGACACCTACGGCCATGACGCCGGTGATGACCTGCTGAAAGAAATAGCCCGCCGCCTGCAAGACGCGGTGCGGCGGACGGATACCGTAGCGCGCATGGGCGGCGATGAGTTTGTGCTGCTGCTGGAAGGCTTGCGCGGTATGGATGAACTGGATCAGATCCTGGCCCGCCTCCAGGCCGCGATTGCACAGCCCTTCAACGCCAAAGGGAAGATGGTCAGTATTCAGGCAAGTCTGGGGTTGACGCTCTATCCCTTTGACGAGGTGGACACTGATCTCCTCCTGCGCCATGCGGACCAGGCCATGTATGCGGCCAAGACGCGCCCCGGCCGGACCAAGGAAGCTTGGGTGCAGCTCTATCACCCGGATCTCGGCGCCCTCACCATGGGCGATGAACTGTTGCGCCAGGATTTCCTGCGGGCTTTGGCCAGCGGAGCGGTAACGCTCCGTTACCAGCCCCTGGTAGCCCTGACGACAGGCTGGGTGGCGGGCCTTGAGGCCCTGACCCGCTGGCACCGGGAGGGTCAGGAGGTCTCCCCCGAGCGGTTCCTTCCTTCCCTGGGCGTGCGGGAGCGTCAGGCCTTGGGGCGCTTCGTGCTGCAAACGGGACTGCGGCAACTCGCACAGTGGCGGGACATGGGTCTGGACCTCTTTCTCAGCGTTAATATCACTCCGGAAGAGCTCGACCAGTCCGGATTTGCCGATATGGTCTTTGCCATCCTGGCGGCGTATCCGAGTATTCCCCCGGCATCCCTGGTGCTGGAGGTGCTGGAGATCGGGGAAATCCTCGAACAGGGGGCCGCCCTGGAGCATCTGCAGCGGCTGCGCGGTGCGGGCGTCAAAATCGCCCTGGATGACGTGGGGAGTGCATACGCCTCTCTCCTGCGACTCAAGAACCTGCCCATTGACGAGATCAAAATCGATCAGGGTTTCATCCGCGAACTGTCCAACAAGCCCCAGGACCTGATTTTCGTCGAAAGTCTCGTCAGCCTGGGTTTGGGCATGGGCGTCCTCATCACCGTGGAAGGCGTGGAAACCGAAGCGCATATCGCCCTCCTGCGCGAAATGGATGTCGACTATCTCCAGGGCTATGCCATTGCCAGGCCACTGGCGGCGGAAGCGGTCGCTGATTTTGTGCGTACCTTTGTCCTCGGCGCCGGGGATGCGGATACGCCGCTGCTGGCTCTGTACCAGCATCTGGGATGGGTGCATGCGGCAGAAGAGTCGGCGATGCATCATGGGGGTTACGAGCATGCGGAACTGGCCGCCTGCCCGATCACGACCTGGTTGCACGCCCATGCGTCGGAACTGCCCGAGGTAGAGACCTTGCTGGCCGAGCACGAAACAGTGCATATCCTGGGTCGGGAAATTCTCCAGGTACGGCAAAGCGGGACGCGCGAGGAGCTCCATCGCCTGCTCGGTCAGTTGCATGGGCATAGTCACCGCTTTCAGGAAGGCCTGGGGCAGGCGGTGAAGATCATGCGGGAAAACGCAGCGGCCAGGACTGAACTACCATCCTAAGAAGACACCGATCGGTAATTCGACGGTAATATGTAACGGCGCGATCTGCTGGGGGCACAGGCTGTCAAACCTGACGTCCTGATTACCGTGGTCAATGCTTAGTCACCAGCTCAGGAGGGGAGCATGGATAACATCAGCAAAGCGCCCCGTGCCACTTCGCAACCCCGTCTGGTCAAGCGCCCAGTTGAAAACGCTGCCGGAACCATAACTGGAGTTGGATGATCCCCACATTCCCCTGCCTGTCATTCGCCATCATCATGAGCACTTTGATTTTACGCTGAAAATCTGCGCCGATCCGGGGCGCGGCGACTACCTGCCCCGTGAATGGGGCAACTGGGATGCCAGGACGGTCGTTGCCGAATATCGCTATCACGCCGACGAGCAATCGCCGGGATCGGCTATGGCGCCGTCTCCGGCACCGCGTTCAGACCTTCCACATAATCTCTCATCACCTGATCTGCCACTGTCGTGCGCAATGCCACAAGCAGTATAACCAGACTAAATGCAGCAAGTATCGCCATATCCCAGAAAAAAGGTAAAAGACCTCTGCCACCGAGATTTTGCGGACCGAGATAGCTGCAGATCCACAGACCCGCAAAATAGGGTAACACCCACCACGCATAGCGCCATCCCAGGCTTTGGGTACGGCGCTCTTTGGCGAGGAAGTAATGGTAAACCAAAAAAACCACCATCAGGATGGTCAGCGCACTGAAGGTGAAACTCAGGGTGTCGAGCCCGGCCCAGAAGATAATCCAATTAGCCACCACAAAAGCTGCCGGGGCAAGAATTTCTGCGCCGCGAAGACGAAAAGGACGCACGGCATCGGGCATGGCACGACGCAACTGCAAGAGTACGATCGGCCCCAGGCTATAAGAAAGCACGGTCACCGAAGAAATGTATCCCACCAGCTTTTGCCAGGAAGGAAATGGGAAGAAAAAGAGCGCACCAACCGCATACACTGCCAACAGAGCGATCCAGGGCACGCCACTACCGTTAATCCGCGCCAGCCCGCGCGGGGCACTGCCCATTTCCCCTGCTGCCATGGTAATACGCGCCGATGAAGTGGTGTAAATGAAGGCGGTACCCGCTGGCGACACCAGAGCATCCACATAGAGGATGACACCCCACCAGGCGGCGCCCACGGCTGCGGCCAATGCCGCAAAGGGTCCAGTGAGCCCAGTAAAAGCCAGGTGTGACCATCCCCCATGCGCCAGATCAGCGGGATTCACCGCCATCAGAAACGCAAATTGCAAGCCCTCATACAAGACCGTGCCAATCAGCACCGAACCGATAACCGCTATGGGAATACTGCGCCCCGGATTCCGACTCTCTCCCGCCAGATCGATCGCCTGCCGGAATCCGAAAAAAGAAAAGATAATCCCAGCGCTGGCCACGGCCGTGAACATGCCCTCCAGATCCCCCTGGGCATGATGCAATTGCAGGTTCTCGGGATGCCAGGAAAAGCTCAACAAGACGAAGATAGTGGCAGCCGGAATAATCAGCTTCCACCAGGTCGCCGCACTATTCAGCAACAGCACCCAGCGAATCACCAGAAAATTGAGCAAAACAAAAACACCCAGCAGCAAAATAGCGGCGACAAAACCCCGATCACTGAGCACGCCCGCTTCACCAGCGAGAAAACCCGGCAGATAATTATTTGCGTAAGTGAGCACCGCCGTCACTTCGACCGGCGCGATGGAAACGTAGGAAAAAAATAGAATCCAACTCCAGATGCGACCTAACAACGGCCCATTGCCCAGATGACTGATATGAACAATAGAACCGCTGCGCGGAATCATTGGCCCCAATTCGGCGTACACCAGCGCCAACAACAAGATAGCCACTGCCCCCACCGCCCAGGACCCCAGACTCAAGGGCCCCGCCTGCTGCGCCGCATGCAGCGGCCCAAACAGCCAGCCGGAACCCACTATGGCCCCCAGGCTCGCATAAAGCAGCCCAATCGTCCCCCCCTCCCGTCGCAAATGGCCTGCCGCCATGACCTAACTCCCTCTTGAATGGTCCGTGTAAATACCCGTTCTCAGCGGGAGTGTAATGCAATCCTGCAGATCGCCCAATGGCATCACGTTTGTTGTGTCGGCCTTGCCCATGGTACAACTAAAACATATTGAACCCATAAATGCTGCTCACCTGGCAAAGGAGAAACGGAGATTGGCAGCCCGCAAAAAAAAGCAAGCCAAATCCGGGCGTGGTCGGTGGGTTATTTTCGGTGTCCTGGCGGTCCTGCTCGCCGCCGTCGCCGTGGGTATTGCCCTTAATCTGCCGCTTCATCTGCGCAGAATCAGCCCGCCAGCCGTGACACCGAACCCGGCAGCACCAACACCGACCCGACGCAACATCGATCTTGGGTCTTATGGCGTCACCATCACAGACCATGCGGGAAAAATCAAAGCCCTCACTATTCACCCAGTGGCGATCATGCAGGGCAATGGCCCCTGGCAGGATCTTCACCCTCTACAGAGACAGCTTGACGCACGTATCGCCAACCCCTTCATGGCGTTTCCGGATTTGGCCAGTGTCACCACTTCCACCACCGCCAAGGCTGCACTGGAGCAACAAATTCTGCAAAATATTGCGCCGTTGCTGCGCACTGCGGAATCAGGCTGGAAAATCATCGGGATACAGTTACACCCAGCGCTGCAATCCCTACCCTCCGGAGATTCATGATAAGGCAAAAGGGTTAAAATGAAATATTTAGGCCGCCTGAATCCCCACGATCCATTCTATGCGTATCTGCAAGAGCAGATATTCCCACAATTACGCACAGGACAGCAGCTCCGTCAGTTTCGAGTATTCCAGTTTCCGGCATCTAATGAGGTTTTTCTCTACGAGGAAACCCATTCACAGCAGAAAGTCATCGGTAAATTTTTCAACCGAATCGGGAAAGATCCACAACAGGCCTGGGGGCTGGCCCATAACGAATGGCAGCATATGCATATGTTGCGCGACTTAGGCCTCAAAACCGAGCGACTGTATATTCCGCACCCCCTGGGGATTTCACGGGATATGAACAGCGTCCTCGTAGAGGAATACTGTCCCGGGCAATCGCTCTCCAGCGTCATTGAAGAGAGCATTGAACACAATGACGCAAAGTTGTTATATGCGCGCCTGACGGACCTTGCCTATTTCCTTGCCAAATTACATAACTGGACTGCGCGCTCTGAAACAGTGCGTTTTGATGCTCACTTTGCTTATTTTGACAAGATCATGGAGCGCTTGCAAAGACGCCACCGGATATCTGCCCGTCAGACCGGCGAACTTTATCATTACCGGGAGCGCTGGCAGCCGATGGGCAGCATGTGGGCAGACCGGCAAGTCCTGATCCATGGCGATGCCACGCCCTCCAATTTTCTCTTCGCAACCCATCGGCGCACCATCGCCATTGATCTGGAACGCATGCAGTTTGCCGATCGCGCGTATGATCTCGGCATGATTGCGGGGGAAATAAAACATCATTTCATGCGCAGCACCCATCATGGAGAGCATGCCGAACCATTTATCGGTCATTTTCTCTGGGAATACAGCACCCATTTTCCGGACCGCCATGCGGCTTTTGCATCGATTACTGAGCGAATCCCCTTTTATATGGGCATGACCCTGTTACGCATCGCCCGTAATTCCTGGCTTGACTGGCGCTACAGCCAAGCCCTGGTCCACGAAGCCATTCACATTCTGCGGAGGTAACACCATGTCCATACGCGCCGTCTGTTTAGATCTTTATGGCACCATGATCAACATTGAAACCAATGAAGAAATGGAAGAGATTTATCGGGGCATTTCCCATTACCTCACGTATCACCGGGTCTTTATGAACCGGCGAGAGGTCCGGGAACGCTACTTCGCTATCATGAAAGAGAGAAAACGCCAATCCGCTGAACGATATCCGGAAATAGACGTCGAGGCGATCTGGCTCACCTTGCTCACCCAGGAGAACAGCAAACCGGTCAAAGGCCGGGAAAGACTGGCGAAAGAGTTGGCACGCCTGCACCGTGCCCTCTCCCGCACCCGCCTGGAGCGTTACGATGGCATTAAGCGCACGCTGAAAAGCCTGCAGGAAACCTACCAACTGGCCACCATTTCTGACGCACAACGCTGCTTCGCCCTCCCCGAAATGCGCGCCCTGGGTATCAAGAAATATTTTGATATACGTATTATTTCCAGTGACTACGGTTATCGCAAACCCGATTCCCGATTATTCGCCATGGCCACGGAGCAATTGGAAGTGGCTCCCCATGAAGCCATTTATGTCGGCAATGACATGTATCGGGATATTTATGGCGCCCAACAGGCGGGGATGAAAACCATCTTTGTGGACTCCAATCAGGGCAGCAAATCCTATAACGATGTGGCACCCGATTATTATGCGCGGGACTTTTATCAAGTGCTGGATGGTGTCGGGTTTCTCGCGCAAAAACATGCGGATGGCGATGACTGACTAGCGTTTTATCCGCGCCGCAAAAGCGCGTGGCATCTTGCCCCTGCGTATAGTCATTTTGACACCTCCAGATCGCCAAATCGGTATCCAACCCCTTTTTCCGTCACCAGATATTGTGGCATTCCGGGATCATCCTCAATCTTTTCCCGCAGTCGTTTGATATATAACCTTACATAGTGGGCCTGATCGCTACTGTGCTCTCCCCACACCGCGCCGAGGATTCGTCGATACGACAATATCCGTCCCTGATTCATCACAAAAAGGTGGAACAGTTGATATTCCTTGGGCGTCATCGCTATGGGCACCC
This sequence comes from Acidithiobacillus ferrivorans, assembly GCA_018853935.1. Taxonomy (GTDB): domain Bacteria; phylum Pseudomonadota; class Gammaproteobacteria; order Acidithiobacillales; family Acidithiobacillaceae; genus Acidithiobacillus; species Acidithiobacillus ferrivorans. Next base: position 22,182 of record JAAOMR010000111.1, read on the forward strand.
CGCCCTTGCGCACTGTATGGGTAAGATCATCCAGCTCCAAGACGCCAATGACCCAATGGGAAGATTCGGCGGATGAACCTGCTGGCCGGCGCCGCAAATGTGCACGCAGGCGTGCGAATAGTTCGCCAATGGTAAACGGCTTGGTCAGATAGTCGTCGGCGCCACTGTCGAGGGCCAGTACCTTGTCAGCCTCGCTGCCGCGCGCAGAGATGATGATGATTAATGCCTGTTCCCCGCCATGCTCACGTAATCGATGGATTAATCCCTGCCCATCCCCATCCGGCAAAGCAAGGTCCAGCAGAATCAAGGCGAACGGCCGACCTTCCTGAATTTGTCGTTTTTCCCAAGCCTTCCAGGCATCTTTCAGCGTGGTTGCCCAGTGCAAGCGATACCCTGGTTCGCGGCCCATCGCCGCCTGTAGAAACCCGCCAATACTCGGGTCATCCTCCACCAGCAGGATATCCAGATCGCCTTCGTGTATGGTTGTCATGGCTTAATCTCCGTCAGGTGGCATAGGCGGCTCAGTCTCCCGAGGTACGGTAAAACAAAACACCGCACCGCGCACTGCGACCCGGTTACGCACCCAAATACGTCCGCCATGCAGCTCAACAATCGCCGCGCAAATCGCTAAACCTAGTCCGCTTCCACCCAGTCCGACAGGGGGTTTAATCTGGCTGAAACGGGTGAATATTTCCTCTTCGCGGCCGGGTGGTACGCCAAAGCCGTGGTCAATGACACAAACGGTGATCTCGGCATCGTTCGCATAGGCTTCTAATTCGATAGCACGGTCACTCGGGCTATATCTACAAGCATTTTCCAGGAGATTAGTGAGCACTTGCACCATGAGTTGCGGATCCACGCGGAGCAACGGCAAGTCTTTGGATATCCGCGCCTGAAAAGAACGATCGGTGCATACGGCCTTAACCTGATCGCGCGCGCTGACCAACAGATCTTCCAGGGGAACCCATTCTTTTTTGATATTTAGTCGCCCGGACTGCAATGCGGCCATGTGCAGAATGCGATCCACGGTGTGTTCCATCTTTTGGGTTTGCTCGCGGATATTCTCCAGAAGATCGTGCTCATCGGCAGTCAAGCCCTGCGCATTGCGCTGCAGCGTCGTCGCCGTACCCAGGACGCCAGCCAAAGGCGTCCGGAGGTCATGGGAAACGGCGCCTAAAAGCGCATTTTGCAATTGTTCGACCCGCAAACGGACATCGGCTTCCGTACGTTGCAGAGAAGCTTGCGCCGAATCCAGCGCCACCGCGATGAGTCGCGCCACCGTTTCGAGAAAGCGCAACCAGTCTACAGGAGCCCGACGCAGATCGAGATCCGACAGCATCATGACCCCCAGCGCACGCTCGCCGGACAGCATGGGCATAAACAGTGCCGGAATATCCGCCAGCGTGTCGGTGCTCATCCCGGCATTCTTTTTATTCAGAAAGCTCCATCGGGCAGCGGCCCGCAGGTTGCGTTGTGGAGCTTCCAGTTCAGTGGACGCTGGAAACATCTGCAAAGGACCACCCGTGTTGTCCGCCAGTGGCAACCAGAATGCGACCGCAATGCCCAGGGTCTGGTGCAACTTCTCGATGCTGACGTTGAGAATCCCTTCGACGCCACGGGCACTGCTGAGCGCCTGAACCAGTTGATAGAGATTGCGGGCGCGGCGCTCGCGGATCCGGGCCGTGAGCTCCTGCTCGCGGGATCGCGCCACCAGTTGGCTGATGAGCAGGATCAAAGAGAGGATCAGTGCAAAGTAAGCAAGCGAGCCCACCGTGCTTGGCAAGCCGCGATCCAATCCAAACGAGTAGTAACTGACCATGGCGGCAATGAACGTGATGAGGGAGGGCCAGCGGCCGTACATCAAGGCGGTGCCCACCGCGCCCAGCATGTAAAGCATGAAGATCCCGGCAAAACCCAGGTAAGCCCCCAGCGACCAGGCCAGACCACTTAAAGCGAGACCGGTTACCCCGCTGATCACAAAGGCGCGATTCCGGGTGCGGCGGCGCAAGGGCGTGTCCACGATACCAAGATATTGTTGATTCCGCAGGCGTCGATCTTCGGTAAGGGCTTTTTTAACCGGTAATGGGTGAATCACCACATCAACGCCGCGCTCGCTGTTCAAGAGATGCGCCGTCAAAGAACCGGGCCACCACCAAAGGAATTTACGCAAGCCCTGCGTCTGTCCCAGTACAACCTGGGTGACGTCGCGCAGCCGCGCATAAGCCAAAACCTCCGCGCCGATATTTACTCCGGTCAGACGTGCGGTTTCAGCTCCCAAGCTTTCCGCAAGATGCAGGTGGTTCCATATCCATGCCTGGGTCTGTGCTTTCTGCAGCAGGCCGCGCGGGGTGTCCACATGAATCACCAGCCAGTCGGCCCGTTGAGCGGTCGCCAGGTGATAAGCCGCGCGCACCAGATGCTCATCTTCCGGGCGGCCACTCACGGCTACCAGCAAACGATCCC
>JAAOMR010000112.1 GCA_018853935.1 Acidithiobacillus ferrivorans
AACGGATTATCCGACAAGAAGTATCTGGCCACCGTCATCGTCCAGCGCGTAGCGAACTGGAAAAATCCGCGCGCTATTGCCATCGCATCCATTTCTCTAATTAAGGAGTAGACACATGGGCATCATCATTTCCCCACCCCCTGCCGGGGTGCAATCCCCTGCCGCCATCACACAGATCATTAATACGGGAGCGCCGACCACCACTACACCGGTACAACAGCAGGCCATCGCCGCACAGCAACTGCAAAACCGGCTCAACGGCGTATCTCCCGCTACCGCAACAGGCTTGCAGACGGCAGGGCAGACGTTCGCAGGACAAACGCCGTCTGCAAGACCAGGACCAGGGCCGGGACCGCAGATGATTCCGGGACTGCCGCCTTTCAAAAGCATTGAAAAAGCCCTGTTGCCCTTGTCCGGTAAGCAGATTCACCAGTTCCGGGGGAAAGTGCGGAAAACCCAGGAAGGCGGCAACGAACCCGTCATCCCCAAGAATGGCGTTACCCAGGTCATCACCGTGGACCCGAACTCCGGGGAAACTCCAACGATCCACATGGCCGCGGGGTACGCCTGTTCGTTGACCGTGGTGGATGGTGCCGGTCAGCCCTGGCCCATCATTTCCGCCACCATCGGTAGCGGCAAGCGGTTTACGGCCCAGGGCATCGCTAAGGATGCGCTGGAACCCACCATCGTCGTTTCCGATCTCCGACCCCACGCACAGAGCAATCTGTTGCTGGTCTTGCAGGGCCTGAATACCCCCATCCCCGTACAACTGGTTAGCGGCGGGCCCCTTGAAAACGGCAGGGAAACCGTGGCCTATCGCGTCATCCTCCGGGTGCGCGGCATGGTCCCCGGCAGCCTGCCCACTTCCTTCTCGCCCAGTCCCAATCACGGTACGACCGCCGCATTACTCCAGACCCTCTATGGCACCATGCCCTCCGCCGCCAAAACGCTCCGGGTGAAAAACGCCCCGACCTACAGTTATACCCGCGCATGGATGTTGAACGGCGATCTCTGGATTCGTACCCATGCCCGCCTGCTGGCCCCCGCCTGGATCGCCACCGAAGCATCGGCTAATGGCGTCCACGCCTATGTCCTGCCCAAAACCCATGCCGTGCTGATGCGTTTCAATGGCATTAATCAGACCCTGGAGGTGCGCTGATGAACGACGAAAACCAGAATCAGACCGTAGTCCCGCAATCATCGGGTAGCACCGAGGAAATCGCGCAACCTTTAGCCATGAAAAAGCTGTCTTACGCTCAGGCCGCCGGCGCGTTTTATACTAATCCCGCAACCCGCAAGATGGCCCTCATCACCACCGGCGTCGCCGTAGTCGCTTTAGGCTTCGGCGCTTACCGGTTGCTGAGCGGCCCCCCCGCACCCCAAAAACTCCACAACCAGATACAGGTCGCGCATCTTCACGGCGCACCCGGGGGCAGTAAGGGCAACCATGCCTATAACGCGCAGCTTAATCAGGCGAATCACCAGTTGGGCCAGCAGGCGGCCAAGGCCGGACAGACCTACCTGCCCACACCGACTGCCCTGCACCCCTTCGCGGCAACGAAATCCGTGACCGCTCTCGCGCAGTCTCCCGCTCCGGCGACCATCGTGGTGCAGAATCCTTACACGCCGGTCGCTGCCACCAGGTCACAGCAAAGCGCACTGGAGCAGTCCATGACGACGGAGCTAAAGCGATTCGTGAACGACAATCCGTATGGTCCCGTAATCGTGACGCAGATCAGCAAAATCAATCAGGTTCAGTCCGGGACCCATACCGCTGCGGGGCAGGGCCTGCAAGCCCAGTCGAATGTGCTGGCGCTGGCAGGTCATATCAGCTTTGCCATGCTGGATATTGGGGTGAATTCCAACGATAAAAGTCCCATTGAGGCGACTATAGAAGGTGGACGTTTCCATGGCGCGCGGTTGCTGGGCAGCTTCAAGCGGGAGCACCAGGTAGTGGTGATGCAGTTCAACATCATGACCTTCAATGGGCAGTCTTATCCCATCAATGCGTATGCTATCAGCGTGAAAAATGCGCATGTAGGCATGGCGACCAGTGTCAATAATCATGTGCTCTATCGCTACGGCTGGTTATTTGGTGCGGCTTTCTTGCAGGGCATCGATCAGGCGCTGCAACAGGCCAATCAGGCCATGGTGGTCGGTAACGGATTCGCGGTAATGACCCATCAACTGAACAACGGCCAAATCCTCCAACAGGCCGCAGGCAATATCGGTAACGTTATGGTCCCTATCGCGCAAAATCGCTTCAATACTCCGCCCACCGTCTGGGTCCCCGCCGGTACGGGGTTGGGCATCCTGTTCATGTCGCCGGTCAAGGAGCAATCACATGGCTGATCTCACCAGAAAAACTCCGCAAGCCTTGCAGTCTGCAAGCCCCCATGTCGGGGCGCAGCCCATGCCGTCTGCAAGACCTGCCGGGGAGCAACCCCCCGCTGGGGTGCAAACCCCCGCAAGCATTCCGGACCTGTGGGACCAACTGTTCGCCCAGGCGCTGGTGATTCAAGCGGTAACCGATGCTTTACCTCAATCAGAAAGTTTCAGCGGGGAAAGCAGTAGTTTCGGCATTTACGTCCAGGATGCCGAAGTGCTGGCCGCACGAAACAGCGCATCGGCCATGAGCCTGCTGTGGGACCGCATGGACACTTTGATCTGGGGTATGGTCAATATCACCCTGCGCCATCATCGCCATGTCCAGAAAGAAGATCTGGAGCAGGAAGCCTGGATCGTCTTCGCGCAATCGGTGGAACGCTACGATGGCCGTAGTCGGGGCGCGTTCTGGACCTATCTGCGCCTGTCCCTGCACACCCGCTTTCGCCAGTTCGCCGCGCATGACCGCGTCATCCCCGTTCCCCACGATACCCGGCAGAAACGCGCCCATTGGCACAAAATTACCCAGGAAACCTTCAATGCCCGCCTGCTGGCGCAGAACCTGAGCTTTCCGGACGCCGAAACCGAAGGTTGGAGCACCATCATGATGGAAGGAGAAAACAACATGGAGAATGTCGTCATCGAAAAAATGGACCTGGATATCATGAATCGCAAGCTGCAATGCCTGCCCCGGCGCTGGCGCGATCTGCTGCTGCTCTCACAGAATTACGACGATCCTGATCTGGCGTTACTGCTGGACGAAGACGAAAAGCACATGGTCAACCTGCGCATTCAGATCATGGACATGCTGCGCTCCATGCCCATGGAATATTACGCCACCGGGAAGGGCGAAACCGCTTATCTGGATGACTGGAACCATCTGTCGGAATCGATGTAACCCTTGCCGGGTGCAACCCTTGCACGGTGCAACCGCTGCAAACGGATCACGCATAAAAGTATATGGAGAATTTCATCATGCCCGCAGCATTGTCTGTTCTGGATTTCAGCATCGCATCGCCGTCCGTAGGGCTGCCGCCAGCAAGGCTGCTCCCGGCAGAACCTTCGCCGTCCGCAGGACCGCCGTGCGCAGCACTGCCGTCTGCAGGACCCGCATTTCCGTGGCTGGGTGGCAAGGGCTGGCTGGCGCAGAAAATCGCGGATCGCCTGCCGCGCAAAGCCTGCTATGTGGAACCGTTCGCCGGAGCCGCCGCCATGTTGCTGGCCCTGCCGAAATCTCCCGTGGAAATCCTGAACGACCGCAACCGCGATCTGGTCGGCTTCTACCGGATTATGCAGGAGGATCGCCTTCGCATGGCCCTGCTGGAACGCCTGCAGTGGACCCCCTACGCCAGAGCAGAATACTCCCGTGCCCTGGATCTCCTGAATTCCACAGAAGACGATCCCATGACCCGCGCCTGGGCCTTTTTCGTGGTGTCCAATGCCGCCTTCAGTGGCGGGGGACAAAGCGGCCTCACCGAAAAACGCTTCGCCACCAGTACCCAACGCTCCCAGGGACGGCGCATGAACTACCACATCGAGGGATTGCCCGTCCTGGCGCAGCGCCTGAAGGACGTGGTGATCGAAAACCGCGAAGCTATCGACCTGCTGGCCCAATACGACAGTCCCGACACCCTGTTTTTTCTGGACCCGCCCTACTATCCCGATACTCGCCACATTCATCACGAGCGTAGCCGGGGCACTTACGCCGGGGGTGAAATGGACGCCGTGCAGCATCTGGAACTGCTGGCCATGTGCCGCCAGTTGAAGGGTTTCGTCGCCCTGTGCGGGTACGCCCATGACGACTACGACGACGCCCTTCTGCCTTTTGGATGGGAAACTCTGTCTTTTCCCCGCAAAGCATTGAGTTCCCTCCACCGCGATACGAACCAGTCCCAACGCGAGGAACGGGTCTGGATCAATCCCCGACTGGCCCGGCATCTGGAAGGCCGGCAACAAATCACGCTGTTTCAGGAGGGAAGCTGGTCATAAAAGCCCCTTTGCAGGGCGCAAACCCTTTGCAGGACGCGATCCATAGCAAGGATCGTCCCGATTTTCGTTTGCGGCACCATCCGTATTGAGGCCATATCAACGAGGTTTTTTTACAATGAACGATCAGCCACATCATCCTTTCGGCAGAGCGCAAGCCAACCGGCCAGCACTTGGCAGTGTGCAATCCATGGCCCGCACTCTGGATCTGCAGCAGGCGGCAGACTTTCTTCAGCTCAGCAAGGAAGAATTGCGACGCAGAGCCAAAACCGGACGGATTCGCGCCGCCAAGCCCGGCAAATGCTGGGCATTTCTTGAAGAAGACCTTGTCGCCTACTTCCGATCGCTCTATCCTGAGAATCGGCAAGCGGCGCCTTCTCTGCAAAAGGAGGCAAAATGCTCTACAAACGTGGTAAAACTTGGTGGATTGACTTCACGGCACCCAACGGGCAGCGCATTAGACGCTCGGCTGACACTGATGCTAAAGTCCAAGCGCAAGAACTTCACGACCGACTCAAGTCCGAGGCGTGGAGACAGGTAAAACTGGGAGAGCGTCCATCCTACACTTGGGATGATGCAGGACTCCGATGGTTAGATGAAAAAGCGCACAAGGCGAGCTTTGCTGATGATGTCCAGCGACTGAACTGGCTACAATCTTACTTCAGGGGTGTACCGCTCACTGAGATGAAAAAAAACATCATCATGGAAGTGGTGGACCTAAAGCGTAGAGAAACCAGCCCAGCTACAGCGAATCGGTATCTCGCACTCATTCGTTCCATCCTTCGACAGTGTGTGGAGTGGGAATGGCTGGACGCCGCACCCATGTTGAGGGCGTATCCAGAGGCCAAGCGAAGGGTAAGGTGGCTGGTACCTGAAGAAGCACAGCGACTTTTGCTGGAGTTACCGGCACATTTGAGGGATATGGCCGAATTTTCACTGGCAACCGGGTTACGGCAAGCCAATGTCAAGGAGCTTGAATGGAGCCAAATCAATTTGTTTAGAGGAGTTGCATGGATACATCCGGACCAAGCCAAGGCGCGGAAAGCCATAGGGGTAAATTTAACACCATCGGCGATTGCAGTACTACGTCGGCGGTTGGGAGAACACCACCAGTATGTATTTACTTACAAAGGCCATCCAGTAACCCAAGTATCCGGAAAGGCTTGGTGGAATGCCCTCAAGAGGGCTGGCATTGAAAACTTCCGGTGGCATGATTTGCGACACACATGGGCAAGCTGGCATATCCAAGCGGGGACGCCCCTGTTCAAACTTCAGGAAATGGGCGGATGGGAGAGCATGGAGATGGTGCTGAAATACGCCCACCTTGCTCCAGAACATCTAGCCACTGAGGCTCAGAACATTGAAACCATTCTTGCCGGCCTTGGTACATTTACGTCACAGAGGGGAAAATGCCATGAAGAAAAAATCTCATAACCATCTGTTTTTATTGGTCGGGGCGAGAGGATTTGAACCTCCGACCACCTGAACCCCATTCAGGTGCGCTACCAGGCTGCGCTACGCCCCGCGAGACCGGTAATATACTGTCGAAACCTGACTCTGGTCAATGCCCATGACGGCACAAATTCAGTAGTGCCGACAACTCTGCACGCAAATATTGCAGGCGACTATCACCCGCCACCCTAATCTGACCTGGAAAATCGGCCATTTCCAGTTCTAAGCGCGTCTGATCTTCTAAATTTTCCTGGCGCGCCGCATGCGTCAAGCCCTGCATCCGCTCGCGGGCACCATGAATAGTATATCCCTCACCATAGAGCAGCAGACGAATCTGCCGGGCCAGCAACAAATCATGACTTTGATAGTAGCGCCGATTACCCTTTCTTTTTAAGGGACTAAGCTGTGGAAACTCCTGCTCCCAGTAGCGTAGCACATGCGCTTTCACCCCGCAGAGCAGGGCAGCTTCGCTAATCGAAAAATACCGTTTCTCGGGTATCTCAGGGAGTGGCGCGAGGTCTTTACCCGCCTTTCCCTTAGCCGTTGTCTGGTTCGCTACCATTCACGTAGGCTTTGAGTTTTTGACTCGGATGGAAAGTCACCACGCGCCGTGCCGTAATGGTAATCTCCACACCCGTCTTGGGGTTACGCCCGGGACGAGGATTTTTATCGCGCAATGTAAAGTTGCCAAAGCCAGACAGCTTCACCTCTTCACCCTGCGCCAAATTCTCACGAATGCCATCAAACAAGGCTTCAACAATACCTTTGGCCTCCCGCTTATTAAGGCCCATACTCTCGAACAGCATATCCACGATTTCTGCTTTAGTAACCGCCATATTATTCTCCCTATGCCCTGAGTCCGATGGAACCAAGTCGCTGCACGGCAACCAGCAACCGGTCCATTTCTGCTTGTACATCTGCGTCGGTCAACGTCCGCTCAGCATCTTGCAAGAGCAGCGCAAAGGCCAAACTGTATGTTCCCACCATCAGAGAAGCGCCCTGATAACGATCAAAAATCGTAATTTCCTTAACCATACCCGATGCGCTGAGCCGCATGACGTTCAACACGGTTCCCGCCAGAATATCATCCGGGATCACTAAAGCCATATCCCGCCGCAACGCCGGAAAAGGCGACAACGGCGTGAATCGGGAGACATTCGCCAGACCATCCAAGCATTCTATATCCAAATAGAAGAAAAATGGCGATTTGTCCAGGTCACACTCTGCCGCCAGCGTCGGATGTAACGCACCAAGCATACCCACCCGCTGATCTGCCACCCAAATTTCTGCGGCCTGCCCCGGATGCAAAGCCGGATGATCTGCCAGCGGCCGGAAAGAAAATTCTGTCTGCGGCCACAGCGTAAGCAAAGCGCTCACATCCCCCTTCAAGTCGTAGAAATCGGCCGCACGCTGTGGCTGCGCCCAACTTTCCCGGTCGGCGGCGCCGACCATACAACCACCCAGGACCAGGCGCTGGCCATTCGCAGAAAACACCCGCCCCAGTTCAAAAATCCGCACCCGATCCTGCTGCCGCTTCACATTGAACTGGAGCGCTTGCATCAGGCCCGGCCAGAGACTGGCACGCATGACGGCCAAATCCGTAGACAGGGGATTGAGCAGGGCCGGCGCGTCGGCATCCGGGGTAAAAACATCCTGCGCCTGACGGGAAATAAAACTGTAGGTGATTACCTCGTGATAATCACGCGCTTGCAGGATGCCGCGTAAAGTAGCCGGCTGTGGCCCTCGCGCCATAGCTAAGGGCTGCAGGGTGCCCACTGGCCGATGGACGGGCAATCGCTCATAGCCGTATATTCGGCCCACCTCCTCGATCAGGTCTGCCTCAATGTGCAGATCAAAGCGATGGCTGGGGGAAATCGCCTGCCAACCATCGGGAATCTCGCTAACGCGCAGCCCCAGACGGGTCAGCGCTGTCTCGACCACGGTATCTTCATAATCCATGCCCAGAATGCGCGCCAGTCGCGCGCGACGCAAAGTAATCGGAGCGTGCTCCGGTAACTGGCCTAGCACCGTATGGGACCGCGTTGCCCGTAAATCGGCTTTGCCCAGGGTGGCCAGCCGTGTCAGAACGGCAGCGGCCACCCTGGGCGCCAGCGCAAAATCAACACCGCGCTCGAAGCGCATGGCGGCATCCGTCTGCAAACCCAGACGGCGTGCACGGCCTTGAATAACCTTAGGCTGAAAGAAAGCAGACTCCAGAACAATAGAGTGGGTCTGTGCTGATACGGCAGTACGCCGCCCGCCAATAACGCCCGCCAGAGCCACCGGACCGGCACGGTCAGCGATCACCAGCATATCGGATGTCAGCGGCAAATCCCGGCCATCCAGTGCGTCGAGAATCTCTCCGTCCTGCGCCCAGCGTATGCTGAGTCCTCCTTGCAAAGTTTCCGCATCAAAGGCGTGCAGCGGCTGTCCGGTTTCGAGCATGTGCAGATTCAATAGATCAACTACCGGATGGATACAGCGCTGTCCAGCACGTCGCAAGCGCTCATGCAGACGATCCGGCAAACGTTGCGGTACACCATCTATCCACAACGCGGTATAAGAAGGACAGGCACTCTGCGCCGCTGTCGCAATATGCACGGGAAAGTCATCTGGCGTTGACGACTCATCCTCCGGGCCAGAGGTCATCCAGGAACATTTCGCCATCGGTTCCAGAGGATTGCGCAGGGTGCCCGCACCGAGTGCGCATAAGTCTCTCGCCACGCCTAGCACAGAAAGCGCATCACCGCGGTTTGGCGTTATTCCCAAGGTCAGCACCTGGTCGTCCAGACCCAGATAGTCGCGCAAGTCGGCCCCAATGGGTGCATCTGCATCCAAAATCAGCAACCCGCTGCTGCCATCGTCCAGCCCCAGCTCAGCTGCAGCGCAGAGCATCCCTTCCGAGGCAATGCCACGCAGGGCCGAAATGACAATATCGCGATCGCCAGGCAAGCCTGCACCGGGCATCGCTAAGGGTACCCGCTGCCCCACTGCCAGATTATCCGCTCCACAGACAATGGTACGCAGTCGCCCATCGCCCACATCCACCTGCGCCACCCGTAGTTTGTCCGCCTCCGGATGGCAGACAACAGACTGAATGGCAGCCACGACCACGTCATGAAAAGCCGGTGCAGCGTCCTCGACGGCCTCCACCTCAATGCCGCCCATGGTCAGGCGCTGGGCAATTTCCTCCGTATCCCAGGAGGTGTCCAATAATTCACGAAGCCATTGAATACTGACGCGCATGATGGGTCCTCAGGAAAACTGTTTGAGGAAGCGCAGATCATTCTCGAAGAAGAGACGCAGATCATTCACTCCATAACGCAGCATGGTGAGACGTTCAACACCCATCCCAAAAGCAAAACCACTGAAGCGCTCGCCATCGATGCCAGCGCCAGCCAGCACCACAGGATGCACCATTCCGCAGCCTAACACCTCTAACCAACCAGTCTGCTTGCAGACCCGGCAGCCGGAGCCGCCACAGATGAGGCAACCGATATCAATTTCAGCAGAAGGCTCCGTGAAGGGAAAGTAGGATGGACGGAAGCGTACCGGGAGATCGGGCTTTGCGAAAAATTCCTGGAGGAAGTCTGCTAATAAACCGCGCAAGTCGGCGAAACTGGCATGTTCGTCAAGCAACAGACCCTCGACTTGATGAAACATCGGCGTGTGGGTGACATCGGAGTCGCGCCGATACACTCGACCCGTGGCGATCATACGTAGCGGGGGTTGGTGCATTTCAAGAAAGCGAATCTGAACCGTCGAGGTTTGCGTACGCAAGAGACGCCTCGCATCCAGATAAAAGGTATCATGCATCGCACGCGCAGGATGATCTTCCGGAATATTGAGCGCAGAAAAATTATGGTAATCGTCCTCTATTTCGGGACCATCGCTAGTTTCAAAACCTAGCCTGGAGAAATAATGTTCGATCCACTCCAGAGTCTGCCGAATAGGATGGGTAGAACCACCAGCCACACGCCGCCCCGGCAGGGTCACATCCAGCCGCTCCTGCTGCAGGCGTGCCTGAATAACCGCCCTTTCGAGTTGTTCTTTGCGCTCCTGCAAGAGCAATTGCACTTCGAGCTTGCGCTCGTTGAGCAACTGCCCGGCTTCCCGTCGCGCCTCTGGCGATAATTGCCCGAGTTGTTGCATGGCCTGGGTGAGAGCACCCTTCTTGCCGAGCCATTGGAGGCGAATCTGTTCCAGGGTATTCAAGTCGGCGGCTGCCGCGATCTCTCGGGCAGCCGTCGCAACGGGGGCCATGGATTGCAAAAACATCGCCACAGCCTCCGCCACCGTCAGGCTGCCAACTGGCCTTTGACCACCTCGACGAGACGGGAGAATGCCGCCTTGTCACGAACTGCGATATCTGCCAGGACCTTGCGATCCAACTGGATACCCGCGCGCAACAGGCCATTCATGAACCGGCTATAGGTCACACCCTCAGAGCGCGCCGCCGCGTTGATACGCACGATCCATAAACTACGGAAATCACGCTTCTTGGTCCGGCGATCGCGATACTCATAAGTCAGAGCCTTCATCACTGCCTGATGGGCAATGCGATAATTGCTCTTGCGCTGACCACGGAAGCCCTTGGCACGAGCCAGAACTTTCTTGTGGCGGGCGTGGGCGGTTACGCCACGTTTCACTCTAGACATGGTACTGTTCCTCTATCATCAACCGTAAGGAAGCATACGCCGCAATGCGGCCTGATCGCTACCTGAAGTAACCAAAGTATGGCGCAAATGGCGCTTCCGTTTGGTCGTCTTACTCGTCAGCATGTGATTCAAAAAAGCCTGACGATGCTTAAATTTACCGGAGCCGGTACGCTTAAAGCGCTTAGCCGCCCCACGATTGGTTTTCATTTTTGGCACGATGGTCTCCTATTTTTTCCGCGGCGCGACAATCATCACCATTTGTCGCCCTTCCATGCGTGGCCGTTGTTCAACCACACCCACTTCCATTAAATCTTTTTCTACCCGATTGAGCACTTCCATACCCAATTCGGGATGAGACATTTCACGACCACGAAAGCGCAACGTAATTTTCGCGCGATCTCCATCTTCAATAAAACGCAGAATATTGCGCAGCTTGATCTGATAATCGGCATCATCGGTACGCGGGCGAAACTTTACTTCCTTCACCTGCGTCTGTTTCTGCCGACGTTTTGCGTCATGCTGGCGTTTGCTTTCCTGAAAACGAAACTTTCCGTAGTCCATAATCCGGCATACCGGAGGATCGGCTTGCGGGGCAATCTCGACAAGATCCAGTTCAACCTCTTCTGCAGCAGCGATGGCCTCCATGAAGGATAACACACCTAACTGTTCCCCCTCGACACCTATCAATCGGACCCGTGCTGCGGTAATTTCCCGATTGATATTCACTTCTTTCTCTGTCGCGATTGCCTTATCCTCCTCGCTAGCCTTGCCACTCCAGGGTATTCAACCGCTCCCGATCCATCTTCTGCAGAGCGATACCCACGGCGTCTATGGTCAGGGCACCGAGATCCTGGCCATCCCGATCCCGCACCGCCACCGTATCCGCTGCTTTTTCCCGTTCCCCAACCACCAGCAGATAGGGCACGCGGCGCAAAGTCTGGGCGCGTATCTTATAACCTATCTTCTCGTTTCTCAAGTCCGTTTCCACACGGATGCCGCGCTTCATCAAGGCATCGCTTACCGATATGGCATATGCTGCATAATGCTCGCTGATGGGCAACACCACGGCCTGCACCGGAGCGAGCCAAAGTGGAAATTTACCTTCGTAATGCTCAATCAGCACGCCGAAGAAACGCTCGATAGAGCCGAAGATAGCGCGATGTACCATGATCGGCACCTTGCGCGCACCGTCTTCCGCCACATATTCCATGGCAAAGCGCTCCGGCAGGTTGAAATCCAGTTGCACTGTACTGCACTGCCACTTGCGGCCGATAGAATCTTGAATTTTCAGATCAATTTTCGGGCCATAAAATGCGCCACCACCTTCATCCACCTGATAGGCCAGGCCGGCACGCCCCAGGGCATTGCGCAATGCCTGGGTAGCCGCATCCCAAATCTCGTCACTGCCCACCGAATGCTCAGGGCGGGTGGACAAGTTTATTTCGTATTGGCTGAAACCGAAGGTACCGAGAATTTTCTGGACCAGCGCCAACACGCCGAGAATCTCCGCCTCTATCTGATCGGGTCGACAAAAAACATGGGCATCATCCTGGGTAAAGCCGCGCACGCGCATCAGGCCGTGTAAAGCACCAGACATTTCATGGCGGTAGACCGTACCCAACTCGGCCCAGCGAATGGGCAAATCGCGGTAGGAATGCAGCTTGTCTTTGTAAATCAGAATATGGAAAGGGCAATTCATGGGCTTGAGCTGGTAAGGCTGGCCCTCGTCCTGCATTGGATCGAACATGGACTCGGCGTAAAAGTCCTTGTGCCCGGAGGTGAACCACAACTGCTCGTGGGCAATATGCGGCGTGTAGAGCAGTTCGTAACCCGCCTCGACGTGAGCGCTGCGCCAGAAGTCTTCAATGACCCGGCGCACCCGCGCGCCACTGGGGTGCCAGAATACCAGGCCACCGCCCGCATCTTCCTGAATAGAAAAAAGATCCAACTCGGTGCCGATGCGCCGATGATCGCGTTTCTCGGCTTCCGCAAGCTGCCGCAGGTAAGCATCCAGATCTTTTTGCTGCGCCCAGGCAGTGCCATAAATGCGCTGCAACATGGGATTACGCGAATCACCGCGCCAGTAGGCACCCGCTACCCGCTGCAATTTGAATGCCCCCAAAGAGCCCGTCGACGGCACATGAGGACCACGACACAAGTCCACAAAATCTCCCTGCCGGTACAGGCTCAGGGATTCACCTTCGGGAATAGCGCGGACAATCTCGACTTTGTAGTCTTCGCCCATCTTTTCAAACAGGGCAATGGCGTCTTCGCGGGATAGCAGCTCACGGTGCACCGGCAGATTTTCTTTAACCAGGGCGCGCATCTGCTCTTCAATGGCCTCGAGATCCTCTGGGGTAAAGCCGCGCTCGAAGGCGAAATCGTAGTAAAAACCGTTAGCAATGACTGGCCCGATAGTTACCTGAGCTTCTGGATAAAGAGCCTGCACCGCCTGGGCCATCAGATGCGCGGCCGAGTGGCGGATCACTTCCAGGCCATCAGCGCTCTCACGCGTGACGATCGCCACTTCAGCATCCTGATCCAGCATCGTTGAGAGGTCTTTGAGTCTGCCATTGACCCGCATGGCCACTGCGGCCTTAGCCAGACCGCTGCCGATCGCCTGCGCCAGCGCCAGCCCGCTTAAAGGCTCCGGGAACTGACGATGACTACCGTCCGGCAACTGGATATCGGGCATGCTTCCTCCAAAGAAAAAGCACCAGTGAGCATTGCCCCTCTGGTGCGGGATTTGGTAGGCGCGGGCGGTTTCGAACCGCCGACCTCTACCGTGTCAAGGTAGCGCTCTCCCCCTGAGCTACGCGCCTGCAGCCCGCAAATGTACCGACTAGCGGGCCACACGTCAAGATCTGCGCAATATCGGTCGTATATTAAAACGCCAGATAAAGCCCGGAATCGCAAAAACGATGAACATGCACAAGGCCACCGCATAAAACTCCCAACCCTGATCGTGAATCCGACCATCCAGGTTATACTCTATACTTATACCGATGATGCCAACGATGACATACATTACCAGACACTCGAGCAGATACCATTGCAACGCTTTTTCATTGGCCTTGGCACGGAAAAAGAACAGGCGATCACTCAACCACGGCAGATTAGCTGCGATAAACGCCAGTGCGATATAGGCTAGCGCCCAGTCTTGCATACTCATCAAATCACTCCCTGCATGGCATAGAAACAAAAGGCCATCAGCGGCCCCGGCAGGATGCCGAGCACCAACAGCGCCAGACTGTTGATGCTTAATGCGGTACTCGCCAAGTCATCACGCACGATAACCCCTGCCTCGGCATCGGCGTGGTCAAAGTACATCACTTTGACCACGCGCAGATAATAAAATGCCCCGATCACCGCCAGCAGTACGCCGATCACCGCGAGCCAGACATACCCGGCGGCAATGACGGCCTGAAACACTGCCAGCTTGGCATAAAAGCCCACCGTCGGTGGCACCCCCGCCATGGAAAACATGATGATCAGCATCAGGAAGGCATACCAGGGTTTGCGCTGGGCGAGACCCTTGAAATCATCAATGCGTTCCGCCTCAAAGCCTACCCGGCTGAGCAACAAGATCATGCCAAAACCCGCCAAGGACATCAGCACATAGACCACCGTATAGAAGAACGCGCTGGCCAGTCCGGTCTCGGTACCTGCGACAATGCCCAGGGACAGGAATCCGACATGACCGACGGTGGAATACGCCAGCATCCGCTTGATATTCTGCTGGGCAATAGCGATCACATTACCGACCACCAGAGATACCAGGGTCAGCGCGACAAAAATCTGCTGCCAGGATTCCAGCATTCCGTAGCCACCGTCTACCAGCAGACGGATGATCAAGGCAAAAGCACCAATTTTGGGTGCCGAGGCGAGGAAGGTGGTTACCACCGTGGGCGCCCCCTGATAGACGTCAGGCAACCACATATGAAAGGGTGCCGCACCCAGTTTGAAGGCAATACCGGCGACAATAAATACGATGGCGAAGACCAGTACCAAGTTACTCGCGGTCACATTCACCAACGCGTCGGCAATATCCCGCATATCCAAGGTCCCGGTCAGCCCGTAGAGGAGGGACATACCGTAGAGCAGCAATCCGGAGGCCAGAGCGCCCAAAACAAAGTACTTCAGGCCAGCTTCCGTCGCCACCACGCTATCACGATAAAAGGCGACCAAGGCATACTGACTGAGGGCCAGCAGTTCCAGCCCGAGGTAAATGCTCAGCAGACTACCACCGGAGACCATCACCATAATACCCAATAGCGCAAAAAGCAGCAGCACGAACACTTCGCCACGATAAATACCACGGTCCACGAGGTAGCGCTTGGAGTAAAGCACCACCATCAGCACGGCAAGATAACTGAACAGCTCGGCGACGTTGGTGAATGGATCGAGGACAAAGAGACCGGCAAAGGCCGTACCGCTTTGCCCCATTTCAAAAATGGTCAGCACCGCAGCACCGATCAGGGTCAGCACCGTCAGCACTGCCGCCAGATCACGCAGACGATCGCCCCAGAACAAGTCCGCCAGCAAAACAATGCAGGCCATGGTCAATACCCAGATTTCCGGTATGGCGAAAGTCCAGTGCACAAGGAATGAATTCATAGGCAAAGTCCTTTACGCCGGGATCTTGGAAAGAGACACTTGAGTGACCAGATGCTGTACCGAGTTGTGCACGATATCGAGGAAGGGCGCCGGCCAGAGGCCCAGCAGCAGAGTGAAGGCTGCCAAGGTGGCGAGTACGAATATTTCCCGCCCGTCCAGGTCCTTCAACCCGGCCACTGCAGTATGCGTAATAGCGCCGAAAATTACCCGCTTAAAGAGCCACAGGGTATAACTGGCACCAGTAATCAGGCCGGTAGCCGCCAGAATCGCCGCCCAGGGACTAACCTGATACGTGCCAAGCACCACCATGAATTCGCCGACAAATCCGGAAGTGCCCGGCAGACCGACGTTAGCCATGGCAAAGAGCATCATCAACGCGGCAAAAATCGGCATGACATTAGCCACACCACCGTAGGCGCTGATATTACGGGTGTGCATCCGGTCGTACAGCACACCAACGCAGAGGAACATGGCCGCACTGACAAAGCCATGCGACAGCATCTGAATAATACCACCCTCAATGGCTACGCTATCAAATACAAAAAAGCCCAGCGTCACGAAGCCCATATGGGCGATGGAAGAATAGGCAATCAGCTTCTTCATATCCTCCTGAACGATGGCCACCAGCGCCACATAAATAATGGCGATCAGGGACAGGGCTATCATCAGCCAGGCCAGCTTATGACTGGCATCGGGCACAATAGGCAGACTCAAGCGTAGAAAACCATAAGCACCCATTTTAAGCATGACTGCGGCGAGGATGACTGAGCCCCCTGTCGGCGCCTCAACGTGCGCATCCGGCAACCAGGTATGCACTGGCCACATGGGGATTTTCACCGCAAAGGCGAAGAAAAAGGCCAGAAAGATGAGAACTTGTGCGCTCATCCCCAAAGGGGTTTTCTGAAACACCAACAAACCGAAGCTGTCACCACTGTGGAAGTACAGATAGAGCAGCGCCACCAGCATCAGCACCGACCCCAGAAAGGTATACAGAAAGAACTTGATGGTGGCATATACCCGCCGTGGCCCACCCCAGACCCCGATAATCAGGAACATGGGGATGAGCATCGCCTCCCAGAATACGTAGAACAGGATGGCATCCAGCGCACAGAAGACGCCGATCATCATACCTTCCATGATCAGGAAGGCCGCCATGAATTGCGCTACCCGCTCCTTCACATTGCGCCAGGAACTGATAATCACGAGTACGGTCAAAAGACTGGTGAGCAGGATAAACCACAGGGAAATACCGTCGATACCCAGGTGGTAAAAAATATTCAGGGTGGGGATCCAGGCGACCCGCTCACTGAACTGCATCGCCGCCGTATGGGTATCAAACCCGGCAAAAAGCAGAATAGTCACAGCGAAGGCGGCGAGGGACACCAACAACGCCAGCCAGCGCGCCGCTGCCGCGCGGCGGTCGCCCACCGCGAGGACCAACAGGCCGCCGACAATCGGCACCCAGATGGCGTAACTGAGGAGGGATGAATGTGCCATACCTATCCCCTCCAGACCACAAAATAAGTCATGAGCAAAATCAACCCGATAATCATTGCGAAAGCATAGTGGTAAATATATCCCGTTTGCACGCGCCGCCAGGACAGGGCGGCTTTACCCACTTCGCGAGCGGTACCATTGACCATAATACCGTCGATGAGGCGCTCATCACCCACATGCCAGAACAGACGGCCAAACTGTAGGACACCACGCACCAGAACCGCCTGGTTAAAGTCATCAAAGCCATATTTGCTTTCCAGCACCCAGATAAAGGGGCTGAGCATTTGGCGCAACACTAGCGGAAGCCCCAAACGCAGCCAGTAGAAATAAGCTGCCATGGCGATGCCCAGCAGCGCCAGCCAGAAAGGCCAGGCCAGGAGTCCTTGCAGCAGAAACGCTCCCGCACCGTGCCAGTGGGCACTGATCTCGCTGAGGGTATTGAGCTGTGGCGCGATCACCAGGGAAGAGTCGAGGAAGTGTCCCAATGCAATCGGGCCGATATAGGCCCAGCCTGAATAAATAGATGGAATAGCCAGGGCGATCAAGGGCACGGTAATGACCCAGGGTGACTCATGCAAGTGCGCGCGGGTATGTTCATCCATGCGCGGGGTGCCATGGAAGACCAAAAAAAACATGCGGAACGTATACAAGGCCGTGACCAGGGTTCCCGCCACCAGCATGAATTCTGCCCATCCTGCCCCCGGCAACGTGGAGAGTCCTACCGCCTCGATGATGAGGTCCTTACTGAAGAAACCGGCGAAGGGCGGGATGCCGGACAATGCCAAACTACCGATCAGAAAAGTAATATAGGTGATGGGCATGGCTTTGCGCAGCCCGCCCATCTTGCGGATATCCTGTTCGTTGGCCATGGCATGTATGACCGAACCTGCCGCAAGAAATAACAGCGCTTTAAAGAAGGCGTGGGTCATCAGGTGAAAAATCGCCGCGGAGAATGCCGATGCTCCCAGTGCTGCCGTCATATAACCCAACTGGGAAAGGGTGGAGTAGGCAATAATGCGTTTTATATCGTTCTGCACTAGGCCGATGAGCCCCATAAACAAGGCTGTTATCGCACCAATGAGGAGGATCACCGACAAGGCTTCCGGCGACCGTTCATAAATAGGTGACATCCGTGCGACCATAAAAATGCCTGCCGTAACCATGGTGGCGGCATGGATCAGCGCAGAAATGGGGGTCGGACCCTCCATGGATTCCGGCAACCAGACATGCAGCGGCACCTGCGCTGATTTGCCCATAGCGCCAATAAATAGCAGCAATGCAATCCAGGTCAGCACACTCCAAGGATGCCCAGGGATGACTTCAACCGTCTGCCCCACCAGATGGGGTACCGCCGCGAATACCGCGCGGTAATCCAGACTGCCACAATAATGGTACACCGCTGCAATACCGATTAAAAATCCAAAATCGCCGACCCGGTTGACGATAAAAGCCTTGAGTGCTGCAACATTGGCACTTTCCCGCTGAAACCAGAAACCAATGAGCAGATAGGAAAGCAAGCCTACCGCTTCCCAGCCAAAAAAGAGCTGGAGAAAATTATTACTCATCACCAGCATGATCATGCTGAAAGTGAAGAGGGCAATATAACTGAAAAAACGCGCATAGCCCGGATCATCGTGCATATAACCAATCGTATAGAGATGCACACACAAAGACACAAAAGTCACAATGACCAGCATCAAGGCTGTCAGACTGTCAATATCAAATCCGATGGATACTGGCAGGTGGCCCAATACGGCCCAAGTATAGACATCACCGTAAAAGGTAATGTTCTGGCTGGTCTGCCAAAGCACTGCCAGCGACAGATAAAAAGCGATGGCAACGCCGATGATAGGCGCCCAATGTGCCTGCTCCCGGAGCTTCCAGCCCAAAAATCCAGCCACCAGGGAACCCGCCAGGGGTGCCAATGGAATAGCCAGATATACGGCGAGAGGGGGAAAGGCGTTTAACCAGTCAAAAACCCACATATCAACCCCTCAGCTCGTCGATATCATCCACGTTGATGCTATGGCGATTACGGAAATAAACCACCAGTATCGCCAGACCAATAGCCGCTTCGGCAGCCGCCACGGTGAGAATAAAAAACACAAAGATCTGTCCGTCGAGATTGCCGAGATAACGGGAAAATGCGACCAGATTGATATTCACTGCCAGCAGCAACAATTCAATAGCCATGAGCAGAATGATGACATTCTTGCGATTGAGGAAGATACCAACCACACCGATAGAAAAAAGTATCGCTCCGAGGATGAGGTAGGCTGCCAGGGTCGGTTGTCCAGCACTCATGATTTTGGCTCCCGCAAATCCACCAGATGCATCCGATCCTTGGCGCGCACGGCCATCTGTGCACCAATATTCTGGGTTTTGGTACCGGCCCGGCGCCGCAAAGTCAGAGCGATGGCGGCAATAATCGCTACCAACAGAATAACTGCGGCTATTTCAAATGGGTACAGGTATTGAGTATAAAGAAGCACTCCCAGTGCCCGCGTATTATCGGCGTTAGCCGGTATGGCTGCGGGTGCGGGAACATGACCTAGCGGAGAAATCCAGAAAACAGCCGCCAGTTCCAGTACACCGAGAATAGCAATAGCCAGACCTAATGGCAGATAACTGAGAAAGCCTTCTTTGAGGCGCGCCAGGTTGATATCCAGCATCATCACCACAAAAAGGAAAAGCACCATCACCGCACCCACGTAGACCAGGATCAGGATCAGCCCCAGAAATTCCGCCCCCAGCAAAATGAATAGGGCTGCTGCATTAAAAAATGCCAGCACCAGATACAGGGTCGCGTACACCGGATTACGCGCCGTTACCACAAGGGCCGCGGATCCCAGCAGTATGGCGGAGAAAACATAAAACAGAATGGTAGTTACGGGCAGCATGGTATCTGTTCTCCGTCAGCGATAAGCACGATCAGCGTCGCGATCAGCAGCCAGCTCCGCTTCCAGGCGATCGCCATTGGCCAGCAACATGTCTTTGGTATAAATCAGGTCGCTGCGAATTTCGCCATGGTAAGACAGCACCCGGCTTTCGACAATGGAATCCACCGGACAGGACTCCTCACAAAGTCCGCAAAAAATGCACTTACTGAGATCAATGTCATAACGGGTCGTTCGCCGCGTTCCATCGCTACGCGCTGCGCTTTCGATGGTAATAGCCAGCGCCGGACATACGGCTTCGCAGAGCTTGCAGGCAATGCAACGTTCCTCGCCATTTTCATAGCGGCGCAAGGCATGCAGGCCCCGGAAACGCGGGGATTGCGGTGTCTGCTCTTCGGGGTATTGCACGGTGATTTTCCGGGCAAAGAAATACCGGCCAGTGAGCTGCATACCACGCAGCATTTCGGTCAGGAAGAAGGTGTTAAACCATTGCTTGGGGCGAAATTGCATAGTGTTCTCCTCAGCGCAGAATGGCACGCAAGGGCGTTTCCAGAGCAACGCCGACAATGACAATCCAGGCGATGGTTACCGGGATGAATACTTTCCAGCCCAAACGCATGATCTGGTCATAACGATAACGGGGAAAAGTGGCGCGAATCCATAAAAACACATACAGCAGGAAAGCCGTTTTCAGCAACAACCAGACTATTCCGGGTATCCAGGTAAGCAATGGTGTATTGATCGGCGCATACCAGCCACCGAGAAAGAGCACCGTCGTCAGCAGGGAAACGAAAATCATATTGGCATATTCGGCCAGAAAGAACAGCGCGAAGGCCATCCCGGAATATTCCACATGGAAGCCCGCCACAATTTCTGATTCGCCTTCCGCCACGTCAAAAGGCGCGCGGTTGGTTTCCGCTATGCCGGAAATAAAATACACCAGGAAGAACGGAAATAACGGCAGCCAGTACCAGGACCAGAAACCGCCGCCCGCCTGTGCTTCAACGATTTTGCTCAGGTTCAGAGTCTGCGCCAGCATCAGCACCCCCACCAGGGCAAAACCCATGGCGATTTCATAAGCCACCAACTGGGCCGCCGCCCGCATGGCCCCCAGAAACGCGTATTTGGAATTGGACGCCCAGCCGGCGACGATGATGCCGTACACCCCCAGACCGGCAATGGCCAGCACATAAAGCAGGCCAGCATTCATATTAGAGATAGCCACCCCTGGACCGAAAGGAATGGCCGCCCAGACCAGCAGCGCTGGCACAAAAGCCAGCACCGGCGCTGCCAAAAACAGAAAACGATTGGCATTGGTAGGAATAATCACTTCTTTGAACATCAGTTTGATCGCATCCGCAATCGGCTGCAGCGAACCCTTGAAGCCCACCCGGTTGGGGCCCAGACGCACCTGCATATAACCGATCACCTTACGCTCGGCCAAGGTCAGATAGGCCACACCCAACAGTAGCGGCACGACGACGATAACGATTTTGATCAGCGACCAAAGAATCGCCCACCACGCCGTATTCTGAAAATCATGCATGACCCTGCCTCCTAAGCACTAGCCGCGGCGGCAGGCGGTATGGCCATGGTCACCGTGCAGGGCGCATAAGTGGCGCCTAATGCTGCAGTTTCGCTATACCCCATAGGCACCCAGACCGTACCCATCGGAATCCGCACATCCAGTACCAGAGGCAGGAAAGCCTTACCGCTACGGCTACTGATTTCGACCGAGTCCCCGCGCAGGGCCAGCACCTTGGCCTGGTCCGGATGCATTTTCGCCACGGCGGGCTGGGCGAGGGGTGCGGCGCGGCGTACCAGTGGATCGCCCTGATAGATGGACCAGTCGCCCAGACGGCATAACCCATCGGCAGACATGGGCTCAGGGACCGGCTCCAAAGTGGGAAAAGCATGGAAAGGCGGGACATCCAGCGCATACTCACCGATCTCGTGCTGCCAGGCGGCAGTGACTTCACTCAGTTCATTAAACTGGAACCGGGGCAGTTTAAGACCGTCACCGAGTACGCGCAGTATCTTCCAGGCGGGACGCGCCTCGCCCGGCGTCTTTACCGCTGCCCGAAAGGATTGCAGGCGCCCTTCATTGTTAATGAACGATCCGGAACCCTCGGCAAAAGCCGCCATGGGCAGAATCACGTCGGCATACTGCTGTGCTTCGCTGGCGAACTGCGCGATGCTCAGCACAAACTCTGCTTTTTGCAAAGCCGCCAGCGCCGCTGTGCCGCGCATCGCATCCACACCCGGCTCTGTACCAAGAAGTATGAAGCCCCGCATTTCCGCATCCCAAAGAGCATCGGTGGGCAGCCCCGTTGCGGGCGCCGTATGCCCCCCTGGCAAACGATGCGGCACACAGCCACTCAACCAGGCTCCAGCGCTATTGGCCTCTTGCGCCAGCCAGCCAACCCGCCCACCGGCCAACTCGGCAAGCGTTTCAATCTGTGCAATCATCGCCGCCGCCTGCGGGTGATGCAGCAAAGCACTGCCGATGAGGATCAATGGGTTATCTGCCGACAGCAAGGTGCTTGCCACCTTCGCCAAGGGCACTGTAGCGGTCTTCTCCACGGCGCCGGACAACTGGCTGCAAAGCGCTTCATAGAGCGCCAGATCCGCACCGGCATCCGCCACCAGCTGGGTTACGGGATAATTGAAATCCTGGCGCTGACTGTCCAGGGCAATGACGGTGCCCCCTTGCAATACGGACTTGCGCAGGCGATGGTTGGTGAGCGGCTGTTGTTGCCGCGGGAAGGCGTGGCAAAGCAGTACGACGGGTTCGCGCTCCAGATCTTCCAGCGACATGTTCAGAGCCGGATAGACCGGCATCGCGGCATCCGCACGAAAATCCTGCTGCCGCAGACGATGGTCGACATGCGGGCTGCCCAGACCGCGCAGCAATGCCTGAAAAAGGAAAAGCTCCTCGTTGCTGGACTGTGCAGATATCAATCCAGCCAGGTGTTCTGCACCATGCCGGATAACCACCTGCTCCAATCCTGACAAAGCGGCATCCAGCGCTTCCGCCCAGGAAGCCGCACGCCACACGCCGTCGACACGGAGCAAGGGCTGCGTCACACGATCTGCAGCTTGCAGACCGGTGTAGGCATAACGTCCCTTGTCGCAAATCCAGTCTTCATTCACCGCCTGCTTGGCGCGCGGCAGCACTCGCAGCACCTCACGGCCCAGGCTCTGCATATCGGTGTTACAGCCCGTCGAGCAATGCGGACAGAGTCCTGGCGTATGCTTCAACTCCCAGGAACGCGCCTTGTAGCGGAAAGGCTTACTGGTCAGTGCCCCCACCGGGCAAAGGTCAATCATGTTGCCGGACAATTCCGACTGCACAGCTTTGGCGACATAGGTACCAATAGCCATGTCCTCGCCACGTCCGGTTGCTCCCAGTTCCATGATGCCGCCAATCTCCTGGCCGAAGCGTACGCAGCGGGTGCACTGGATGCAACGGGTCATTTCCGTCGCAATGAGGGGACCGATGTCCTTGTCCTCCACGACCCGCTTCTCTTCCGTGTAGTGGCTGTGCGGGTTGGCGAAACCCATGGTGATGTCCTGCAAGGGGCATTCGCCGCCCTGATCACAGATCGGGCAGTCCAGGGGATGGTTGATAAGCAGAAACTCCAGTACGCCCTGCTGTGCCATTTTCGCCTTGCGCGAAGCAGTGGCAACCTTCATGCCGTCGGCAACGGGTGTTGCACAGGCAGGCAAGGGCTTGGGGGCTTTTTCTACATCCACCAGACACATGCGGCAATTGGCCGCGACCGACAATTTTGGGTGATAGCAGAAAAATGGAATATAAATCCCCAAGGACTCGGCGGCTTCCATAATGGTCGTCCCCGCTACCACCTCAATGGCTTGCCCGTCGATTTCAATATGCGGCATCAGGCAGCTCCCATGCTAATCAGGCAACGCTTATGCTGGATGTGATATTCATATTCTTCACGAAACAGACGGATGGAACTCACCACCGGAGCGACACCGCCATCGGCCAGGGCGCAGATGGTGCGGCCTTCGATGCGCGAGCCCACATCCAGCAGCAGTTGCAGGTCTTCTTCGCGGCCCTGACCATTTTCGAGGCGATGCATCACCCGCCACAGCCAACCCATGCCTTCCCGGCAGGGGGTACACTGACCGCAGGATTCGTGCATGTAAAAGCGGGAAATACGCTCCACCGTTTTGACGATGCAGACACTGTCATCCATGATGATCACCGAACCCGCGCCCAGCGCCGAACCGGCTTTGGAGATGGAATCATAGTCCATGGTCACCTCCATCATGGCGGCTCCCGCCACCATGGCCGTGCTGGTTCCTCCGGGAATAACCGCCTTCAACTGACGGCCCGGCCGCAGCCCGCCCGCCATCTCCAGCAAGTCCTTAAAGGGTAGGCCCATGGATACTTCGTAATTACCCGGCTTCCGCACATGACCTGTCACCGAGAAAATTTTGGTGCCACCATTATTGGGCTTGCCCAAGTTCAGAAACCAGTCGCCGCCCTTGCTAATGATGTCTGGGACTGAAGCAAAGGTTTCCACATTATTAATGGTGGTAGGGCGTCCGTATAAGCCATAACTGGCTGGGAAAGGCGGCTTGAAGCGCGGCTGCCCCTTCTTCCCCTCCAACGCCTCCATCAGTGCCGTTTCCTCACCACAGATATAGGCACCTGCCCCGCGATACACATACAGATCAAAGGAGAAATCTGTGCCGAGAATGTTCTGTCCGAGATAACCCTTCGCGTAAGCCTCTTCCAGCGCCGCTTCCACAATGTGGATCGGTTCTACAAATTCGCCGCGGATAAAAATATATCCGGCGCTGGCCCCCATGGCATAGGCACCGATAATCATGCCCTCGATCAGACGATGGGGTTCATAGCGCATGATATCCCGATCCTTGCAGGTCCCTGGTTCACCCTCATCGGCATTGCAGAGCAAGTACTTGGTACCGGTCACGCCCTTAGGCATAAAACTCCACTTCAGTCCGGTGGGGAAACCGGCGCCCCCCCGGCCGCGCAAGGCGGATTTTTTTATCTCGCTGATGATCTGATCCGGCGCCATGGGGTCCAGCAGCACCTTGCGCAGAGCAGCATAGCCCCCTGTCCCGGCGTACACGGAGAGCCGGTGGGAGTCGGGCACACCACGATTCTGCAGAGTAACGCCGTTAACAAACATCGTCAGACCCCCCATGTAATTTTGCCAGCAAGGCATCCAGACTTTCCGGAGTCAGATTCTCGTAATAGCGATCACCGACCTGCATCATCGGTGCATCTTTACAGGCACCCAGACATTCCACCTCCTGCAAGGTAAACAGGCCATCCGCCGTCGTTTCTCCAAGACCTATACCCAAACGTTCGCTCAAGTGTTTAATCACCGCGTCCGAACCATTGAGGAAACAAGAAACGCTGCCACAGACGCAAAGCTTGTGCCGACCCACGGGCCTGAGGTCGTACATCGTATAAAACGTCGCCACTTCATAGGCATGAATCGCCGGGAGACCCAGCAGATCGGCGACATACGCCATCAGCGCTTCGCTCAGATAGCCCTGCTCCTCCTGGGCAATGCGTAGCGCCGCCAACAACGCCGAACGCGCCTGCTCCGCTGGATATTTAGTCCGTTCATGGGTAATTGCTGCCAGAGACTTTTCCGATAACATCGCTTACCTGTCGATCTCGCCAAAAACAATGTCCATGGTGGATAAAATAGCCACCACATCTGCAATCATGTGTCCGCGCGCCATTTCGTCCATGGCGGCAAGATGCGAAAATCCTGGTGCCCGGATTTTCATCCGATAGGGTTTGTTGGCGCCATCGGAAATCATATAGATGCCGAACTCACCCTTGGGCGCCTCGACCGCGGTATAGACTTCGCCTGCAGGAACCGCCATCCCCTCAGAAAAGAGCTTGAAATGATGGATCAACGCTTCCATGCTGGTTTTCATCTCTTCGCGGGGCGGTGCGGCCACCTTGAAATCATCGGTAATCACCGGACCGGGGTTATTGCGTAGCCAGTCCACACACTGGGCAATAATCTGGTTACTCTGCCGCATCTCCGCCACCCGGACCAGATAGCGATCATAGCAATCTCCGGTTTTGCCCACCGGAATCTCAAAATCCAGATCGGCATAAGCGGCGTAAGGTTGCGTGCGCCGCAGATCCCAGGCCACCCCGGAAGCGCGCAACATGGGTCCAGTGAATCCCAGTTGAATCGCGCGCTCCGGACCCACTACACCGATGCCCACGGTACGCTGCTTCCAGATACGATTGTCGGTCAGCAGGGTTTCATACTCATCCACATAGGTGGGAAAACGGCGGGTGAAGTCTTCAATGAAGTCCAGCATGCTGCCCTGCCGGTTGCCATTGAGTTCCTCCAGGCGCTTGGCATTCCGATAAGGAGATGGCTGATAGAGGGGCATCTGTGCCGGCAAATCACGGTAGACGCCACCCGGGCGATAATAGGCGGCATGCATGCGCGCCCCGGAGACCGCCTCATAGACATCCATAAGATCTTCCCGCTCGCGGAAGCAGTAGAGAAAAACACTCATGGCCCCAACATCCAGCGCATAAGCCCCCAGCCAGAGCAGATGATTAAGCACCCGGGTGATCTCATCGAACAGGGTACGGATATACTGCGCCCGGACGGGCACAGCGACGCCGAGCAGTTTTTCCACCGCCAGGCAGTAGGCATGCTCGTTGCACATCATGGATACATAATCGAGACGATCCATATAAGGCAGATTCTGCAAATAGGTCTTGTTCTCCGCCAGCTTTTCAGTGGCACGATGCAACAAGCCGATATGGGGATCGGCGCGCTCGATCACCTCACCATCCAGCTCCAGTACCAGGCGCAACACGCCGTGGGCAGAAGGATGCTGCGGCCCGAAATTCATGGTGAAGTTATTGATTTCGGGCATTGTAGCGACCCTCCCCTTCCTCGCGGAGGATACGCGGCACCACCACGCGCTCCTCAGTCCGTGTCGGTTCGTAGACCACCCGCCCCTGATCCGCGTCGTAGCGCATTTCTACCGTACCCACCAAAGGAAAATCCTTACGGAAGGGGTAGCCCACAAAGCCATAATCCGTAAGGATCCGCCGCAAATCGGGGTGGCCGTCAAAGAGAATTCCGTAAAGGTCAAAGGCCTCACGCTCAAACCAGTTGGCCGCCGCCCAGATACCCACCACCGAGGGCACCATGGGCAAATCGTCATCCGCAAAAATACGTACTCGCAAACGCTGGCGATGTTTCAGGGAGAGCAAATGATAGACCACAGCGAAGCGGGGACCTTCCCAAAGCCCATCGCCGTAGTCGACATAGTCCACACCACAGATGTCCACTAACAGATCAAAGGCGCAATTCACGTCATCCCGGAGCCAGCGACAGGCCGGCAGAAAACCTTCACGAGACAACTCCACGGTCAGTTCGCCGCGGTCCAGACGCGCATTACGCAGGGTTTCCCCTAGTTCCGCGCCCAGATTCCGGCGCAAATTTTCGAGTGCGTCAGTCATGGTTCACCTGGCAATGGTATTGGTGCGACGGATTTTTTTCTGCAGCTGTATCAAGCCAAAGAGCAAAGCCTCAGCGGTGGGCGGGCAACCCGGCACGTAGATATCCACGGGCACGATACGGTCACAACCGCGCACAATGCTATAGGAATAGTGATAATAGCCGCCACCATTAGCACAGGAACCCATGGATATCACCCAGCGGGGTTCCGGCATCTGGTCATAGACCTTACGCAAGGCCGGCGCCATTTTGTTCACCAGCGTCCCCGCCACGATCATCACGTCGGACTGGCGCGGACTAGGACGAAACACAATACCGAAGCGATCCAGGTCGTAGCGCGCCGCACCAGCGTGCATCATTTCCACCGCACAACAGGCGAGACCGAAGGTCATAGGCCAGAGAGAACCGGTACGGCTCCAGTTCACTACCGTATCAATACTCGTCGTGACGAAGCCTTTCTCGAGGATACCTTCTATTCCCATTCCAGCGCCCCCTTCTTCCACTCATAAATGAAGCCGACGACGAGGATGGCGAGGAAGATCATCATAGCGAGAAAGCCCATCATGCCGATTTGATCGAAAACCACCGCCCAGGGAAAGAGGAAGGCAATCTCCAAATCAAAGAGAATGAAGAGGATGGCCACGAGATAGTAGCGCACGTCAAATTTCACGCGTGCATCCTCAAAAGCCTCGAACCCGCATTCATAGGGTGAAAGCTTTTCACTATCCGGTTTACTTGGCCCCAGCGAAGCCCCCATCAGCAGCGGGACCACGCCAACCACCAATGCAACCAACAGAAATATGAGCACTGGCAAATAGTGGTTCAACATCCCCAACCCCTCCACCCCAATACTGGCCTCGGAAAACCTTCTCCAAAACCACCTATAAATTATTTTTTATATATAAAGCTAGTCTCTGGTGAAATCCAGGGACAAAAAAACAGCCCTGCGGGCTGCAATTTGGTGCCGAAGACCGGACTCGAACCGGTATAGCTTGCGCCGCCGCCCCCTCAAGACGGTGTGTCTACCAATTTCACCACTTCGGCTTAACGCTTGGAACTCTCTCATGACACGCTAACGACGTCAAGGCGTGGCGAGGGGTTTTCCCGCAGAAGCAGAAGAAACCGCAGCCGCTGCCAAACCCGCTGTCGTTGCTACCGACTGTGTCGGAGCAGCAGAGACTGGTGCCGCTGTCGTCATTGGCACGGTGCTAGGCAAGGCGATGCCAGAAAGCACATTGCTGCTGGAATGGTCGGAAAGATAGGCCAATCCGAGACTGTTTAAAAAAAACACGGCGCCAATCACGGCGGTGGTGTGGCTCAGGAAATTACCCGCACCGCGCGCACCGAAAACAGTCTGCGAACCACCGCCGCCAAAGACCGCACCAATATCCGCACCCTGCCCCTTCTGAATCAGAATAAGCCCCACCAGGACGGTACAAATCACGACCTGGAATATCAGCAACACCGTGTACATCGATTCAGCCTCCTCGTCCTGCCAACTCGGCAGCACGACAAATTTGGATAAACTCACCCGCCTGCAAGGAAGCACCACCGACCAATCCACCGTCAATATCTGCTTGGTCAAAAAGTGCGGCTGCATTGTTACCTTTAACGCTCCCGCCGTAAAGCACCAAGAGACGTTTGGCGAGTTGCGCCGAATATGCGGCTACCAAACCGCGGATGAAAGCATGCACCGCCTGCGCCTGTTCGGGGCTCGCACTCAGACCGGTGCCAATGGCCCAAATGGGTTCATAAGCAATGATCATGTTAGGCTGGCTCGCTTCGAGATTCAACAGTGGCAGGATGGCTTCGACCTGACGGTATAATACCGCCTCCGTGGCGCCTTGTGCCCGCTCCGCTTCGGTTTCGCCCACACAAACCACCGGGATAAGACCGGACAGCAGTGCTGCCTTAACTTTCTGGGTGACCTGCACATCACTTTCCGCAAAGATTTGCCGTCGCTCTGAGTGCCCAATCAGTACGTAACGGCACCCCATATCACGGAGCATGGCCCCGGATATTTCTCCCGTATAGGCACCGCTGGCCTCCCAAAAGAGGTTTTGCCCACCCCAACGCAGGGCGCTGCTTTTGGCCTCCTGAGACACGGCGTGGAGCAGGGTAAAAGGCGGGAAAATCACCACCTCCGGGCGCATTGGTTCCAGCTCGGCATGGAGGATGGCTTGGGTGAGATGCACAGCATCCGCGCTCAAGCCGTTCATCTTCCAGTTTCCTGCTACCATTGTGGGACGCATGGCACTCCTTCCTTATGATCAATGCCCACGACGACTGTATCGCCCCTGGGTGTGCCGTCGGCATGGTCATGATTATCTAATGTATCGATTAGTGTAAAGATTCCGCCTCCAATGGTCAATTTAGCGGTCCCGGGACCGCTCTGCCAAGCGCCAGCTTGGCTAGTCCTGTAGTCAGCGTCGCCGCCACATCAGCCGCCATAGCAGCGGATGCTGCCTCTACCATGATCCGTAATAAGGGTTCTGTACCGGATGGCCGCACCAGTAAGCGTCCGCTGCCTCCCAGACGATCCTCCGCGTCAGCAATAAGCTGACGCGCTAATGGCTGGTCGAGCAAATTTTGCGCACCCGCTATGCGCACGCTCTTCAATACCTGAGGAAAAGGACGGTAGCCTGCACGCAGCGCTGCCAGCGCCTCACCAGTGCGGCGCAAAATAGCCAATATCCGTAGCGCGGCAAGGATACCATCACCGGTGGTGTTCGCGGGTGTAATGATGTGCCCCGATGACTCGCCACCCAGCGGATAACCATGCCGACGCATGGCCTCCAACACATAACGGTCACCCACGGGCGCCCGCACCATAGGCACACCGCAGCCAGCCAGTGCCTGTTCCAGAGCGAGATTAGTCATGACCGTACCGACCACACCAGAGAGCTCGCCATACTGACACATATCCCGTGCCAGCAACCAGAGAATTTCATCACCGTCGATCAGCTCACCCTGATCGTCCACCAAGAGCAACCGATCACCATCACCATCAAAGGCAATACCCATATCGGCGCCGGTGCGAAGCACTGCGGCACGCAGCGCTTCGGGATGGGTGGAGCCCACCTGATCGTTGATATTGATGCCGTTGGGCTCCACTCCCAGCAATTCCAGGGTGGCGCCCAATTCCCCGAAAATCATCGGCGCCACTTTGTAATTGGCGCCGTGCGCACAGTCCAGGACCAAGTGCATACCGCGTAGATTGAGGTCGGCGGGGAAGGTGGTTTTGCAAAACTCTACGTAACGCCCCACCGCA
>JAAOMR010000113.1 GCA_018853935.1 Acidithiobacillus ferrivorans
AACGCTCCCAGGGACGGCGCATGAACTACCACATCGAGGGATTGCCCGTCCTGGCGCAGCGCCTGAAGGACGTGGTGATCGAAAACCGCGAAGCTATCGACCTGCTGGCCCAATACGACAGTCCGGACACCCTGTTTTTTCTGGACCCGCCCTACTATCCCGATACTCGCCACATTCATCACGAGCGTAGCCGGGGCACTTACGCCGGGGGTGAAATGGACGCCGTGCAGCATCTGGAACTGCTGGCCATGTGCCGCCAGTTGAAGGGTTTCGTCGCCCTGTGCGGGTACGCCCATGACGACTACGACGACGCCCTTCTGCCTTTTGGATGGGAAACTCTGTCTTTTCCCCGCAAAGCATTGAGTTCCCTGCACCGCGATACGAACCAGTCCCAACGCGAGGAACGGGTCTGGATCAATCCCCGACTGGCGAAACATTGGCAGAAATGCCAGCAAGTCACACTCTTTTGAGGGTCATATTATGATGAACCAACAGATTGAACAGAGAATATTGCGATTACCTCAAGTAATGGAACTGGTAGGCTTGCGCAAAACGGCTGTCTATCAGCGCATCAAGGAGAACAGCTTCCCTGCGCCAATCAAGCTGGGAAGCGCCAGTGGCTGGATACAACGCGACATTGAGGACTGGATTAATCAACAAGTGGCTCGCCAGCAAGGTCAGTGAGCCAGTCTGACCATACCTGCATCATGCGTTGGCGCTCTTGTAAGTAGTGCGTGCGATTGTAGGCGCGGCCCAGGTGGTCCTTGACGGTATGCGCCAATTGCATTTCGATTACTTCGGGACGAAAGCCCAGTTCTTCATCCAGGAAAGTGCGTGCAGTAGCGCGAAAGCCATGACCTGTCACTTGGTCTTTGGCATATCCCATGATTCGTAAGGCCACAAGAACTGCATTTTCCGAGAGCGGTTTTTCTGTTGACCGGCCACCAGGAAACACAAAGGCAGTTTGCCCTGTGATGGCACGTAATCTTTCCAGTATCGCAATGGCTTGTGTGGACAGCGGAACCAAATGTGGTTCCCGCATCTTCATCTTTTCCTTTGGGATGTTCCAAGCCTGATTTTTCAAGTCAAATTCGTTCCACTCCGCCTTTCTCAATTCGCCTGGGCGTACAAACCAGAGTGCCTGCAGTAATAGGGCGGCGGACACTACGGCCCCTCCACTATATTGTTTTGCCCGCCGCAAAAAATCCCCTATATCTTCCGCCTTCAAGAGCGCCGCGCGGTGCTTGTCCCGATAGGGCATGAGCGCACCGCGCAGCGGCACGGTAGGATCAGATTCTGCCCGGAGCGTTGCCACGGCATAACGGGATATGCGACTGATGATAGACGCGAGACGGTGTGCCGTCTCCTTGCGCCCACTGGCCTCTATGGGCATCAATAGCGCCAGAACATCCGCTGGACGAATCTTGCTGATGTCTATGTGACCCAGTGCTGGATAGGCGAAACGCACCAGACGCGATTCCAGACGAACCGCCGTTGCTGGTGTTAAAACCTCTTTTTGCTTTTCCAGCCATTCCATGGTGATCGACTGAAAGGTATTGCTTGGTAATGCCCCTTGCTGGTTGAGGAGCGCCTTCACCTTTTCCTCTTTCCTTATTGCCCCAGGGTCCATCCCTTCGCGAAGCAGTTTGCGGGCGTCCTCCCTTTTCTCTCTTGCAGCACTCAGAGAGATTTCTGGATAAGACCCGAACGACAGTAACTTTTGTTTCCCTGCATATCGATAGGCCATGCGCCAAAGTTTGGAGCTAGACGTCACATAGAGAAAGAGCCCCTTTTCGTCAGCAAGCTTGTAGGGTTTGTCTTTGGGTTTGGCGCTGCGGACGCGGGTATCGGATAGGGACATGATGGTATGGTTGGCTCAATGCGGAAAATACCCACAATCATACCCACAACTGTACCCGGATGCACACGAACCAGAGCGAACCGCGACGAACGGAAAACCCGCCAAGCCATTAAAAGAAAAGGCGCTTGTGAACTCTCACGAACGCCTACGAACTAAATAATGGTGCCAGTCCCCGGTACCACATCAGAGTATCCCAGTAGCCCAAAAGGGCTACTAAAATAAACCAAAACAAACCATTATTCGGGGTTTCATGGAGATCATGAAACCCCGGTTTATTTCTTTGCAACCCACGTTTCAGCGCAGCACTGCCCCGCCTGTGCCCCAGGCCATATTCCAAGATAGCACAGCGATCACTGGATATTGGACCATGGAGTCCCAGCAACCGGTGCCCCGTCCGGGACAGGTCCTCCCCAGCAAAACCTTTGCCGATCAGCTCAATCGTTACCTTCAATCCGATCTTCCTTCCGGATGCAGCGCAGTGGCCGTGGAGAAGATGGGGCGCTATCTCATGCTGACTTAGGAGCAAAGGCTATACACCAGCCATTGGGGCTGATGTTACCCGCCACTACCTTACAACTATGTGGAGCAATAAACTGTGCACAGATTGAACACTGAGCCTTGCCTTTAGGCGTATCCTGATATTGCATTGCTGCCTTTGGCATGGTTCCGGCGTCTGCCACACCGGCTCCCATCACCGTCGTGCTAGCCACCGCTCCGACAACAACCGCAATGTTTTTCAGCGCATCGCGACGGGTAATCATCTTGTCTTTTTCACTCATGGCCTTCTCCTGAGGATGTGCAACCAACCTTGGCATTGTACCGCTTCTCATCGCTATAGCCAGCGATGAAACCCGCCGAGACTTGTCCGGCCCGATTCGCCAGTCAAAGGATCTCCGTACGTAAAATAGTGTCATCCCGATCCGGCCCCGTGGAGATAATCGCCAAGGGCCGTTCGGCGCGCTCTGCAATGGCCTCCAGATAGCAACGCGCCGCCTGGGGAAGATCGTCCCAGTGCCGCACGCCTGCCGTCGACTCTGACCAACCCGGGAAGCTTTCGTAGATGGGTTCACAGGCCGCCAGGGCCTCCGCCCCACCGGGCAGTTCCTCCTGAACCACCCCGTTTACCCGGTAGCCGACAGCAACGCGAATCTCCGCGAGGCCATCCAGTACATCCAGCTTAGTGATGCACAGGCCCGTCACCCCATTCACCCGGCAGGCGGCCCGCAAAGCCACCGCATCAAACCAACCGCAACGCCGCGCTCGTCCGGTGGTTGCACCCACCTCCGCACCACGCTCAGCGAGGAAGACCCCCGTCTCATCAAAAAGCTCCGTAGGGAATGGTCCGGCCCCGACTCGCGTGGTGTAGGCCTTGGTAATACCCAGTACATAGCCCAGGTCCGCTGGCCCTACCCCGCTTCCGGCGGAAGCGCTACCCGCCACCGTATTAGAGGACGTCACAAAGGGGTACGTGCCGTGATCCACATCCAGCAGGGTACCCTGGGCACCCTCGAAGAGAATCCGCGCCCCTTCCGCCTGCAAACGCGCCAGTCGCACCGAAACATCTACCACCATGGGTGCCAGGCGCTCCGCAAGCCCCAGATACTGCTCCAGAATGGCATGGAAGTTTTCCGGTTCCTGCTTAAAATAATGTTGGAGCACAAAGTTATGGTAATCCAGCGCCTCGCCAAGCTTGGCGGCAAAACGCTCACGGTGGAACAAGTCGGCAACACGCAAAGCGCGCCGCGCTACCTTATCCTCATAAGCGGGCCCGATGCCCCGACCGGTGGTGCCGATTTTTGCCGCACCCATCGCCTGCTCCCGCGCCCGGTCGAGACTCTTGTGGTAGGGCAGGATCAACGGGCAGGCGTCGGAAATAAATAAGCGCTCATGGGCATCGGGCACCACTGGCTGCAACTCATCCAGCTCGGAAAACAGGGCCAGCGGATCCAGCACCACACCGTTACCAATAAAGCAGGACACGCCAGCACGCAGAATACCCGAGGGAATCAGATGCAGAACCGTTTTCCGTGCGCCAATCACCAAGGTATGGCCAGCATTATGTCCGCCCTGAAAGCGTACCACCGCCTGGCAGCGTTCTGTCAGCCAGTCGACAATTTTACCCTTACCCTCATCGCCCCACTGGGTACCGATGATCACCACATTTTGATTCATAGCCACGAACGACTCCGCAAATGGGTCATTGGAAAATTAAAATTCACGAATCAAGCTGCCGCATCTTCCAGCCCGCCTGCTCTCTGAGCAGAGCAGCATCAAAGCCCCGTGCCCGCAATGTCTGCTGGTCAGGCACTTCCTGATTCACCAAGTCCTGTAAAACAGCATAACCAGCCCGACGGTGTTCCTGTATCGACTGCCAC
Source organism: Acidithiobacillus ferrivorans (assembly GCA_018853935.1). Classification (GTDB taxonomy): domain Bacteria; phylum Pseudomonadota; class Gammaproteobacteria; order Acidithiobacillales; family Acidithiobacillaceae; genus Acidithiobacillus; species Acidithiobacillus ferrivorans. The sequence goes on from JAAOMR010000113.1 coordinate 4,237, forward strand.
AAAAGATCATCAGTACCAGCTGGAGCCCAAATCTGCCGCGCTCTCTCCGCTGCCGGGAATTCACGCAGCAGCGGCTTGAGATCTAAACTGAAGCCCGTCGCTGCCCGTCGTCGGCCAAAAGCGACACCAATATCATCATAGCGACCACCACTGGCCAGCGCCTCACCACGCTGCGGACCAAACAGCGAAAACAGCAAGCCGGTATGATACCGATGCCCGTGGATCTCCGAGAGGTCACATTGAATCGCAAGATCAGGATAACGCACACGCAAGGCCCCCCAGACAAAATGCAGATCATCCAGGGCTGTGCAAACAGCCGGGTGATGCCCGAGACGCTGGCGGGCTTGCTCCAAAACGTCGAATTCACCCTGTAAGCGCGACAGGACATCAAAATCTGCGCTGAGCTCCGTACCGCAATGGTGCTCCCGCAACCATGCCCGCACATCCGGCCAAGCCTTGCGCTCGACATGCTGCAACAAGTCCGCACGTAGCGCACCTTCCAGACCTGCCGCGTCCGCCAGTGCTTGGGAAATACCCACATGCCCGATATCCAGCAACAGATTCGGTACTGCACAGTGGATGAGGCTCTCCACCATCAGAGAAAGGACCTCCAGATCCCCCGCCGGCCCATCCACCCCGAAGAGCTCGGCACCCATCTGAAACGGAGCGCGGCTCCCACCGAGCAAATCGGGCCGGGCGCGCAGCACTGTGCCCGCATAAGCCAGACGTCGAAGCTCCGTCGCAGAGGAGGTCTGGGCGTCTATACGGGCCATCTGCGGCGTCATATCCGAACGCAGACCCACCAGCCGACCACTGTCCTGATCCAACAGTTTCCAGGTCTGCAAGTCGAGGTCTGCGGCACTTCCGGTCAGCAAACTCTCCAGATGCTCCACCAGGGGTGGAATAACCTGGCGATAGCCCCACTGTGCGTAGAGATCAAGCAAAGTTCGGCGACAGTGCTCCAGTGCCTCCGTACGGGCCGGGAGAACGTCTTCAAAACCACTCGGCAGCAACCAGGCTGGGTGAGATTCGGGACGCGTCATTTGCCTGTCGGCTCCAGCGAATGGCGAAAATATTTAAAAAATGGCGAATCCGGGCTCAGCACGAGAATATCCTTGTCCCCCAGACTGTGACGATATGTTTCCAGACTGCGATAAAAAGAGAAGAATGCCGGATCTTTACCATATGCCGCACCGTAGATAGAAGCCGCCTCAGCATCCCCCTGCCCCTTTAACTCTTCCTGTTGCCGATAGGCATCCGCTATAATCTGGGTCTTTTCCTTGTCCGCGCTGGCGTGAATTTCGGCGGCATCTGCGGCCCCCCGCGAGCGGTAGGCATTGGCCTCCTGCGTACGCTCAGCCTCCATCCGTTTGTAGACGGCCTGCAGCACCGCCGGGGGCAAACCCACCTGCATAACGCGCACATCGACCAGATGCACGCCAAGGGATTGAAGGCGCTGATTGGCCGCCACCAGCACCGGCTCCATCATCTTCTTAGGGTTACCCTGTATCACCGACGCCAAGGTCATTGTAGCGATCTCACCCCGCAAAGAAGAGCGCACAATGTCACCGATTCGGCTTTGTGCGCTCGCATCATTATGCAGGCGGGTGTAAAAAACCAGTGGATTGACTATTTGCCATTCGGCAAAAAAGTTGATGAGCACCGGCTTTTTTTCGACCGTCAAAAATGATTCCGGCTGCGTACTGTAGCTTGATAAACGGTTGTCGATGAACTCCACATTTTGCACCAGAGGCCATTTCATATGGAGCCCAGGAGTTTCCGCCACCCGTACCACTTTACCAAACTGCAATACCACCGCGGTTTGGGTCATGCGCACCGAGTAAAAACTCGCGGAGGCCAGTAACAACAAGGCGAGCACCACAGCAATCAAACTCCAGGCCCAGTTCTTCATGAGCTGGCTCCCGAGATTGGGATCTGCAAAGGCGCCGGACTGCTCGTTCGTGCTACCGGCGAAGATATGGACACGGCTGGCGCCGTGGCTGCTGCAGAGTTCGTCGGACTCTTGACCGCCATGGTGGGAGTTCTGGCGGGCATGTGGAGATAAATCACGGGCTGCCCCTTGCTCTCAATAATCACTTTCTGGGTATGACTCAGAATATCCTGCATGGTGTGTAAGTACATCCGCTCACTCACCACCTTTGGATTTTTCTGATAGGCCTGGAGGATGTCCGTGAAACGTGCGCTATCCCCCTTGGCACGATCCACTACCTGCTGCTTATAGCCCTCGGCATTCGTCACCATGGCGCCAGCTTCTCCCTGGGCCTTGGGGATCACCGAACTCGCATAAGCTTGCGCCTCGTTACGCACCCGCTCCATATCCTCACGTGCGGTCGTCACCTCCGTAAACGCTGGCTGGACCGCCTTGGGGGGGGCCACCTGCAGCAATTGAACAGAGTTAATGGTAACCCCCGCATGGTAGCGATTCAGCAGGTTTTGGGTGATCTGCTGGGCCTGCTGTTCAATCGCGCCTCTACTGGAGGTCAGCAAATCGTCAATATTGCTACGCCCCACCAGCTCGCGCATGGCGGACTCCGCACCATATGAAATCAATTGATCCGGATTCGTGGTGGCAAAGAGATAATGACTGGCATTGGTAATTCGGTACTGCACGGCAAAACGGATATCGACCACGTTTCCATCTGCAGTCAGCATCATGCCGGGATTCAGTGAATCAGCGGCACCACCATAGCCCAAAACCAGACGATGGCTCTGCGCTACCTTGGGCAGATACACACGCTCAAAAGGGAAAGGGAGCCGATAGTGTAAACCGGGCTGGCTGATGCCAACCTCTTTGCCAAAACGTAGCACCACCCCCTCTTCATCGGGTCCCACGACGTAAATGCCCGAGGCAATCCAGAACAGGATCAGTATCGCAACTGCCAAAAAAGGTAGCAATTGCAGCCACTTGCGATCCATCTTCGAGCCGCCGCCACGGCCACCACCGGAGCCAAAAATACCACCCAGTTTTTTCAACTCCTGGGTGATTTTCTGGATATCAAAAACCGGCTTTTGCGCATTGGGACGTCGTCCCCAAGGGTTATTATCGTTTTTGTTTCCGTTTCCGCCCGGATCACTCCACGGCATACCACTCTCCTTCCTCAGCCATCGGCCGGTATTGTAGGGGGCGCATCCATCGCCTGACAACCGCTACTGCGCATTTGCGCACGCATGCGCCGCCAGGTGAGATCATCAATATCAAAAATCAGATGTGCCATGCCCTGATCATCAAAGCTTTCCTCAACAATACTGGCCACGCGGTGTAAGCGGGCACGCAAGGCGCCCTCTTCAGGCGTCAACGTCAGCTCTGCACGTAGCATGGATCGTCCTACACGCTGTGTCATCGCCTGCAGCAACTCGGGCAAACCGGCACCAGAGCGAGCGCTGACACGCACCGCCATCAGCTTGCCAGAGCCTTCATATACATTTCCTGGTGCATCTCCTGTCAAATCCACCTTGTTGAGCACCAACAGACGGGGAATCTCAGCTGCGCCGATTTCTGTCAAAACCGCGTCTACCGCAGCAATCTGGGCATCACGGTCGGGAGCGCTCCCGTCTACCACATGGAGGAGTAACTGCGCTTGGTTCACCTCTTCCAAAGTCGCACGAAAAGCGGCGATCAAATCCGTCGGCAAATCACGCAAAAAACCGACGGTATCAGCCAGGAGAATGGCTTCGTGTCCCGCAACTTGCAAACGCCGTATGGCGGGATCGAGGGTCGCAAACAGGCGATCGGCGGCGTAACTGGAACTTTCCGTGAGGGTATTAAAGAGGGAAGACTTACCGGCATTGGTATAGCCGACCAAGGCGACCGTTGGTAGTGGTGCCCGCTGCCGCGCCCGCCGCTGGGTTGCCCGATGCGCAGCCACTTTGACCAGACGTCCGCGCAGGGCGAGAATACGCTCGCCGATGAGCCGACGATCGGTTTCCAACTGGGTTTCACCCGGACCCCGCAATCCGATGCCGCCGCGCTGGCGTTCCAGATGGGTCCAACCGCGGATGAGGCGTGTCCGCAAGCGTGTCAACTGCGCCAGCTCCACTTGCAATTTGCCTTCATGGGTATGCGCTCGTCGCGCAAAAATATCGAGGATAAGACCCACTCGGTCGACGACCCGGCACTGGAGGGCGCGCTCCAGATTGCGCTCCTGCACCGGGCTCAGGACCCGATCGAAGAGCACGAGATCTACAGACAAGTCGGCAACCTGCTCCGCCAGTTCGGTTACCTTACCACGCCCCAGAAAAGTCGCCGGATCGGGACGATCGCGCTGCACGGAAAGGAATGCCAATACCTCCGCGCCACTATCTGTGGCCAGATGAGAAAACTCTGCCCCGTCGTCGGGATCAGTCTCACCATGTAATACCACATGGACAAGCAAAATCCTCTCCCGGGGCGCGGCTACAGCAACTGCGGTATTCGCCAGAATCAGGCCTCTTCTTCCGTACTGCTCTCGCCTTCACCTTCTGGCAAGGGCAAACGCACATCGCGACCGGGAACCACCGTAGAAATGGCGTGCTTGTAAATCATCTGGCTCACATTGTTGCGCAGCAATACAACGAACTGGTCAAAAGACTCCACAAAGCCTTGCAGCTTGATACCATTCACCAGATAGACGGCGACAGGAACGTGCTCTTTACGCAACAGGTTGAGAAAAGGATCCTGAAGGACCTGTCCTTTTTGTTGTCCGGCCATTTTTTATCTCCTTGAACTATAGCTTCATGGCACTTCTAGGGTAGTGAAAAAGCCTGTGGGACTCCTTGCACTGCAAGGCAATTAGACTAACTCAAAAACAAAGCAAATGCCATGCTTGTGCAACCGCGATATAGCACATCTGCCCGGGGCGAAGCGGCAATCCGCTTTTGTTATGAATTGACCTGTCGCACGCTTCCCATTACGTTAGATGCAAAGCCAGTCGGCAAAAGTCCCGGTCGCGGTCTTCCGCTGCCTCAGTCTGCAGCAGAAGACCGCGACCGGGACTTTTCCCAGACAGCCCCCAGGCACCCCTGGTTTCAGTGGACGACCCGGTGGTCATCGCCCCTGATATGGCAACAAATAGGAGACGGAACCTTGGAAAAAACGACCATCAATGACAAAGCGCTCCGCGCTCGCGTTAAACTGCTCGGCAATTTGCTGGGCGAAGTCCTGCGCGAGCAAGCCGGAGCCCGGGTATTCAATGCCGTAGAACAGCTTCGCCAGGGATATATCCGGTTGCACAAAAAAGAGGATCGCCGCCTGCGTGATCGTCTCGCGCGCTTCATTGATGCGCTGCCCCAAGATGATCTCGTGCTGGTGATACGCGCATTCAATACCTACTTTAGCTTGGTCAACATTGCGGAAGAAGAGTTCCAGCATCTGCATCGCCGCCGCTTGCTCCAAAAGAAGGATGGGCTGTGGGTCGGTTCTTTCGAGGAAACCTTCCGCGAACTGCAAAATCAGGGCATCAACTCCGGGCAAATACAATTTCTCTTGGATCAGACGTGCTACCTGCCGGTATTCACGGCACATCCCACCGAATCCAAGCGGCGGACGGTTCTTCATGGTTTACGCCGCATCTTTGTGGCCAGCAAAATGCTCGACGATCCATCTCTCAATGATGAAGAAGAACAAGATGTTCTCGACAATTTAAAGGCGCAAATCCAGATTCTCTGGGAAACCGAGGAAGTGCGTGCCAATCGACCACAGGTACAGGATGAGGTCGAAAATGGCCTTTTCTACTTCCGCGACAGCCTCTTTGAAGCGGTACCGCGCACCTATCAGGCGGCGCGGCGTGCAGCGCGACGGGTCTTTGGCAATGACGATATCGATATCCCGGCTTTCATCCGCTTCGGCTCCTGGATCGGTGGTGACCGCGATGGCAATCCCAATGTGACGGCGGCCATTACCGGTTGGGCCTTACGTACCCAGAGCATCGAAGTGTTGCGTGAATATCAGCGCCGCTTAAACGATCTCTACCAGCTGCTCGGGCATTCCAGCCGTTTCTGCGCCATTTCTCCCATCCTGCTGGCCTCCCTGGAACGTGATGCCGATGACTTCCCGGAACTCGCCGAGTGGGTGGATCAACGTTTTCCCAGCGAGCCTTATCGGCGCAAACTGCGCTATATGATGACGCGCCTTGATCTGCGACTCCGGCAGCTGGAAAACGGTCAGGTCCTCAATGAGTCCTCTGGTCCAGCTTATGCAGCCGCGGAAGATTTCCTCGACGATCTGCTGCTGGTGCGTGACTCCTTGCGGGGCCACAACGATGACTACATCGCCGATCACGAGGTGCAGGACATTATCTGGCTGGTTCAGACCTTCGGCTTTCATCTGGCCAATCTGGATATTCGTCAGGAATCCACCGTACATTCCCGTACCATCGCTGAGCTTTTCGCCGCAGTGCCGAGCTTCGCCAACTACCTGGAACTGCCGGAAGAGACCCGCCTGCTGGTGCTCTCGGAAGCACTGCGCCGACCCGGCCCGCTGCTAGAAAAGCAGCCCGATCTGTCGCCAATGGCGGCCGAGACCTGCGCCATGTTCCGCTGCATCGCCCAGTTGCGTCGTGAAGTGAGTGCATCCGGTTTCGGCAATTATGTGATCTCCATGACACACGAGGCCAGCCACATCATGGAAGTGCTGGTACTCGCCAAGGAGTTCGGCCTGGCCGGTTGGTCACGGCAAGGGCTCTACAGTGAGATTGCCGTCACGCCACTCTTTGAGACCATCCACGATCTCGAACGCATGGACACGGTGATGTCCACCTTACTGGACAACCCGGTTTATACTGAAATCCTCCGCAGTCAGGACGATACTCAGGAAGTCATGCTGGGCTATTCGGACTCCTGCAAGGACGGTGGTATCCTCTCTTCCAGTTGGACCCTGTATCAGGCGCAAATGCGGCTGGCTGCCCTGGCGGACAAACGCCGGATTCAGGTACGCGTCTTCCACGGCCGCGGCGGCAGCGTGGGGCGTGGCGGCGGCCCCACCTACGAAGCCATTCTGGCCCAGCCGCCGGATACCGTACGCGGACAAATCAAAATCACCGAACAGGGAGAGGTGCTCTCCTTCAAATATGCCAATCTGGAAACGGCACTTTATGAACTGACCGTGGGCACGGCTGGTCTCATCAAGGCGAGTATTGGTCTGGTCCGGTCCGTACCTAGTGATAACCCGGACCACCTGCGGATTATGGCGGAGCTAACCCGCACCGGGGAGGCGGTTTACCGTGATCTGACTGAAAACACGCCGGGCTTTATGGATTATTTCTACGAGGCCACCCCGCTTAACGAAATTGCCCACATGAACATCGGGTCGCGTCCCTCCCATCGCCAGCGGGGGGACCGTTCCATGTCTTCTATCCGGGCTATCCCATGGATTTTCGCCTGGGCCCAATCGCGGCATATTCTGCCCGCCTGGTATGGACTGGGTTCGGCACTCTCCCAGTGGCGGGAGGACAAGCCGGAGCGCTTGCAGGCTTTACAGGATATGTACCAACAGTGGCCATTCTTTCGGGCACTCATGAGCAATATCATCATGGCCATGGCCAAAACGGATATGGCTATCGCTGGCGAATATGCCGGTTTACCCAGAGATCAGGAGGTTGCCGCCAGCATATATCAGAAAATTCGTGCCGAATTCGAGCGCAGCTTGGCCGAGGTGCTCGCCATGACCGGATCAACGCAACTACTCGCCGACAATCCGGCCTTGGCATTTTCCCTGCAACGACGCAATGTCTACATGGAGCCACTCAACCATATTCAGCTCGCCTTGCTGCGTCGTTATCGCAACGATGACGCAGCGCCCGAGTTCCGCGAGATATGGCTGGACCCCCTATTGCGCACCATCAATGCTATTTCTGCCGGACAGCGCAACACCGGGTAAGGAGGAAGGTGCGTGTCTCTGCCAGAATTAATCCTCGCGTCCACCAGTCCTTACCGCCAGGAATTGTTGCAACGTTTACAAATTCCGTTCCGCGTGGAGGCTTCAGCGGTCGATGAAACCCCGTTACCGGACGAGGCGCCAGAGGCCCTCGTCTGTCGGCTGGCAGAGGCCAAGGCGCAGGCCGTGGCACGCCGCAATCCCCAGGCAGTGGTCATCGGCGCCGACCAGATGGCGGTCTGCGGTACCCGCATTCTCGGCAAACCGGGGAATGCCGAACGGGCCGCGGAACAACTGGGCTGGATGCAGGGTCAGCCCGTCGAATTTCTCAATGGCATTGCCATTGTCGCCGCATCCGGCACAGAAATATTCCTGGAGCCCTATCGGATCGTCCTCCGCGCTCTAACGAGCATGGAGATTGAGCGCTATGTGGCGCGAGACCAGCCACTGGATTGCGCCGGAAGTTTCCGCTCCGAGGGGCTGGGCATCAGTCTGGTGAAGCGCATGGAAGGAGAAGACCCGCACGCATTGCTGGGCTTGCCGCTGATTGCCCTCTGCCGGGTGTTGCGCAAACTCGGTTACCCGCTACCATAACCCCCTGAAAGGGTATTAAAAAGGGGCATCGCAGTGATGCCCCTCCGATTGCGCAAAGCAACGGGATTAGCCCCAGCTGTCGCCGCCGTCATCCAGTCCGAAGTCATCATTGGACGCCAACTGGTCATTGCCCCAGGAGTCGTCCGTCAAACCCAGATCATTGTTGCTGCTATCACCGGCGGCATTACCCGATGCATTGCCGTGTCCAAACAGACTGCCGGCCAATGCCTGCCCGGCTGCCAGTCCGGCGCCCACACCAACACCAGTGGCAATCCCGGAGGCCAGACTGGACCCCAGCCCACCCCCCTGCTGCGGCATGCCGCCCATGCCGCCGCCGGGATTCATGGGACCATAACCGTTCATCCCCCCGAAAGGCCCAGAAGGCTGCCCACGGTACATCATGCTCGCCTGCTGGCGGCGGCGGCGCAAGAACATGGATATCAGCGCAATGAACGCGACGAGACCCAGGAAAAACGCCAGCACTGTACTCCAGTGACTTTTTTTGCTGATTTTACCGACCGGTTTATTCACATGACTCTGCAACGACTTCTTAAAAGAGGTCAGCACCGGCGGTTTCACAAAGGGCATGCCGGGAGCCAGTTGCTCGGACTTCTGCAAGGCCGCTGCCGCCTCGGCCCAGTTACCCTGACGCGCCAAAATACGCGCTTCCAGATACTGCGCTTCTGCAGACTGCGGATGCGCAACCAATACTTTCTGCATCATGCTCTGCGCCTGGTCCAAACGACCCGCCTGCACAGCCTGCGTGACTTGCGCTACACTCGGCTCAGCCCACGCTGCCGGTGCGACCAGCATCAAGGCAACGGCAATGAGTCCAAAAATTTTTAATTGCATACGCTCCTCCAACTAAAATGTTGTGCTTTGAATATGTGGTGAAAGCTTGTCTAAATCAAGAGCCTCACACACGCGGGTTCAGTAGCCATGTTTGACCGCGTTGCCCAGCGACTGGTTCCCTGCATTTGCTGCAAAAAAAAAACGCCAGGCAAGTTTGACAGCAGGTGGAATTATCGCCATTATACTGACCGGTCGGTATAGGCTCGTGAGAGGTGTTGTTGTGCAAAAAGCATTGCCAAGACCCATTGCCGCGGCGCTGGCAACCGTGCTGGCAGGGAGTCTGGCGGCCTGTAGCTTCGAGTCGCCGCTGCGTGTTCCCCAGGCGCCACTGGATAAAACACCCTATACCGCTGGTGCGAGCATCAAACAAACGGTAGTGCCCGGTGGTCCTGCTGGCCAGGCTCAGGAAATGGAATATGGCAAAGAACTCCACGAAGAATGGTGGAAGCTCTTTCACGCCAAAGCGCTGGACGAACTGATCGCCGCAGGGCTGAAAAACAGCCCGACCATCGCCCAGGCACAGGCACAACTGCGCGAAGCGCAAGCCACCGCGAAAGTGAATAACAGCATTTTTTACCCGCAGATCACCGGCAATCTCCAGGCGAATCGTAGCAAGGCCAGCGCCGCAGCCTTTGGCAGGAGTGGCGGCTTTTACTACTCCCTGATCACCGGCAGCGTCGGCGTCACCTACTACCCGGATATTTTCGGCGTTAACCGCCTGGTCTATCGCAATAGTGAAGCCTTGGTGAAGTATCAACAGTGGGAACTGGAAGCGGCACGACTGACGCTGACCGGCAACATTGTCACCACCGCCATCAATGAGGCGGCGACGGCAGGTCAGGTTCGCGCCACCACGGCCATCATTGCTCAGGAAAAAAAGCTTCTGCAACTGACCGAGAACCAGTACCGGGCGGGAGCCATCGACTATGTCAACGTGGTGAATCAGCGCAGTCAGCTAGCCACCGAAATGGCGACTCTGCCGCCGCTGGAGCAGCAACTTGCCGTCTATCGTCATGAGCTCGCCATTTTGGTGGGAAACTTTCCTGCGAACGCCAGCCGTCAAACCTTTACCCTCGAAGAGCTGCAACTGCCGGAGAAACTGCCGGTAAGCCTCCCCTCGCAGTTGTTGAAGCAGCGTCCGGATATCCGCGCTGCACTCGCGCAGATGCGGGCGGCGAATGCGATGATCGGAGAGGCGCGTGCGCAGTTTTATCCTACCGTCCAACTCAGCGCCGCGTTCGGCGCCACAGCGACGCACCCGGGGCTGTTTTTCAACCCGGTGAGCAGCATCTGGAGCCTGGTGGGCGCCCTGTCGCAACCGATCTTTGAGGGCGGCAAATTGGAGGCGCAGAAAGCCGAAGCACACGCCGCTTATGACGTAGTGTATGCCGCTTACAGAAGTACGGTGCTCAGTGCCTTTGCTCAGGTAGCGAATGCCTTGCGCGCGGTGGAGCATGATGCACAGACGCTCGCGGCGCAGCGAGAGGCGTTCCAGGCAGCCGCGCAGGCGTTGCAGCTGGCCCAGGCGAGTTATCGGGCGGGGGCCTCTGATTATCTCACCCTGCTGACCTCCGAAGTACAGTATGACCATGCCCGGATTGCTGAAATCAAGGCTGAGTCGCAGCGCTATCAGGATACCGCAGCGCTGCTCGTCGCTCTGGGTGGTGGCTGGTGGAACAAAACGGGGCCCCGAGCCCCCGCCAGCGCCCCACAAAATTCCCATTCAGATGCCGGTACATTGCCGGCAGCGCAGGCTAACCCATGAGCAATCATGCATTCAGCACAGCCATCCGCCGTGGAGACTGGTCATGAAAAAAGCATTTATTATTGTAATTATCGTCCTGCTCATTGTTTTTGGGGGTATTTTTGGCTTCAAGATCTTCGTTAACGAGAAGATTTCCGCGGCCATGGCGCACATGCCCAAACCCGTCATGACCGTCAGCGCTACCGCGGCCAAAACAGAACTTTGGCATCCTCGCCTGCAGGCCATAGCTTCTCTGGCGGCCGTGCAAGGGGTGGAGATCACCCCGCAGATAGCCGGCAATGTGACCGCCATTCACTTCCATTCTGGTCATTATGTCCAGGCAGGCACGGTGTTGGTGCAAATTGACGACAGCAACCAGCGGGCACAACTGGCGAGCGATGAAGCACAACTTCGTCTGGCACAGATCAATCTACACCGCACCCACGAACTGATTGCCACCAAAGCCGCCAGTCAATCACAACTGGATTCCGCTGTGGCTACCTATCAAAGCAGCGCGGCTACGCTTAAAAACATTCGTGCGACGCTGAACAAGTTGGCCATCCGCGCGCCCTTCAGCGGTTATCTGGGCATCCGCCAGGTGAATATTGGGCAATATCTCACACCCGGCACCAAGATCGTCGACCTGCAATCCTGGGATCCGCTCCATGCGAATTTCACTTTACCGCAAAGTGAGCTACAGGACATTCATGTGGGCACGCTGGTGCAAGTCGAGACTAATGCACGCCCGGGTCAGATTTTCGCCGGAAAAGTGACCGCATTGGGGGCTTCGGTGAATAGCGCGACACGGCAAATTGAGGTGCAGGCCACCATTGCCAATCCGCAAAGTGTATTGCGCCCCGGACTTTTTGGCGAGCTCACGGTAATCCGCAATATCGAAGAAAAGGTGTTGACGGTGCCCGTCTCCGCTCTTTCTTATAACACCTTCGGCGACTATGTCTATGTGATTAAAAAGGCGACGCAGAATGGCAAGACCGTGGAAGTCGCCCATCAACAAGTCATCAAGACCGGCAAGGAGCGTAATGGACAGGTGAGTATCGTCTCGGGCCTTAAAGCCGGTGATATGGTCATCACTGCAGGGCAGGTAAAACTGGTGGATGGCAGTCTCGTCAAGATCAGCACCGAGAAAGATGCATGAGGCGTAAAACATGACTTTCACCGATATTTTTGTGCGCCGCCCGGTACTGGCCACCGCCCTGAGCCTCGTCATTTTCCTGCTGGGTCTGCATGCCTATTCGATGATGCCGGTCCGTGAATATCCAGCCTTGGTGAACACGGTCATTTCCATAAAAACCGCGTATCCCGGCGCCAGCCCAAATACCGTACAAGGCTTCATCACCGCGCGCCTGGAAAAAGTGATCGCCAGCGCACCGGATATAGACTACATGACCGCCAACAGTTCGGACGGTTCTTCAACCATCACCGTGTACATGAAGTTGAATTACAGCCCCAATGCGGCGCTCGCCAACATCCAATCGAAAGTGCAGCAGGTAACGGATCAGTTACCGGCGGGCAGTCAACTACCCGTCATCAGCGTCACGAACGGCGCCCTGACAGATCTGCTGTACGTCGCCTTCTACAGCCAAGAACTCAGTCAGCAGCAAATTACCGACTATCTGCTGCGGGTAGCGCAACCGCGACTGGCCTCGGTACCGGGAGTAGGCGAAGCGCAGATACTGCCACCAGGCGCCGGTAACGGGAATACCTACGCGATGCGGGTGTGGTTGAATCCGCAGAAAATGGCGGCCTTGGGCATTACCGCCGCGCAGGTTTCACAAGCATTAGCTGCGAACGATTTCATTTCCGCTGTCGGACAAACGCGGGGAAAGACAGTACAAAACACCATCGTCGCGACCACCAATCTGCATAATGTGGGTGAATTCCGCAATCTGGTTCTGCGCCAGTCTGGCAACACCCTGATCCGTCTCAAAGATGTAGCCAAAGTCGAACTCGGTGCACAGGATTACACCTCGCAGGCCTTTTTTGATGGCAAGCCGGCGGCATTTATCGGTATTCAGGAGGCACCTTCGGCCAACTCTCTGAATGTGGCTTCCGGGGTAAAAGCATCGCTGGCACAACTGTCCAAAAGCCTGCCGCCCGGGGTGCATATGGCCATTCCTTATGACGCCAGCACTTTCATCAAGGCCTCTATCGATGAAGTCGTCATGACCATTGGAATTACCCTTGCCGTGGTGGTGCTGGTCATTTTCCTCTTCCTGGGTTCTTTCCGTGCGGTACTCATACCCGCGATCGCCATCCCTCTGTCTATTGTGGGCGCCGGCCTGATCACCTGGTTCATGGGCTTCACCATCAACCTGCTGACCCTATTGGCAGTGGTTTTGGCCATCGGACTGGTGGTGGACGACGCCATTATCATCGTAGAGAACGTACACCGGCATATTGATGAAGGGAAAACGCCTTTTGCAGCGGCTTTAATGACCGGACGGGAGCTGGGAGGGCCGATCATCGTCATGTCCACCACGCTCATCGCCGTATTCGCCCCCATCGGCTTTATGGGGGGGCTGACGGGCAGTCTGTTTGGTGAATTCGCGTTTACGCTGGTGGCTACGGTTTTAGTGTCCATGATCGTAGCGCTCACGTTATCGCCGATGCTCTCCAGCAAGATATTACGCCCGACCAGGGAACATGGCTTTGAATACTTTATCGAGCAACGCTTCACTGGTCTGCGCAACTTCTACGACCGTATCTTAGGTAGCACACTGAATTATGTGCCGGTCACCATGCTCTTTGCCGTGGTAGTGTTCGGGAGTATCTACTTTTTGTTTAGCACCTCAAAATCCGAATTGGCGCCAGCGGAAGATCAGGGCATCATTTTTAATGCTGGCACGGGCGGCCCAACCATTACGCCGGATCGGCTGGCCAATGATGGACAACAGGTTCTAAAGGTGTTGAATAAATATCCTGAAACCAGGGCAACCTTCATGGTCACCGGCATATCGGTGGGCAGCGGCGGCGGCTCCAACAGCTTGTTCGCTGGCATGAACCTGACGAATTGGAACAAACGTTCCACGACGGCGATGCAGTTGCAACCACAGACCCAGCGCGCCCTGCAAAGTGTCCCGGGTCTCCAGGTGGCCTCCTTTTTACCGCCGTCCCTGCCCGGTTCGGCAGGCGGTCTGCCGGTGCAATTTGTGCTGCAGAGCCCGGGCAGCTACGGCAAAATCGATCAGGTGGCTGGCCAACTGATCGCAGAAGCTTACAAAAGCGGTTTGTTTTTCTATGTCACCAAGGACTTGCGTATCGACAATCCTGAGATCGTGTTGAAGATCAATCGGAATATGGCCGCCACCCTTGGGCTGACCATGGCGAACATCGCCCAGGATCTGCAGCCCCTCTTGGGCGGCAACTATGTTAATCGTTTCGATATGGAAGGCCGTAGCTACAAGGTCATTCCCCAGGTCCCGGATCATTTCCGCCTCGATCCAGCCGCCTTGAAGCAATATTACATCGCCACCGGCAGCGGTCAGATGGTGCCCTTATCTACCGTAGTTTCTATTGAAACCAAGGTCGAGCCGCAATACTTGCCACAGTTCCAGCAACTCAACTCGACGACCATCCAGGCGGTGCCCAAGCCTGGCGTTACCCTGGGCGAGTCTTTAAGGTTCTTCAAGGCTGCGGCAGAAAAAATCATGCCCAAGGATTTTTCTCTGAACTATGCGAGCCAATCCCGTGAATACATGCAAGAGTCGGGGGCATTGCTGACCACCTTTGCACTGGCCATCATCCTGATTTATTTGTTGCTGGCCGCACAGTTCGAGAGTTTCCGCGACCCGCTGATCGTGCTGATCACGGTACCCATGTCCATCAGTGGTGCGTTGATTTTCATCAGCCTGGGGCTGGCTTCCATCAACATCTATACGGAATTAGGGCTGATTACACTGATTGGTCTGATCGCCAAGCAAGGTATCCTGATCGTGCAGTTCGCCAACGAGATTCAGAAGAAAGAAGGGCTCAACAAGCGAGCAGCCGTGCAGAAGGCCTCCAGCATTCGTTTGCGTCCCATCCTCATGACTACGGGGGCGATGGTGCTGGGCGTTCTGCCCTTGCTGCTGGCGGGCGGACCCGGCTCGGTCAGTCGCTTCCAGATGGGCCTGGTGATCTTTACCGGCTTGGGTATCGGCGCTTTCTTCTCGCTCTTCGTGGTGCCAGCCATGTATATGCTCGTCGCCAAGGATTTACGCGCGCCCCGGAACACCCAGGAAGCCTGACGGAAGTAGACTCTTTGGCGCAATGGATCTGGCTGGGATGCTGATTGGGATCCCGGCTTTTTTCGCTTGACAAGACGGAGAGTGGCCAGAAGAATACTGGCAAATACTGCCGGGTTGACTGGTTCGCTATTCGCACACAGGTAAATTTTTTCATGGGTCATAAATTCTTCCTGAGCATTGAGACCTTAGCAAAGAGGTCCTGGTGACTGCGCAACGCATTGATGGCAAATCCATAGCCAAAAAAATACAGGCGGAGGTCACCCATCGCAGTCAAGCTTTTCTCCAGCGCTATGGACGCTCCCCTGGCCTTGCGGTAGTGCTGGTCGGGGCCGATCCGGCGTCGCAAGTCTATGTCCAAAAAAAACGCGATGCCTGTGCTTCCGTAGGTATCAGTTCTTTTTCTGCCAATCTTCCTGCAGACAGCACGCCACAGCATCTCCTGGCTCACATTGCCGAATTAAACGCCAATAATGCTGTGGATGGCATCCTGGTGCAGTTGCCCCTGCCCCCACATTTTGATCCTGAAGAAATCATTGAGGCCATTGCTGTCGACAAGGATGTCGATGGCTTTCACCCCTACAATGTCGGCCGCCTTGCGCTGCGCGCGCCGCTGCTGCGCTCCTGTACGCCCGCCGGTATCATGACATTGCTTCAGGAAACTGGCATAGAGGTCAGAGGGAAAGAAGCGGTGATTGTCGGCGCATCCAATATTGTCGGGCGGCCCATGGCGCTGGAACTCCTCCTGGCCGGGGCGACGGTGACCGTCTGCCACCGCTTCACCCGCGATCTTGCGGCCCATGTGGGGCGCGCCGAGCTGCTCGTCGCGGCGGCCGGCAAACCGGGACTGATACCTGGTGAGTGGGTTCGTGAAGGAGCCGTGGTCATTGATGTAGGCATTAATCGTCTTCCGGATGGGCGGCTGACCGGTGATGTAGACTTTGCTGGTGCGGAGCAACGTGCGGCGTGGATCACGCCAGTCCCTGGCGGGGTCGGCCCCATGACGGTAGCCACACTCTTGCAGAATACCCTGATTGCGGCAGAACAACGCATGGGGATACGCACATGAATGAGGCACCTGCCCCGCAAAAAGCTGATGCGGCGCCCTCTCTGGACAATCCCGATCTCTATTTCAACCGCGACCTCAGCATCCTCGAATTTAACCGGCGGGTACTCGCGTTGGCAGATGATCCACATGTACCCCTGCTGGAGCGTTTACGTTATCTGACCATCGTTTCCAACAATCTGGACGAATTTTTTGAAGTACGCATGGCAGGGCTTCTGCAACGGCGCAAATTTGGTGCCGGTCCTTCGGGGCCGGATATGCTCGGACCCAATCTCGAAATTGAAGCCGTAGCCAAAATGGCCCACGAAATTATCTCTGCGCAATATCGCTGCCTGAACCAACGACTGCTACCGGCACTGGCCAAAGAGGGTATCCGTCTGTTGCGTCGGCGCGAATGGCAGGCCGCGCAAAGACGCTGGATCAGCAGCTATTTTCAGAGTGAAGTCCTACCCCTGCTCACCCCCTTGAGCCTTGACCCAGCCCACCCCTTTCCCAAGGTACAGAACAAAGGACTGAATTTTGCCATCGCCCTGGAGGGCCAGGATGCTTATGGGCGACATAGTCCCATCGCCATCGTGCAGGCACCGCGGATACTGTCACGTATCATCCAGATTCCAACGCACCTGGCCGGTCCGCATGATTTCGTGTTTCTTTCTTCTATCATTCACGAGCATGTGCAAACCCTCTTTCCGGGCCTGACGATACAGGGTTTTTATCAATTCCGGGTAACCCGTAATAGTGAACTCTTCGTGGACGAAGAAGAGGTGGACAACCTCCTCGATGCGCTCGCTGATGAATTGCCGATGCGCCCTTTTGGTGAGGCGGTACGGCTGGAAGTCGCCAGCAACTGTCCGCGCGAGGTGATCGACTACCTCTTGAAGCATTTTGAGCTTGGTGAGGATAATCTGTACTCGCTGCTGGGTCCCGTGAATCTGTCACGGCTGGCCGCCATCATCGACATGGTTCCTCGCCACGATCTGCTCTTCCCGCCCTTTGTACCCGGCCTACCCTCAGTCTGTACGCGACCGGAGAATATATTTGCCCAACTCCGCGAGGCACCCATTCTCCTCCATCACCCTTACCAGAGCTTCAATCCGGTGCTGGATTTTCTCCGCCAAGCGGCCAGTGATCCGCAAGTCATTGGTATCAAACAGACGTTATATCGCACTACCCCAGACTCTCCCATCATCGATGCGCTGATAGAAGCAGCGATGGCGGGCAAACAGGTCACTGCCGTGGTCGAACTCAAGGCCCGCTTTGACGAAGCCAATAACATCCGGATGGCGGAGCGCCTGGAAGAGGTGGGTGTACAGGTGGTATACGGCGTGGTCAACCACAAGGTACATGCCAAGATGATCCTGGTCCTACGCCGTGAGGAGGACGGGATTCGCCTCTACGGGCATCTGGGTACTGGCAATTATCATCCCCGTAATGCGCGGATTTATACCGATCTTAGCCTGCTCACCACACATCCTGACATCACGGCCGACATGAACGATCTGTTCATGCATATCACCGGCATGGGTAAGGCACCGCAACTGCGTTGCCTGCTGCAAAGTCCCTTTACCATGTTCAGCGGGATACGTGATGCCATTGAGGCAGAGACCCGGCTCGGCGTGAAAGGCCGCATCATCGCACGGGTGAATGCGCTGGTCGAACCAGACCTGATCCGCGCCCTGTACCGGGCCTCCCAAGCCGGGGTGGAAATCGACCTGGTGGTACGCGGCGCCTGTGCCTTACGTCCCGGCATACCCGGTATCTCTGAATGTATCCGGGTGCGTTCCATTGTCGGTCGTTTTCTCGAACACAGCCGTGTCTACTACTTCGGGAATGACGGGCATCCCAAGCTTTGGATATCGAGTGCCGACTGGATGGGACGCAATCTCTTTCGCCGCCTGGAAGTCGCGGTACCCATTCTCGATCCCGACTTGCGCGCACGCATACTCAAAGAAACCCTTCAGCTGTACCTGGAAGATGACTGTAACGCTTGGGTCATGCGTGCCGATGGTACTTATGATTTTCTGCGTAAAACCCCAGATGCCGCCTGTAAATCGGCTCAGGACCGTTTACTGGAACACTACAATAGGAGTAGCCACCATGCGTGACAAGGTTTCGTCGTGATCCGGGTGCTGGTGCTCAACAGCAAAGGAGGTGCCGGAAAGACGACAGTTGCCACCAACCTCGCCAGTTTTCTGGCACTACGCGGTTCGGTACTGCTCGCTGACCTGGATCCGCAGCACTCGTCCAGCTCCTGGGCCGAGCGGCGGTCGGAGCACCTGCCAAAGCTGTCCATCATTGCCGATGCTGATCGGGATTTCCGTGATTATCCAACGAGCGATTTCGTCGTCTTTGATGCCCCTGCTGGCCTGAAAAAAGGGCGCCTGGAAGACATGCTGGATGAGGTGGAGGTGCTGTTGGTACCCATCGGTCCCTCCTCTTTCGATATGGACGCCAGCCGTCTTTTCCTGGAAAAACTGGATGAGATTAAACGCTTTCGCAAGGGTAAGGTGCGCATGGGCGTTATTGCCAACCGCGTGAATGCGCGTACCAAGGGCGGACAGCGTCTGCAACTATTTCTGGCAGATTTGCAGCTGCCGGTGGTGGCCACCCTGCGCGATAACCAACTCTATGTGCGGGCCGCGCAACTGGGCGCGGGCATAGCGGATTTGCGGATGGCAGAAACCCGCGCTGAATTGCCGCAATGGGCGCAGATCCTGCGCTTTGTAACGGAGGGGAAACGTGGAACAAGAGCTTAAACTACAGATACTCGATCCGTCCCCTGCCGCCTGGGAAAAAATCAGCCAACATCCTCTGCTCGCACTGGGTACGACCTCCCCTTTGCAGCTTCACGCTCTCTATTATGATAGCCGTGATGGCGCCTTGCAGCGCGCCCGACTAGCCTACCGTGTACGTCGAGAAGGGAAAGAGTGGGTGGCCACTCTCAAGGCCGAAGGCCAATCCGCTGGCGGACTGCATCAGCGCCCCGAATGGAACGTCACCGTCTTCTCCTCCGAAGCTGATCTCCGGGTGTTTACTGACTCGGATGCTGTAGCATTACTGGCACCCTTTTTGGATTTGGCCTTGCAAGTCATTCTCGAAACCCGTTTTGAACGGCTGGAGAGTCGGGTGGATCGCGTGGACGGCAGCCAGATTCTGGTCGCACTGGATCGCGGAGAAATCGTTGCCAACGGCTTACGTGAACCTATTCTCGAAGTAGAGCTGGAATTGGCAACAGGAGAGGCTGCCGCGGTATTGGAGATGGGCGCGGAACTGTGCCTCGCTCTGCCGCTGTTGCCCGATGGGGAAAGCAAGATGTTTCGGGGCTTGCGTCTCGCCGGGCTGATACCGACCGATGCCGGTACGATGCGCTACCAAACACCACCGCTACGCCGCCACGAAAATGCCGGAAAAGCATTCAGCCGCCTGCTGATCCAACAAAGTCAACAAGCGATTAGCGAAGCCAGGCAGCATTCGACCGATAATAGCACGCAGACCTTACATCAGTTGCGCAAAACCGTCCGCAGCCTGCGCGCGCTGCTGCGCTTCTGCCGGGCTCTGGATGCTGACAACCGTCTCGGTAGTGCCCGTCAGGAATTGGCTGACTGGTTTCATCAGCAAAATATACGCCGTGATCATGAAGTACTCGCCATGTATTGGGAAGCATTGGCCACGGATACGGGCACCGAAGTGATTCCGCTGCGTAGTTGGCTGATAGTGCAAGCCGAAGCAACACCTGCCCATCTCGGCCAGTGCGCCGCCGCGATTCTGAAGCTTTGGGCACGGCTGCTGCGTGCAGCGCTATACAGTGATCAGGATCTACAGCACTACGCAGAAATGCATTTGCGGCGTCAGGATCGCCAATTAATGGCGGCGGGAGATGCAGCCAAGACCGCCGCCAGTTTTCATGCCATGCGCATACGCATTAAGAACTGGCGCTATGTGATTCTCGCGCTGGGCGATATATGGCCCAGCAAAGACAGTAAAACACTACTCAAACTGCTGTCCGCCCTCCAGGAAATCTCTGGTGCTGTCCATGACGCCGATATGGCAAGACAGCACCTGGCGGAGCTGGCTACCAGCCGCAAGCACGGACTCGCTTTCAGTGCGGGGATGCTGATGGGCTATCTCCATGCCCGGAAGAGCCGACAACGCAAAAAATTCTTCAGGTATTGGGAGCGACTGGAGAACGCCCCACGGCCGTGGGGCTGATTCCGTCAGCACTTAAACCAATCCCTCGCGCTTGCGTTCGGTCATATGCGCAATCAAGGCAATTTCGTGGGCCAAGCAATATTGCGGTTCCGTCACTTCCCACTCGCGCGCCTGCTCGAGATCATAGGTGTCCGTGTCGCAGACCTGCTCCAGTTGCTGACAATTCAGGCTCTCACTTAAGAAACCCGCCACCTCGGCGATCTGATCATTACCCAGAACGCTGACCGCCTCGCCGAGCGTGAGATTGGTCTTGCCACTTAACTGTTCCGCAACGGCGATTGTCGCTGCATCCAGGCTTTCTTCGTTTTTCAGCATGAGCGCTCTAGCGAGGGCGCGTTGACGATCTATAGCCATCCTTTCAGTCTCCTTATATTTTTGAATATATTCAATATTTAGTGGGATGAGAGCGCTGTATGACTTCTGCTAGGTCGCGGGAAAGCTTAGGCTTACCCGCCAGCATTTTCAAGGCTTCGCCCATAGCCTGCTGGCGTGGAGCATCATAACGCTGCCAACGGCTCAGGGGTGTTGCCAGACGCGCCGCTGTCTGTGGATTAAGATCGTCAAGGTGACAGAGTTGTTCCGCGTAAAAGGCGTAGCCCGACCCATCCGCTGCATGGAAAACCGTGGGATTAGCGGCAAAACCACCGAGCACTGCACGTACCCGGTTAGGTACCCGCCAATCAAAGGCAGGATGCACGAGCAAATGCTCTACCTGACGCAGGGTTTCCGGGCGTGGTGCGGCTGCCTGTATCGCAAACCATTTGTCGATCACCAGCGGATATGCATGCCACTTTCGGTAAAAGTCGAGCAGGATATCCTCGGCATCATGGTGGCGATGTTGTACCAGCAACTGAAAAGCAGCCAAGCGGTCCGTCATGTTATCAGCCTGGGCATATTGCTGACGGGCATGCAGGGTCATCTCCTCGTGATCTTCGTGGTCGCTGGCAATCAGATAACTCAGGGCCAGGTTACGCAGGCGCCGGCGACCGATAGACAAAGCGTCGCGCTGATAGGCCGCGGCAAGATCGTGATACAACCCGACCCACTCAGACACGAACTGCGTGCCGATGCTGCACATCAAGCCATCGCGCGCGTGATGAATGGCCTCGACGGCGATCACTGGCATCTGCTCGCCGATATATTCCTCGCTGGGGAGAGCAAGCAATTCGGCACGGAAGGCCGGGTCTATCTGCGCATCCCCTAAAGTCGCCGCGACAGCATGCCGCAGAGCACCTGGCAGCGAGGCAACCGAGGCATCAGCCACGGCGGCGAGCAAGGCTTTTACCGCAAGATCCTGGATACTCTCCCAGCGATTGAAGGGATCATCATCGTGGCCGGCCAAAAAACTACGGGCATCGTCATCCAACGGACTTTCGAGGCGAACCGGTGCCGAGAAGCCGCGCAAAAGAGAGGGGATCACTGGATCAGGCAGGTTGTCAAAAGTCCATGACTGTTCAGTCTGCTCCATTAAAAGTATGCTTTCACGGTCAGTTCCGCCCAGAGGGACCCGTTGTCCCTGGGTGTTGAACAGCGCCATACGCACGGGGATCGGCACCGGCTCTTTAACGGGCTGCCCGGGTGTTGCCGGGGTTTCCTGATGCAGAGTGAGGGTATAGCTGTGCCGAGTCGGATCATAGCTACCGGTCGCACGTAGGATCGGTGTTCCCGCCTGACTATACCAGCGACGAAAACCGGAGAGATCGCGCTGGTTGGCATCCTCCATGGCGGCGACAAAGTCTTCAATGGTAACCGCATGACCATCGTGTCGCTGAAAATAGAGATCCATGCCCTGGCGAAACTGTGCTTTACCCAACAGCGTGTGGATCATCCGCACCAGTTCGGCGCCTTTTTCGTAGACCGTCGCCGTGTAGAAATTATTGATTTCGGAATAGGCATCGGGCCGCACCGGATGCGCAAGGGGACCGGCATCCTCCGGGAACTGGGCAGCGCGCAAACGGCGCACATCGCCGATGCGCTGAACACCGCGGGAATTCTGATCGGCACTGAACTCCTGATCGCGAAACACCGTCAGGCCTTCCTTGAGACTCAACTGAAACCAGTCACGCAAAGTCACTCGATTGCCGGTCCAGTTGTGGAAATATTCGTGGGCAATAACTGACTCAATGCCCTGATAGTCGCTGTCCGTAGCGGTCTCCGGGCTGGCGAGCACATATTTAGCATTAAAAATGTTGAGGCCTTTGTTCTCCATCGCGCCCATATTGAAGCTGTCGGTAGCAACAATCATGTAGCGGTCCAGGTCGTATTCCCGACCGTAGACCTCCTCATCCCAGCGCATGGCGCGCTTGAGGCTGTCCATGGCCTGGGCGCAAGCGCCGCTGTCACGTTCGGCCACATAGATTTCCAGCATCACGTCCCGGCCGGAAGCGGTACGGTACTGATCGCGGACCACCGCCAGATCACCGGCCACCATGGCGAAGAGGTATGCCGGTTTGGGATAAGGGTCTTCCCAGCGGGCCCAGTGCCAGCCGTCCTCCTCGTCACCCGTGGCCATACAATTGCCGTTGGCGAGCAGCACCGGGCAATTTTTTTGTGGGGCGTGCAGAGTGACCGTGAAGCGGGCGAGACAATCAGGACGATCCAGGGTGTAGGTAATGCGCCGGAAACCCTCCGCTTCACATTGGGTCAAGAATTGCCCGCCCGCATGATAGAGGCCGGAAAGCGTGGAGTTGGCCGCAGGATGTATACGTACTCTGCTCTCCAGAACGAAAGATTCCGGGGGATTCAGTAGCACCAACCCCGCGTCAGTCAGTCGATATTCATGTTCTGCCAGTGTCCGGCCATCCCGCTGGAGGCTCAATAGCTCCAGGGACTCGCCGTCCAGATGCAATTCGCTAACCGGCGCTGGAGCCGTGCATTGAAAATGGAGGCGGGCAGACACCTCAGTATTTTCCGGGTCCAAACGCAGATCAAGAGCGATTTCAGAGACCTGATAAGCAGGTACTCTGTAATCACCACGCTGAATCACGACTGCGTTTGTCCCGGACATAGTCACTTCTGGCATGCTCCATTTTGCAGGTTACCGAGGTGTGCAACCAAATCTTTGAGGCTTTCTTTTTTCAAACCGTGTACCAGGGTAGCCGCACCTTTTTGATCGCAGTAGATCAGGGTGGGGGTAGCCATTTCACCGCTCTCAGCGAGCAGCTTGGTATTATTTTTTACTGCGCTAATGGTGGCTGTGCCAGGATTTTGAGCAGGCTGAATACCCCCCTCTTCCGTTCCCACATTAAAGCTATTTTCGTTTTTCATCAGAGCCATAGCAGGGTCCTTGGCAGCGAGAATGGCAGCGGCTTTGGGGCCACTGCTCTTTTTGAGGAACGCCACCACCACATAACGCACTCTGAGCTTGCCAGCGTCAATCAGTGGCTTAGCCTCTTCATAAAACTTGTGGCAGAAAATGCAATCAGGATCAATAAAAGCGATCATCTCAGGCCCGCTGGTGCCCAGCACAAAGCTGTCGGTATGCGCCGCCTTCGCGGCCATGGTCGCAGGACTTGTCGGCTTGGGAATCAAACCAAGCTTCAGCATCGCCGCGTGCGCTTCGTCCGTGCCTTGCGTATTCAGGACTGGGCCGGCAACCAGATATTTGCCATCCGCAGTGGCAAAGGCAATGGTCGGATGTCCTTCCAGAGTCACTTCGATCCCGGTTAACCCACCGGGGCCGGGGAACACCTTCTCAGCCTTGGCCTGCCCATGGGTCACGGATTCCAGCAAGCTTTCCGCAGCGCTAAGGCTGACTTCCGTTCCCGTGTGGGGCACTACCGCAAAACGGTCCACGACGGCGCCGGTGAGGCCGCCGATGATAAAAAGGGCCACGGCCAACGCGATGGATTTTTTCTCCATGAATGGATACTGTCCTTATGTCTTGGTGAGAGGTAATGACGATATGTTGGGATTCTAAACCGGTGTCCGTAGTAAAAGCCAGACGACCCCATCAATCAAAGCCGCCCTGAATCAGTAGAGGCCACATATCCAGGCATTGATTCCCGCCAGAAAACTACCGCCAAAGCGCGCTTGCCGGCTACCATGCGCAGATGAATTCATAGCTTGGCTCCGATGCGCAAGAGTCCGACCACAACACCCTCGATCATCAGGTTGTCACGCTGCAAATCTACCGAAATGGGCAAAAAATCGGGGTTTTCCGGCAGCAGCCAGACCTGATCACCATCCCGCTTCCAGCGTTTGACCGTCACCTCACCGTTGACCCGGGCAACCACCATCTGGCCATTCTGAAGCGTAAGCGCCGCCTCGTGGCGAACGGCGAGAATATCGCCATCAAGAACACCGGCATCACGCATACTCATCCCCTGCACCCGCAACAGATAATCAGCCCCTGGCGAAAAAAGCCGGGGATCGACGGGCAACGACCCCTCCCGGAACTCATCAGCCAGCATGGGTTGCCCGGCCGCCACCCGCCCGATCAGTGGCAGGCCGATTTCCTCTGCCGCGCTCGCACAGAGGCGGATACCCCTGGCGGTACCACTTTGCAGCAAAATATAGCCCTTGCGCGCCAGCACCCGCAGATGACTCTCGGCAGCATTGGGCGAACGGAAGGCAAAAGCCCGCATCAACTCAGCACGGGTGGGCGGCAAACTGTCTTCTGCCATGCGGGCACGAATCCAGGCGAGAATCTCGGCCTGTCGGAGGGTGAGTTCGTCCATGCAGCATCTCCTGAGGGCCAGTGGATTACTACCATATAGCAACATATAGCAACGACTATATTTTTATACAGTTTCGCTACGGAATACAAGCAGGGTGATTCAGGACAATGTCTTTCCTCCGTTCTGTCTGTGGCTTGACAGCTAAGCGCGTCCATCGCAATCACCTAAAAAGGTGGATTGTCCGCGCTTTATGAAGTGGGTAGAATTTATGAATACAACAAATTAAATCAGCAACATATATCTTTTCATCCAGCCCGTTTGATTAACAACTTCTATTTTGTTAAAATTTTGCAACAACTATGTACAGCAAGATATACAAGGCTGAAGGGTTAACCAAATGAAACCTCTTTTAACTGCTTCCTGCATCCTTATCGGGCTGTTTCTGGGGAGTACCGGCATTGCTTTCGCAAGTACGCGCAGTGACGGCATTGTTGGCCTGTGGCAAACCGCAGGTGGCAACGGTTATATCCGTATTTATGAGAAAAATGGCGCGCTATTCGGGCAAAGCGTCGGGCACTTGCAAGACACTGTGCAGCAGGCCCGTGCCAAGGGCCAGCCGCAAATTCTGGCCAACTTCGTACCAAAGCGTCCGGGGGAATGGTCACAGGGTCGCATTTACGACCCGAACAACAACACTTATTTTCATGGCACACTGACGGCCTTAGATCCCCATGAACTTAAAGTATACGGCTATATCGGCTTTTCATGGCTCGGTGGTAACACTATCTGGACCCGGGTTTCGAGCAAATTGAAGCATCAACATGGAGATTCACACTTATAGCAGATTTCCAGGCTGCCATTGTTTAGACAACCGGGCATCCGTACCATAGCGCATTGATCAGTGAGCGATTTGCGCCAACTGCGCGTCATTGATCTCCACTTTAGCATGCTCCCGCAAGTCCTTCAGATAAGCTGTCGACAGCAAACGGCCTCTTTGTTCTTCCAGAGATGCGCGAATTTGCGCCGCCACTTTGGGGTTTATCGCCGCTGCCGAGGGTGCGGTCACACGGGTGATCGCAAAAATCTGGTAGCCTGACGATGTCTTCACCATATCCATGGAGGGGATTCCGTCCATTGGTGCGGGTGTTGTGAAAGCAGCCGCTAACGCCGCATTATCCAGCCCCTGTCCATTACGCCGGGTTATATCGAGATACGCGTGCAACGGATGGGCACCACTATCGGTCAGCACATTCATATCTTTTGCTTGCCGTGCTGCCGCCAGTAGCGCTTGTGCCTTGTTTTTAGCAAGTTCTTGCGCCCTCTCCGAGGTTAACTTTGCAGTAATGGTTCCGGCAACAGCACTCAAGGGCTGCGCGCTACCCGGCGTATAATGGAGCAAATGCACAGCCAGTAAATCACCATTCGCCAACCTGAGCGCTGTGCTATTTTTACCGGCAAGCACCGCCTTACTGAAGGCAAGGTCGAGTGCTCTGGCGTCGGCAAAAGGCCCCTGAGCGGGTACCCTTCCCGCCGTGAGCATACCACTCTCTTGAATCTTCAGATTATAGGCTTTGGCGACCGCAGCCAAACCGTCGGGGCTACTAAACAGGCGATCCTTAAAATTTTCCACCTGAGCCTGGAAGGCGTTTTCCGCCTGGCTATTAAAAGGTGCCGCACTCTGCCCGGCCGCTACCGCGGAAACATTGCTGGCTGGGTTCGTCGGCGACAACCGCTTACCAACAAAATCCTTCGGCCCCAGCACGACGTATTGTACTTGCAGCTGCGCAGGCAACTGGAATTGATCGACGTTGGCATGATAGTAATCGGCCACTTCGGCACTGGTTGGCTTGGCTGCCGCCGCGAAGTCAGCATCCTGGATATCTACCGCACTAACATCGCGGTACTCCTGAGACCAGGCCCAAACCTGGGTTGCCTCAGCATTCGAGGCCGTAGCAATGGCCTGGGGGATAACTTGCAATTGCTCCAGACGCATACTTTCGCGCAGCATGCCTTCAAACTGTGCTGGTGTCATTCCGTTAGCTGCCAGCAATTTCTGATAATGACTTTTAGAAAAAACACCCTTCTCTTGAAAGGCCGGAATGGATTCAACTTTTTTCGCCAACGCAGTATTGGGCACCCGCAACCCCAGGCGCCGCGCCTCCGCACCTAAAAGCATATTGTCAATCAATCCATTAAGCACATCCAGCCCAAAGCTTTTATCCTCCGCCATCTTCGCTGCGGTTGCTGAACCAAAAACATGACTATAACGTGCCTGAGCATCCTTCATACGCTTCTGAAATACGGTATCGCTGATCTTCTGGCCGTCCACCGTCGCTACGGCCGATGAACTTGAACTCCCCGAGAATAAATAACCGCTTACACCCCAGAGCACGAAAGATAATGCGATTAGGATCATGAGTATTTTGGCTACCCAAGACTGACCGAAATTCCGAAATGTATCCATCATAAGCACATCTCCAACAAAGCTATAGTACCAAGGTAAAGAGGCCTGTATTTAGCGCTCTACCAGCAAGGAATGTTTCTAAAGTCCACAATGGCCACCCCAGTGCCGCGTTATACAAAAAACAGGCACAAAAAAAGGCGCCCCACAAGGGTCGCCTTACTCGCATTGGCGGGGCGGACGGGGCTCGAACCCGCGACCTCCGGCGTGACAGGCCGGCATTCTAACCAACTGAACTACCACCCCAATAAAATTTGTGGTGGGCGGTGAGGGGCTCGAACCCCCGACATTCGGCGTGTAAAGCCGACGCTCTACCAACTGAGCTAACCGCCCAAACCAGACGCGCTAGTTTACTGCATCACGCAGTGCTTTACCAGCCTTAAATTTAGGCGTGCGACTTGCGGCAATCATGATTTCTGCACCAGTGGCGGGATTACGACCTTTGCGTGCCTCACGGCTGGAAACAAGGAAGGAACCGAAACCAACCAGAGTCACCTGATCGCCAGCCTTCAGCGCCTCTGTAATTACCTTGACTGCCGCATCCAGCGTATGGCCAGCGGCAGCACGAGTCACGCCGGCTTCTTCTGCAATCTTCTCGATCAACTCCGACTTATTCATATTTCTTTCTCCTGTTATGGACTCGGTTACTAGGTATAACTGCGCATCAACTCTATCCAGAAAACGTTATAGCAGGGTAAAAAAAGGCTTGTCAAGAAAGTGCATAAAATGGCCGGAATCGCAGATCAAGACCGGCCTTCACCAATGAAGCATCCTTGTCGAGAATGCACGACATAAATACCGCCCTATTTCACGTCTCTCCAGGTAACTAAACTTTTTTGAGGCGGCTTTCACGTCACATCCTTAATGTGCCATTGCCTTGTCCTCTGGAGACTCTTGAACAGCCACTACGCCAACCAACGGCTCCCCATTGTCGGGTGGCAGCGGTGTCGGCGAAGACTCCAGCGCAATGGCCAGAACCTCATCAATCCACCGAACCGGTTTAATGGTCAGCGCATCACGCACATTTTTGGGAATTTCCTGCAGATCTTTTTCATTCTCTGCCGGAATCAGGACCGTGCTGATACCGCCGCGATGCGCTGCCAGCAACTTCTCCTTTAATCCACCGATGGGCAAAACCTCACCGCGCAGGGTAATTTCCCCGGTCATAGCGACCGTGGCATGCACCGGAATATTAGTCAGTGCCGATACCAAGGCAGTGGCCATGCCAATACCGGCACTTGGCCCGTCTTTAGGCGTGGCACCTTCCGGCACATGGATATGCACGTCACGGTTCTGGTAAAAGTCTGCGGGAATACCCAGAGCCCGCGACCGGGCACGCACCACGCTCATGGCGGCCTGGATAGATTCCTGCATCACATCACCCAGTTTTCCGGTAATGAGCAGCTTGCCGCGGCCAGGCACGACTACCGCCTCAATACTGAGCAACTCACCACCAACCTCTGTCCAAGCCAGACCAGTGACCTCACCAATACGGTTTTCCTTCTCCGCCTTGCCGAAGTCGAAGCGACGTACCCCGAGATATTTCTCCAAATTACGATCCGAGACCTGCACCCGCGTGCGCTTTTTGTCGAGCAGAAGTTCTTTCACTACCTTACGACAGATACGAGCGAGTTCCCGCTCCAGATTACGCACACCGGCTTCCCGGGTGTAATAACGAATGATATCCCGGATGACGGTTTGTGAAAGCTGCATCTCCCCATCCAGAAGCCCGGCCTTTTCTATCTGCTTGGGCAGGAGATACTTGGTGGCGATGTGGGTCTTTTCGTCTTCGGTATATCCGGAAATCCGAATCACCTCCATACGATCCATCAACGCTGCCGGAATATTGAGGGTGTTCGCCGTCGTGACGAACATCACCTCAGAAAGGTTGAAATCCACTTCCAGGTAATGGTCGTTGAAAGTTGCATTCTGCTCGGGATCCAGCACTTCCAGGAGAGCGGAAGCCGGGTCACCCCGGAAATCCATCGCCATCTTATCCACTTCATCCAGCAGCATCAGCGGATTGCGCGTACCAATTTTGGCCAGACTCTGGACAATCTTACCCGGCAGAGCGCCAATATAGGTACGCCGATGCCCGCGAATTTCCGCTTCATCGCGCACGCCACCCAAGGACATCCGCACGAATTTACGTCCGGTCGCCGCCGCGATAGAGCGCCCCAAACTGGTCTTACCCACGCCAGGCGGGCCTACCAAACATAAGATCGGACCACGGCTGTTGCCGACCCGTTCCTGTACGGCAAGATATTCGAGAATACGTTCCTTGACGTCTTCCAGGCCATAATGATCGGCGTCGAGAATGGCCTTGGCACGCTTAAGGTCCTTGGTGATTTTGCTGCGCTTGCGCCACGGCACCCCCACCAGCCAGTCGATGTAGTTACGTACCACCGTCGCCTCTGCGGACATAGGACTCATCATCCGCAGCTTTTTCAGCTCGGCATCGGCCTTGGCCCGCACATCTTTAGGCATTCCTGCCTTGTCGATTTTACGCGTCAGTTCATCCAGCTCACCACCGCCCTCTTCCGACAGATCACCCAGCTCTTTCTGAATAGCCTTCATCTGCTCATTCAGATAATACTCACGCTGACTCTTCTCCATCTGCCGCTTGACGCGGCCGCGGATGCGCTTTTCTACCTGCAGCAGGTCAATTTCAGACTCCATCATGCCCAGCAGATGCTCCAACCGGGCGCGCGTATCTGCCTTCTCCAGAATTTCTTGCTTTTCTTCGAGTTTGAGACCGAGATGCGCCGCTACAGTATCTGCCAGCCGTGCCGGATCATCCATGCTCGCCAATGTAGACAAAATCTCCGGGGGAATTTTCTTGTTCAGCTTGACGTAGGACTCAAACTGAGCGCTGACCGAACGCATAAGCGCTTCCAGCTCACGATCGTTTGCCGCACCACTGGCAACGATCTGCACCTGAGCGCGCAAGAATTCTTCAGCCGGCAGGAAGGAAACAATTTTAGCCCGGTCCGTACCTTCGACCAGCACCTTAACCGTACCATCGGGAAGTTTGAGTAACTGTAGAATCGTCGCCAGCGTGCCGATCCGATAAATATTTTCCGGCTGAGGATCATCGTCCGCGGCATTTTTTTGTGATACCAGCAGAATCTGTTTTTCGCCGGACATCGCCTCTTCCAGGGCGCGAATCGACTTCGTCCGCCCCACAAAAAGAGGGATAACCATAAACGGAAATACCACAACATCGCGCAGAGGCAACACCGGTACCATCTGTGCTTCATCTTCCACGAGGAGACTTTTATCGATTTGGGTCACGGTCTACTCCAACAGTAGGTGATTACTACCAATAACGATGCAGATGGGGTCGTCAATAGCGCTTTTCAATGACAACCTTCCTCTACTTCAGGCCGGATGAGATATATCCACCTTGGCAGCATCATCGTAAACCAGTAGCGGCTTGGTGCCGCTTTCCACCACGGCGGCATCCACTACCACCTTCTTCACGCCACTCATAGAGGGCAATTCGTACATGGTATCCAACAGAATCTGTTCAAGAATGGAGCGCAAACCGCGTGCTCCGGTCTTGCGGGTCAGTGCCTTTTTGGCAATGGCCCGCACCGCCTCAGTGCGGAACTCCAGGGTCACGCCCTCCAGAGCGAAGAGCTTCTGGTACTGCTTCACCAAAGCATTCTTCGGCTCGGTGAGGATGGAAACCAGTGCTTCTTCATCCAGTTCCTCCAGCAGCGCCAGAATAGGCAAACGCCCGACAAACTCGGGAATCAAGCCGTAGCGCACCAGATCTTCAGGCTCCAGATTCTGCATCAGTAATGCGGCGGTCGCGCCTTTATCGCGCAGCTTAAGTGGCGCATTGAAGCCCATACCTCCCTTCTCCAGACGCGCGGAAACCGACTTTTCCAGCCCCGCAAAGGCTCCACCACAGATGAAGAGGATATGCCGCGTATCCACTTGCAGGAACTCCTGCTGAGGGTGCTTGCGGCCGCCTTGTGGCGGAACGGAGGCCACGGTCCCTTCAATCAGCTTGAGCAATGCCTGCTGCACGCCTTCACCGGAAACATCGCGGGTGATGGAGGGATTCTCTGATTTGCGCGTGATTTTATCGATCTCATCAATGTAGACGATGCCGGTCTGCGCCTTTTCTACATCGTAATCGCATTTCTGCAACAACTTCTGAATGATGTTTTCGACATCCTCACCCACATAACCGGCTTCCGTGAGCGTCGTGGCATCGGCCATGGCAAAGGGCACATTCAGGAGGCGCGCCAGAGTCTGCGCCAGCAAGGTCTTGCCCGAACCGGTGGGGCCGATGAGCAGAATATTACTCTTGTCCAGCTCCACCTCATTGTCCTTGCCACCGTACTCCAGACGCTTGTAATGATTATAAACAGCCACAGACAGAACCTTTTTGGCAGCGTCCTGACCAATGACGTAATCATCCAGTGTCTTGCGGATTTCCATGGGCTTGGGCAATTTTTCCTGACCCTCGCTGTGGCCATCCAGTATCTCATCCTTGACGATGTCATTGCACAACTCAATGCATTCATCACAGATAAACACCGAAGGCCCCGCAATCAGCTTGCGAACTTCATGCTGGCTTTTGCCACAGAATGAACAATAGAGCGTCTTTTCACCGCTTCCCTCATGCTTTCCAGCCATAGCTGCTCTCCTGCCTGTTCAGGCGGTCTCGTTTTCGCCGCGATGGCTAATCACAGCGTCCACAAGATGGTAGGTTTTGGCCTCTTCGGCCGACATGAAAAAGTCTCTGTCGAGATCCTGCTCAATGCGTTCACGGTCCTGCCCGGTATGATGGACCAGAATATCATTGAGCCGTTCGCGGATACGCAGAATCTCTTTGGTATGGATTTCGATATCATGCGCCTGCCCTTGGAAACCACCAGAGGGCTGATGCAACATGATCCGCGCGTTAGGCAGCGCATAACGCTTGCCTTCGGCACCAGCGGCCAGCAATACCGCGCCCATACTCGCCGCCTGGCCGATACAGACGGTGCTGACCTTCGGGCGAACAAACTGCATCGTGTCATAAATCGCCATGCCAGCAGTGACAGAACCACCTGGGCTGTTGATATACAGCGCGATATCTTTGTCCGGATTTTCCGCTTCCAGAAAAAGCAGCTGCGCGACGACCAGATTGGCCATCATATCTTCCACCTGCCCCACCATGAAAATCACCCGCTCTTTGAGCAGCCGCGAGTAAATATCATAGGATCGCTCGCCGCGTCCGGTCTGCTCGACCACGATGGGCACATATCCCAGGCCCTGTACGGCGGGAGCCAGCTGGTCTCCTGTCTGTTTCCACATAATCCATGCTCCTGTCTGTTGACATTGTCCAGCAACGGACATCGGTTATTCTGTGTGTGCTTCGGCTGCCGACGCCCGACCGATAAGCTGGTTAAAGCTGACCGACTCGTCAGCCACTTTAACACGCTCGAGAAGCCATGCCACAACTTTGTCTTCCAGCACCATAGCTTCGGCCTGCTCCATCTGCTCGGGTTTACTGCGATACCAGCTCATGAACTGCTCAGCATCCTCATACTGCTCAGACATGTCCCGAATAAGCTGGGTGATTTCCGTCGTGGATGCCCGCAGCTTTTCGCGCCGGACGATTTCCGACAAAACCAAGCCGAGTACGACACGCCGCTTAGCCAACGCGTCCAGGTCATCGCCGCCGGCCACCGCATTGGCGTCTTTTTGCAAACGCTCCAATTCCTGTCCGACCATTTGCTTGGGCAAATCGGGATGATTGCTCTCAGCAACCAGTTCCAGAATTTGCGATTTCACCTGACTTCGGCTCATCCGCTGCGCTTCACGTTCCAGATTTTCCCGTACTTCCTGCCGTAATACGGCAACATCCCCATCCTCGATACCTAGTGCCAGGGCAAAAGCCGCGTCCACTTCGGGCAATTGGGGTGCCGCAACTTCCTTGACCTGAAGATGAAATTGGGCTGCCTGACCGGCGAATTCCGGAACATGATATTCTGCCGGAAACTGTACCGCGATGGTTCGCTCTTCTCCCGCAGACATGCCCAGCAATCCCTGCTCAATGTCTGGCAGCAGGCGACCGGAGCCCAGCACCACGGGGTAGTCGGTTACATCACCGCCCGGCATGGGGACACCATCGATGGTCCCCTGAAAACCTACGGTGACCCGGTCCTCGTTCTGGGCGGCACGCTCGGCAGGCACAAAAAAACGCCGCTGCTGACGCATGATATCTATGGTGGCATCCACGTCGGCGTCCGTCACTTCAGCCGTCTTGCGGATCACCGTAGCGTCCGGGACCTGCGGGTCAAACTCGGGATACACCTCCACCACAGCCGTAAACACGAGATCCTCACCGCGCCCCCCCTGCTCGACCCGTACGTCTGGTCTGCCGACCGGACGCAAAGACTCATCACGCACCACCTGGGAATAGCGTTCATTGATGAGATGATCAAAGGTCTCCATGAGGGCATCCGAACCATAATGGCGTTCGATAAGGGCTATGGGCGCCTTACCGGGCCGGAATCCGGGGAGACGCGCAGAGCGCGCCTTATTACGCAGACGCTGAGATACCCCACTCTCCACCTCACTGGCGGGAATGGTCACACGGATGTGTCTTTCCAAAGGCGCGGCCTCTGGTGTCAAGATTTGCATGAACTGATCCTTCTTTTGCATTTTGTCTAAGCCTAAACGTTAATGATAAACACAAGCCACCTGCCCCTCAAGGTCAGCGCAGACCGCGGCTCCCTGGTTTAACGGGCGTCCCGCCAGCGGCGCAGAGGGGACAATCAGCTGCTTCCCAGGTGTGTACCGGGAGCCGTAATAGCGGAAAAAATGGTACACCGGCAAAATCGCTGAATCCTGAACTGCGGTCAATGATTGCCGATGCCGCCAACACTTGCCCACCTGCTGCGCGAATGGCTGCCATGCATTCCCGCGTCGAGCCACCCGTCGTCGTAATATCTTCAACCACCAACACGCCTTCGCCCGGCGCCAATGCAAAGCCCCGGCGCAGCACCATCTGTCCGGCTTCCCGCTCGGTAAACAGGCTGCGGACCCCCAGCGCGCGGGCACATTCGTAGGACACCAGAACCGCACCCATGGCCGGCCCTACGACACAGGAAATACGCTGCTGCAAATCCGCAGGAATACCAGCCACCATCGCCGCACACAGCCGCGCTGCGTGCCCAGAATGTTGCAGTACCTTGGCCGACTGCAGGTAGGTATCACTATGCAGCCCGGAGGATAGCAGGAAGTGTCCCTGGAGCAGGGCCCCATCTTCTTTGTACAACGCCACCACTTCGTCTGCATTCACAGTGATTTCTTCTCCATGATCAACGTTATGCGAGCACAGCCTTTACACCTTTTTCATTCAGCATGTTACTCAGGATCGACGGGATCCCCTGCCAACTCACTCAATATCTGGCTCAGGGCCCGGGCCGGATCTTCGGCAGCCGTAATAGGCCTGCCCACCACGAGGAAGTCCGCGCCCGCCGCCACTGCCGCTGCGGGCGCCATAATACGTCTCTGGTCATCCCCCGCATCCTGCGCGGGACGAATCCCGGGGGTCACACGCAGAAGTTCAGGCACGACCGCTCGTAGCCGACTTGCCTCCAACGCAGAGCAGACGACACCATCCAAGGCACATTCTGCCGCAAGTGTTGCCAAACGCTCAACTTGATCCTGTACCGAACTGTTGACGCCAACTTCGCGTAAAGTAGCGTCGTTCATGCTCGTAAGCACCGTCACCGCAACCAAGAGAGTCCGCTGTGTCCCACCAGCGGCATCGTTCACTGCTTCGCGTGCAGCGCGCAGCATGGTACTACCACCACTCGCATGTACGTTGAGCATCCATACGCCGAGACGCGCTGCCGTCCTGCAAGCTTTGGCGACGGTCTGCGGAATATCGTGAAATTTGAGGTCAAGAAATACGTCAAATCCTCGCTCCTGCAGGTGCTCCACAATGGCGGGACCGCAGGCGGTAAAGAGTTCCTTACCTACCTTGACCCGACACGCGGCAGGATCAAGCTGATCCACCAATACCAAGGCGTCGCGTTCATTCGCATAATCCAGCGCAACAATGAGCGGTGAAATCACAAACTACACCCTCCAGAAAAGGTTCCCCACTGACGGCAGCTAGGGCAGCGCCAATAGTACTGAGGACTTTGATAACCACAGGACTGACAATAAAAAACCGCCGCCTCCACCGCCAGCCTTCGCACCGCTACCGCCATAACGGGGTACAACGCAGGCTCTGGCGCTTCTGGATCCAATTCCAGCAAAACCTGCATCACCCGCATATCTGGCTGCCGCAACAGAACATGTCTTAAATATGCCGTCGCCGCAGCAGTTCCTTCAACCACCTGCAAGGCATGCGCCAAAAGCTTTACGGCCAATGGCGAATTACACATCTTCAACAAGCGTTCTCGCGTTACTTGCACATCCGTGTCGTTCGCAGCATATCGTAAAACACTCAGAAAGGGTTGCAAAATAAGCAGAACCACAGACTCTACTGGGGAATCAAGGAGTTTTTCCCAAAGGCTTAGCGCCGCACCCCAGTCCTGCCGATCGAAGGCGATGCGTCCGCCAATCACCAAAGCCCGCGGATTTTCTGGATCTTCCTTGCGGGCCAACTCCAAAAAAGCCTTTGCCTGTCTTGCCTCTCCTGCGAGCAGCGATTGCTCGGCCAGTTCACCATAGAGCATGGCAATCACGGGACGCTGGCCACGCGCACCTGTTTTATATAAGCGCTGACGAACCGCGATAGACTGCATCCACTCACTGCCCAGTTCGTACAGCTCGGCAAGCGTAGCAAGGCCCTCTAGATGATCAGGTTGACGATCCAGCAACTCTTTAAGGATGGATTCCGCTCGATCAAGGATTCCAGCCTTGAGGTAATCCTGGGCGATCTCGAAAAGCACGCTTTGCCGCAACTCGGGCGCCAGTGCTGGCTGCTCAAGAAGATGCTGATGTACTCGCAAGGCACGTTCCAGTTCTCCGCGGCGCCGAAAGAGGCGCCCTAGGGCGAGCAAAATGTCAACGCTCTCCGGATGTTGCCGTAATGCATCCAGAAAAACTTCTACCGCTTCATCATTGCGCTCACTAAGGAGATGATTGAGTCCCTGAATATAAATTTCGGGAATCGTGTCAGAGGCACCCAGCGCAGATTTTCTGTAAGAGGTAATCCGACCAATCCATACGCCCAGAGCAATCGCCGCGAGCACAACGAGGATGACAACCATATCCACGCCAGGAGCCGTCAATTAGACCTTGCCACCCGCAACCACTTCAGGATAATCAACCTGCTCACGGAGTTCCTTACCTGGTTTGAAATGCGGAACCCGTTTTTCGGGCACCAGCACCGGCTCTCCCGTTTTCGGATTACGCCCCTGCTTGGCAGGACGCACGTGCATGGAAAAACTTCCAAAACCACGAATTTCAATGCGTTCACCCTCAGCCAATGCATCGCTCAGATAATCGAGCACCTGGCGGGTAGCCATTTCAATATCACGCACACTCAGATGCGGATATTGTGCACTGATATTTTTGATCAATTCTGATTTAGTCATAGTTTATTAGCTTCTTAATAAAGAATGGTGAACTGACAGGGTATCGCAAAATTAAACAAGAAAGCGGCAGGTCGACGCTCCAAAAAACGCCTTCACCTGACGCCACCTCATTCACCCTCCCCTCCCGATCAACATCATGACCGAGAGGGAGAGAGGGTCACTCTTAACTATCTTCTTCCTGCTTACGCTTGAGCTGTTCTTTAATCAGATCGCCCAGACTGGTGGTGCCCGTCGCTGCACTACGCGCATATTGCTGCACCGCAGCCGCCTGATCTTCCTGAGAAACAGCCGCTTCATGCGCCTTGGTGCTGAGGGTCAAGGTGCGGTTCTTGCGATCGACCATCGCAATGGCGACCTCGATTTTATCCCCGGCGGCCAAGGTCTGACCACGGCCCAACTCGCGCTGGGGGAGGAATCCTTCGACGCCTTCACCAAGACGGATCTCGGCGCCGCGGCCATCCACCGAGATGACTTCACCTTCGACCAGGGCGCCCTTTTCATTGGCCACCACAAACTGAATGAACGGATCGGTTTCCATCTGCTTGATACCAAGGCTGATACGCTCCCGCTCCGGATCGATGCTCAGGACAACCGCATCCAGCGTGTCTCCCTTTTTGAAGTCCCGTACGGCTTCTTCGCCGGTACGATCCCAGGCCAGATCGGACAAGTGGATCAGCCCGTCGATACCGCCATCCAAACCAACGAACACGCCAAAATCAGTAATGCTCTTGATCTGACCGGAAACACGATCGCCCTTCTGGAAGTTCTGCGCAAAGTCGTCCCAGGGGTTAGGCAGGCACTGCTTGATACCCAACGAAATACGGCGACGCTCTTCGTCGATATCGAGGATCATCACTTCAACTTCCTGACCTACATGCAACGCTTTGGCTGGATTGATGTTTTTGTTGGTCCAGTCAATTTCGGAAACATGCACCAGGCCTTCGACACCTTCTTCGATTTCGACGAACGCGCCGTAATCCGTAACGTTGGTGACCTTACCGAAAATACGGGTGGCCTCCGGATAACGGCGGGCAATATCGCGCCAAGGATCTTCACCCAGCTGCTTCATACCAAGAGAGATACGGCCGCGCTCGCGATCGAACTTGAGGACCAGGACACGCACTTCGCCGCCCACGGTGACCACCTCACTGGGATGCTTGACCCGACGCCAGCCCATATCGGTGATATGCAGCAGGCCGTCGATACCACCGAGGTCGATGAACGCACCGTAATCGGTAAGATTTTTGACCACGCCCTCCAGGATGGCACCTTCCTGAATACTTTCCAACAGTGCGCCACGTTCCACACTTTGTTCCTGCTCGACCACCGCGCGGCGGGAAACCACCACGTTGTTGCGCTTGCGGTCCAGCTTGATGATCTTCATCTCCAGATCTTTGCCTTCGAGATAGGCGACATCCCGTACCGGACGCACGTCAACCAGGGAGCCAGGCAGGAAGGCACGCACACCGTCGA
Organism: Acidithiobacillus ferrivorans; assembly: GCA_018853935.1. GTDB lineage: Bacteria > Pseudomonadota > Gammaproteobacteria > Acidithiobacillales > Acidithiobacillaceae > Acidithiobacillus > Acidithiobacillus ferrivorans. The sequence goes on from JAAOMR010000113.1 coordinate 42,932, forward strand.
TGCTGACCGTAAAACCACCTTTTACCTTGCCGGTAAGGAAGCCATGCACCACTGCGTTGTCGTTGAAGGATTTCTCCAGATCGACCCAAGTCTTGGCGCGGCGGGCTTTTTCACGGGAGAGACGGGTTTCGCCCATGCCGTCTTCCACCAGCTCCAGACAGACCTCTACAGAGTCGCCGACCTTCACCTCTATCTCGCCTTCCGCATTGCGGAACTGCTCGGCGGGAATCGGTCCTTCAGACTTGAGCCCCACATCGACGATGACAAAGTCGTTATCGACGCGGGTCACGATGCCGGTAAGCAACTCGCCGGGTTTGAGGCCCTGGGTGCTCTGGCTTTCTTCAAACATCTCGGCAAAACTGGGTTCAACAAGCATTTCAGCGTTAGGGGTGGTCATAAATTTCAGTAGGCCTCATTATACCGGGTACGCCATGGGCGCCCCTTGAATCACTGCTCGATGCCATAAATGGCGGTTTCAATTTTCCTGAAAAGCCGATTGAACCCAGCTTTGCAGGACCCTGTATGTGTCGGAAACGCTTTGTTCGCTGGTATCCAGAAGGCGCGCATCGGACGCGGGCCGGAGCGGTGCCACGCTGCGCTGCTGATCCCGGGCATCGCGTTCCGCAATTTCCGCCACAACTGTGGCGAGACTAGCACTAATACCCTGTTCCATCAACTGATTCAGACGCCGTTTGCCCCGTTCTTCGGTCCTGGCGGTCAGAAATACCTTGAGCGCTGCATCCGGGAAAACCACGGTCCCCATATCTCGACCATCGGCTACCAATCCCGGCGCCCGGCGAAAATCCCGCTGGCGCTGCAATAAGGCCGCACGCACCGCAGGAATTGCGGCAATCTGAGAGGTCAACGCACTGATTTCGGAGCTGCGGATTTCCGCATCGATCGGCTCTCCCGCAAGCAAAACATGTGTTTCGTCGGCGCCGCCCCGAAAGCTCAGGGGCAACGTGCGCGCCAGTTCGGATAAGGCCACGGCGTTGTCCGCAGGCAACCCGGCACGCTGTGCCGCCAGCGCCAACGCCCGATAAATAGCACCACTGTCCAAAAGATGCCAACCCATATCACGGGCCAAAAGACGGCCCAGCGTGCCCTTACCAACCCCGCCGGGACCATCCAATGTGATGACGGGAATGCTATTCATGCGCCCACCACCTCCAGCAGCAGCCCGGCCTGACGCGCCAGAGCGGGGAAACTTGGAAAAGACGTAACCACATTGGCACAGTCGAGGATTTCGATATCACCTTGCGCCACCAGTGCCGCCATAGCGAAGGCCATCGCGATACGATGATCCCCATGACTGTTTATACGACCACCCAGTAGAGGCGATCCATTGATAATGGCCCCATCCGCGCGCTCCTCTACAGTAACACCCACTGCACGCAGGCCACTAGCCATCACCGCAATGCGATCACTTTCCTTTACCCGGAGCTCTTCGGCACCGGTAACCACGGTCTGCCCCTTCGCACACGCCGCGGCGATGAACAGCGCAGGAAATTCATCAATAGCCAGAGGTACCAGATGGGGAGGAATGGCAATGCCTTGCAACGGCGCATAGCGAACGCGGATATCTGCGACCGGTTCACCGCCCACTACGCGCAGCGCGGTGAGATCAATCCGGGCGCCCATGCGGGTGAGGATTTCAATGATGCCGGTGCGCGTCGGATTGATGCCTACACCTTCCAGGGTGAGATCGGAACCCGGCGCGATGCTGGCGCCGAGCAGGAAGAAAGCTGCGGAAGAAATATCGCCGGGCACCTGCAGCGCCTGCCCATGCAGGTGCCCACCTTGGCGCAGACAAGCCCGTGCGCCTTGGCGCTCGACCGGGTAACCGAAGCCTCGCAGCATCCGCTCGCTGTGATCACGGGTAGGCGCGGGCTCCGTCACGCAGGTCTGGCCTTCGGCATACAACCCCGCCAGCAAGATGGCGGATTTGACTTGGGCACTGGCCATCGGCAGGGCATAGTCGATGCCGTGCAGGGGCCGCCCATAAATCTGCAAGGGTGCCTTATCGTCCTGGGCAGCAATTTCCGCGCCCATGGCAGCCAATGGCCTCAACACCCGGCCCATAGGCCGCTGCTGCAGACTGGCATCGCCTATCAGCGTACTCGGGAAAGCCTGACCGGCCAACACACCTGCCAAGAGACGCATTGCCGTACCGGAGTTCCCGCAGTCCAACGGTACACCAGGTGCCCGTAATCCATACAGACCGACACCCTGTATACGCAAGCGCCCATGATCCGGTCCTTGCATCTCTACGCCCATGGTGCGAAAGGCGGCGATAGTAGCGAGTACATCGGCACCTTCCAGCAGTCCCTCTACTTCCGTCACACCTTCAGCAAGCGCACCAAGAATAACAGCGCGATGGGAAATAGATTTATCGCCGGGGACCGGAAAACGACCTTTGAGCTGACTGCCAGGATGGACGAGATATTGGGTCATGATTCAGGGATGTACCGGAGGAAATTGAAATTGTTGACGACAGTCGCGACCACGCTCCAGCAAGGTTCGCAGGGCGCTCCTGTCATTCCCTGCGAGTATCTGCTCGACATTGCCGAGGGTTTTTTGCAAAGCCTGCAGATGCTGCCCGACAATTGCACGATTCTCCCAGAGGATAGCTGCCCAGAGATCGGGGTCAGAGGCCGCTATTCGGGTAAAGTCACGGAGCCCTCCGCCAGCGAGATCACGCAGCACAGGGGCCTGATCATCCAGGCCAGCCATGTAGGCAAAGGCGAGTAAATGGGGCAAATGGCTGGTCGCAGCAAGTGCTTGATCATGGGCCTCCGGCGTCATTTGCGAGACAGTCGCACCGAGGTTCTGCCAAAAGTCGCCTAAAGCGTTTACTGCATTAAGCGCCTGTCCCGGCAGCGGCGTCAGGATGACACGCGTCCCTTGATAAAGACTCTCCCGCGCCGCTGCAAATCCGGTTTTTTCTCCACCAACCACGGGATGCCCGGCGATAAAGCGATCTCCCAGCAACTGACGACCCAATTGCGCTATCGGCGCTTTGATGCTGGCGACGTCGCTGACCAAGGTCTCTGCGGATATATGACGCGCCCATTCCGGCAACTGCTGCAAGATGATTTGCGGAGGGGTAGCCAGCAGGACCAGGTCGGCATCTCGCAGCGCCGATTCCAACTCATGGGTCAGGCTGATCCGCCATTGCTGCACCGCAGACCGCATGCGCTGAACCGCCGCCGCATCTGCAAGCACACCCACCAACGATCCGGCGAAGCCCCTGCTGCGCAAGGCTTTAGCGACACTCCCGCCCATGAGGCCAAGGCCGATAATAGTGACTCGCTGGAAAGGAATGCCTGACATGCTAGAGTTCGCGACCGATGGCCTCGGCGATTTTACGCAGATCACCCATCAGCGTCATGAGTTGCTGCGGACTCAGGGCCTGATCGGCATCGCACCAGGCTTCTTCGGGACAGGGATGCGACTCCACCAGCAAACCATCTGCACCGGCCGCAATGGCGGCCTTGGACAATTGCGGCACGAGCCAAGCCTTACCGCCAGCGTGACTGGGATCGACGATAACCGGCAGATGCGTCTCCCGCTTGAGGACCGGAATAGCGGTGACGTCAAGGACATTACGATAGGCCGTCTCAAAGGTGCGAATACCACGCTCGGCGAAGATAATCCGGTGGTTACCGTGAGCAGCGATATATTCGGCCGCCATGAGCCATTCCTTAATGGTGGCACTCAGGCCGCGCTTGAGTATGACCGGCACATCCAGACGCCCGACTTCTTTGAGAAGATCGAAGTTCTGCATGTTGCGCGTGCCGATCTGAATGATATCCACCCCTTTTTCGAGGAAAAGATCAATCTTGCGGACATCCATCAGTTCGGTAACGATGGGCAGACCGACGGCATCGGCGGCGGTCCGGAAATAATCCAGACCTTCGTCGCCCACGCCTTGGAAGGTGTAGGGGCTGGTGCGGGGTTTGAAAGCTCCACCGCGCATCAGACGGCAGCCCGCCGCCTTGACGGCCTCTGCAGAGCTGCGCATCTGCTCCGGTGTTTCGACCGAACAGGGGCCAGCGATCACTTGAATCTGCTTGCCCCCGATGGGAATACCACGCACCTCGATCACCGTATCGGTAGATTTGAACTCGCGGCTCACGAGCTTGTAGGGCTTTAGAATAGGCATTACCTGTTCCACGGCAGGCAAGGATTCCAGTGCTCCCTCAGGCAACAAGCGCTCATCTCCTAAGAGACCGACCACGGTGCGCTCGGAACCGGTACTGACCATGGGCTGCAGGCCAAACTGGCGGATACGCTCCAGCAGGTGCTCCATCTGCTCTGCGGTAGCTTGTGGTTTAACAATGACGATCATGGGATTACAGGACCTCGCCCAGCATTTTTAGAAAGCGTTGATTTTCCACCGGCAGGCCAACACTGACCCGCAGATGATCCGGCATGCCGTAAGGGGTAAGCGGCCGGATGATCACGCCCCGCTGCAACAGCGCGTCGTAGACGCGCTGTCCACCCCCTGGTACGGCAAAAGCGGTAAAGTTGCCTGCAGGCGGCAGGATTGTCAATCCAAGATTACGTAATCCGTCGCGGAGGGTCACGATTCCCTGGTGATTGTTGGCCAAGGTAGCCCGTAGATGGGCGCGGTCCGTGAGCGCAGCGTGCGCTGCCACCTGCGCCAACGTATTGACATTGAATGGCTGACGAACCCGCTCCAGCACTGCTATCAAGTCAGGGTGGCCAATGCCGTAACCGCAACGCAGGCCTGCCAACCCATAGGCCTTGGAAAAGGTCCGGGTAAGCAGCAGATTACTGAAGCGCCGCAGCCACAGCTTACCGTCAGGATAATCCGCAGTATCCATCAGTTCCAGATAAGCCTCATCCAGCACCACCAGGGCATGCGCAGGCACACTGTCGATAAAGGTCTCCAGCGCCGCCGCTGTAAGGTACGTACCCGTGGGATTATTGGGGTTGGCGATAAAAACCAGCCGGGTTTGTGCGTTGAGCAGACCGGCCATAGCCTCCAGGTCATGACCGTAGTCCCGTGCCGGGGCAATCCGCACGGTCGCTCCACTCGCTTGCGCAGCAATCGCATAAGCAGCAAAGGCATATTGTGAAACAATCACCTCGGTCCCCGGCCCAGCAAAGGCGCGTACGGCAAACTCCACCACCTGATCAGAACCGTTGCCGAAGATAAATTGCCTGGGGTCCAGATCTAACTGACGCGCCAGCAACGCGCGCAACTCTGGCGCTGATCCCTCGGGATATAGAGCCAGGGTAGGCAGCGCAGCACGGATAGCCGTCAGCGCCATAGGGCTCGGTCCCAGCGGATTTTCATTGGAGGCCAGCTTGATGGCATCACGGATACCCTGTTCCCGTTCCAGTTCCGCCAAGGGCTTACCCGGCTGATAAGGACGCAAGTCAGACACCCCCGCTGCCGCATATTCCAGATATTTATTGCACATTAAAATACCGCCCTGGGATAACTGCCGAGACAGCGATAGAAAGACGCCTGTTGCGCGAGGGCATCCAACACCGGTGCAATGGCGGCATCCTGACAATGACCGAGCAGATCGAGATAAAAGATGTACTCCCAAATAGCGGAGCGTGCCGGTCGCGACTCAATGCGCGTGAGGCTGATCCCGGCACCGGCCAATGGCGACAGCAGCGCATGCAGGCTCCCGGGGCGATTGGCCGCAGCCACCACCAGACTGGTCTTGTCGTTCCCTGTGGAGCGGGTACTGATCTTACCGATCACCCAAAAGCGCGTGGTGTTCTCGGGATTGTCTTCAATACCGGCAGCCAGAATATCGAGGCCATAGGCTTCCGCAGCCACCGCAGTGGAAATTGCACCACCTTCGGCATCCGCCGCTGCACGTTCAGCCGCCACGGCATTGCTGGAGACATCCACCAATTGCACCTGCGGCAAGTGGGCCGCAAGCCACTGGCGACACTGAGCCCGGGTCTGGTAGTGCACATAGACCCGCCGAATAGCATCCAGCGAACCTTTGCCCACCAGATTATGGACGATACGTAACTGCACCTCGCCGCATATATGCAGCGGATAATCCAGCAGCAGATCGAGGCTGAGATTGACGGAGCCCTCAGTGCTATTTTCCACCGGTACCACGCCGAAGCGGACCTGGTCACTATCTACCAGGCGGAAAATCTCGGCAATACCTGCCGTCGGCTGAAATACCGCAGCCCGCCCGAAATGCTTTTGCGCCGCCATTTGCGAGAAGGTGCCTGCCGGACCGAGGTAAGCCACCTGTAACGGCTCTTCCAGGGCCAGACCAGCAGAAATGATTTCGCGGAAGATAGTGGCAATTTGCTCCGCAGAAAAAGGCCCCGGATTCTCCGCCATCACTCGGCGAAGAATCTCCGACTCCCGGTCGGGATAATAAAAATTCGTCTCGTCAGCGGCGCGCTTCACTGCACCGACTTCAGCAGCCAGGCGGCCCCGCTCCGCCAGTAACTGGAGGATTTGTGCATCCACCTGATCAATGACCCCGCGCAATTCGGGAAGCGTTCGTACACTCATGGATAAGCTGCCTCCCTAACCCTGGCGGCGGGCGAAATCCCGCATGAAGTCAACCAGCGCCAGCACCCCAGCCTCCGGCATGGCGTTGTAGATAGAAGCGCGCATACCACCCAGCAGGCGGTGCCCCTTGAGTTGGAGGAGTCCCTGCGCATCCGCCTCTTTCAGGAATATCGCGTCTAATACCGCATCGTGCAGGGTAAAGGGCACATTCATCTGCGAGCGATTACGGTGCTCTATGGCGTTGTTATAGAAGCCGCCAGAGTTATCAATCGCCGCATACAGCAACGCGGCCTTACGCGCATTGATCTCCGCCATAGCGTCCAATCCGCCCAACTGCTGCAACCATTTGAACACCAATGCAGCCACGTAAATGGCAAAGGTCGGGGGCGTATTGTGCATGGAGCCCTCTTTAGCGTGCACGGCGTAGTCCAGCATAGTTGCAGTACCGGTCGGCGCATGACCGATGAGGTCGTCGCGGACGATGACCAGGGTCAGACCGGCCGGCCCGATGTTCTTCTGGGCACCGGCATAAATAAGGCCAAAACGGCTGACATCCACCGGCTTTGAGAGGATATGGGAAGAAGCATCACTGACCAGCGGGATATCGCCCAGTTCCGGGACAAAATCGAACTCCAGACCACCGATGGTTTCATTGCCGGCAATGTGCACATAGGCCGTATCGGCGCTAACCTGCCACTCCGATTGCAGAGGCACCACACGGGCCTGACGATCCGCATTGCTGGCCGCCACTTCCACGGTCGCAAAACGCCTGGCCTCTGCTATGGCTTTTGCAGACCAGATACCGGTCTGCACATAGCTCGCCCGCGCATGACCGCGCAGCAAGTTGATGGGAACCATGGCAAACTGCAGGGTCGCACCGCCCTGTAAAAACAGCACCTTATAATGAGCGGGAACCTGCAGGAGGTCACGGAGGTCCTGCTCGGCCTCGGCGATAATCTGCATGTAATCTGCACCGCGATGGCTCATTTCCATGACCGAAATACCGCGGCCATGCCAATCGAGCAACTCCGCCTGCACCTGCTCCAGCACCACATGGGGAAGCATCGCCGGACCCGCACCAAAATTATAAACGGGATATTTCATGATGTGTTACTGGGGCAGATCAGTCTGCTCCCCCTCCTCTTCTTCCGTATCGGCAATCAACGCCAGTCCCGCCAGTTGCTCACCCTCGCCCAGGTTAATCAGGCGCACCCCCTGCGCATTCCGGCCGGTACGACGGATGCTGTTGATGGCAATACGAATCAGGGTGCCGTGATCGGAGACCAGCATCAGTTCGTCCCGCTCCGTTACCGCCAGCGCGCCGACCACATCACCATTGCGCGCGTTGGTCTGGATGGCAATAACACCTTTTCCACCCCGGTTGGTACGGCGGTATTCATCCACTTCCGTCAATTTACCGTAACCATTGGCCGTAGTGGTGAGGATCACCTGACTGGAGTCCACCCACTGTGCCGAGATCACCCGATCATTCTCTTCCAGACTGATGCCGCGCACGCCCCGGGCATTACGCCCCATGGCCCGGGCTTTCGCCTCGGGGAAACGCACCGCCATACCATGCCGGGTAAAGAGCATGAACTCGCGCTGCCCGTCGGAAAGGCCAACGGCGACCAGACGATCGCCGGGGTCGAGGTTGATGGCATTGATACCCTGACTGCGCGGGCGGGAATACTCCATGACCGGCGTCTTTTTGACGACACCGTGGGAGGTCACCATGCAAACAAACTGCCCCTCGGTAAAGTCTCGAACCGGCAACACGGCGGTGATACGCTCCGTGGGTGCCAGGGACAACATGTTGACGATGGGCTTGCCCTTGGCACCGCGACCCGCCTGCGGTAACTGATATACCTTCTGCCAGAAAACCTTACCGAGATTGCTGAAGAATAGACAATAGGCATGGGTCGAAGCGCAGAACATGCGTTCGACAAAGTCTTCTTCTTTGGTGGTGGTGGCCATCTTGCCTTTGCCGCCCCGTCTCTGGGCATTGAAGACCGTCACCGGCTGCGCCTTGATATAACCGGCGTGGGTGAAGGTCACCACCATTTCCTCTTCGGTAATCAGATCTTCCGTCGAAATATCACCGGTGTCCGCCACAATCTCACTGCGCCGGGCATCTCCGTACTGATCGCGGATAGCCACCAACTCTTCGCGGATGACCTCCATCAGCCGGGTCTTTGAGCCGAGAATCTCCAGCAACTCACGGATGCGATCCAACAAGGCCAGGTATTCATCGCGGATTTTGTCCTGCTCCAGCCCGGTCAGACGGTGCAAACGCAGATCGAGAATAGCCTGGGCCTGGGTCTCGGACAGATGATAGCCATCGGCCTGCATACCCTCAGAAGGCTCAGCACGCTCGACCAACAGCGCCGCGACCATGCCCGGCTCCCAGGATTTCGCCAGCATCTGCGCCTTGGCTTCCGCCGGGTTGGCGGCTGCCCGAATCAGGCTGATGAGCGGATCCAGATTGACCAGCGCCACTGCCAGACCTTCGAGGATATGGGCACGGTCGCGTGCCTTCTTCAGTTCAAAGACGGTACGCCGGGTAACCACTTCGCGGCGATGCTGGATGAAGGCCTGCAGCAGATCGCGCAGACCAAGGGTTCGCGGTGCTCCGTCCAGCAGCGCCACCATGTTGATATTGAACACGCTCTGCATAACCGTGTGCTGGTAGAGATTATTTAGCACCACATCGGCATTGGCATCGCGTTTGAGTTCAATGGCGATACGCATGCCCGATTTATCGGACTCGTCGCGCAGATCACTGATGCCTTCCAGACGCTTTTCCTTGACCATCTCGGCGATGCGCTCAATGAGTCTGGCCTTGTTTACCTGATAGGGCAGCTCGGAGACAATGATGCTCTGCCGATTGGTTTTCTTGTCCGTCTCGAACTCGCAGCGCGCACGCATGACCACCCGGCCCCGCCCGGTGCGGTAGGCTTCGATACTACCGGCGCGGCCATGAATAAAGCCTGCCGTCGGGAAATCCGGCGCCGGGACCAGGGTGAACAAATCTTCATCCGAAGTCTCGGGATCATCCACCAGCGCCAGACAGGCACTGATCACTTCCGTCAGATTGTGGGGTGGAATATTGGTGGCCATACCCACAGCGATGCCCGCCGAACCATTGATCAGCAGGTTGGGAATACGTGCCGGCATGACCAGCGGCTCCCACTCCTTTTCATCGTAGTTGGGACCAAAATCGACGGTTTCCTTCTCCAGATCCGCCAGCATTTCGTGAGCGATGCGGGACATGCGCACTTCGGTGTAACGCATGGCGGCGGGGCTGTCGCCATCCACCGAACCAAAGTTACCCTGCCCGTCGATGAGCGGGTAGCGCATGGAAAAGTCCTGCGCCATCCGCACCATCGTGTCATAAACCGCGGTATCGCCATGGGGATGGTATTTACCGATGACATCACCGACGACACGCGCCGACTTCTTATAGGGCTTATTCCAGTCGTTGTTCATTTCGTGCATGGCGAAGAGCACACGACGATGCACTGGCTTGAGGCCATCGCGGGCGTCGGGAAGGGCGCGGCCGACGATCACGCTCATGGCGTAATCGAGGTAGGACTGGCGCATCTCCTTTTCGAGACTGACAGGAATAGTTTCTTTAGCGAATGCGATCATGTGGAGACTGAGTACCCCTGATTATTTCTTCAACGCGGCATTATGCCACAGCAGGGCTAAGCCTGCATGTGGCCAGCGGCCAGCGCCTGGAGCGCCGCCTGAAACCCGGGGCGCGCCACGCCACGCTCGGTGATGATCGCGGTAATCAGGCTGGCGGGGGTGACATCAAAAGCCGGATTGCGCACTTCGACACCTTCTGGCGCCAGCGCATGGCCCGCACACTGCTGCACCTCGGCGGCAGGACGTTCTTCGATGGCAATGCCGCCGCCATCGGGCATGGCGAAATCCACCGTACTCAAAGGCGCCGCGACATAAAAAGGAATCTGATGATATTGCGCCAGTACAGCGAGGCTGTAGGTGCCAATTTTGTTCGCCGCGTCGCCATTGGCGGCAATGCGGTCGGCCCCGACGATCACCGCATGGATCAGGCCCTGTTGCATCAGATAGGCCGCCGCGCTGTCCACATTCAGATGAAAGGGAATGCCGTCCTGCTGCAACTCCCAGGCAGTGAGCCGCGCGCCCTGCAGCCATGGCCTGGTTTCATCCACATAAACATGGAGTTGCTTACCAGCAGAAACTCCGGCGCGAATCACACCCAGTGCCGTGCCGTATCCGCCGGTAGCGAGACTGCCCGTATTGCAGTGGGTGAGGATACCCCCCTCCGCCGGCAAGAGCTCCGCGCCGTAACGACCCATACGCTGGTTATCGGCAATGTCGTCGCGGAGCAAGTCGTGGGCGGCCTGTAAGAGCGCGGCACCAGCCTGTTCTGCAGTAGATGCCGATCGCGCCAGGGCCAGCTGCCGGTCCGTCGCCCAGGCGAGATTCACCGCCGTCGGTCGCGCCGCCTTGATCTCGTCGGCGGCACTCAGCAGGCATGCCTGCCAGTTCGCATGCGTGCTCGCCTCACTGACGGCCAGCGCCATGGCATAAGCGGCGGTGATACCGATCGCCGGGGCACCACGCACTACCATCTGCCGAATCGCTACCGCCACCGCGCGATAATCACTGAGCTTTAACCAGGTTTCCTGCTGTGGCAACAATCTTTGATCGAGAAGGCAGAGCTGGCCCTCCTCCCAACGGATGGCACGAATTTGGTCGGCACTGGGCACATATCCTCCTCGGTAAAATACCAGATCAATCGGAAGCGGAACACCGCCGTATGGCGTGCTCAATATACGAGCAGTTGAAAAGTCTGTAAAATGCGCCGGAATGTCCATACCCCATACCCCATGCTTCTGGGGCACTCCCGCTTTTACCATCAGGTCAACTTATGCCTTCTGCCAGCCCATACCCCATTCTTCGCTTGCGTCCCAAGGAAGATCGCCGCCTGCGCGCCGGTCACCTCTGGATTTACAGCAACGAAATCGACGTCCAGAAAACCCCTCTCAGCGCCATCACCCCCGGCAGCGTTTGCCGGATGGAAGACGCACAGGGTAAGGCCCTCGGCCTCGCCCATGTCAATCCCCATACCCTGCTCTGCGCGCGCTTATTGAGCCGCGATCCCCATGTCAGCATTGATGAAGACTTTTATCGCACCCGGTTACAGCAGGCGTTGCTGATGCGCGAGCGTCTGTTCAGTGCACCCTTTTACCGCCTGGTGCATGGCGAAGGCGATGGTTTTCCCGGTCTGATTATCGACCGTTATGAGGATTATCTGGTGCTGCAAGCGGGTAGCCTCGGCATGGATCGCGATCTGCCCATGATCACGGCGGCTTTACAAAGCCTGCTGCGCCCAGCGGGCATTTTGCTGAAGGCTAGCGGCGCAGCGCGGCGACTGGAAGGATTGGCAGATCGCGTCGAGGTTCTCTTTGGGCATATTCCGGAGCGACTGGAGGTCTGGGAAAACGACTGTCTGTTTCAGGTTGACCCGCGCGGGGGGCAGAAAACCGGCTGGTTTTATGACCACCGTGCTAATCGTCGCCGCCTGCGGGATTTCGCCCAGGGGCGCCGGGTACTGGACTGTTTCGCCTATGTCGGTGGCTTTGCCATCCCTTTGGCCAAGGCCGGGGCAAGCGCCGTCACCGCCGTGGACAGTTCGGCACCGGCCTTGGTGATTCTGGAGGAAAACGCCCAACGCAACGAGGTGGCAAACTTGCGCAGCATCCACGGCGATGCCATGGAAACGCTGCACAATCTGCGCGACCGCGGCGAGCAATTCGACCTCATCGTCCTTGACCCCCCGGCACTGATCAAATCAAAGAAGGACTTCAAGGAAGGCAGTATCGCCTATCGCCGTTTCAACGATATGGCGATGCGCCTGCTGGGCCCCGGTGGCATCCTGTTCTCGGCGTCCTGCTCCCATCACCTGAACCGGGAAACGCTGCTCAGCCAGATCGCTTTTGCCGCCCAGCGTGGCGACTATCAGATCATTGGCGAAGGCAGTCAGGATATGGATCATCCCGTCCACCCGGCGGTGCCTGAAAGCAACTACCTCAAGGGCTTCTTCATCCACCGTCGGGAAGAGTTGCCCGAAGAAGCAGAAGAGACCGCCTGATCACCAAGCGCGGTTGATTCTTGTCGCCATGCCCAGTGGCAGGTACAATCGCGCTCACGCCGGCGTAGCTCAGTTGGTAGAGCAACCGATTCGTAATCGGTAGGTCAGAGGTTCGACTCCCCTCGCCGGCACCATTAAAAACAAGGGTTTAGGCTTCTGCCTAAGCCCTTTTTTTTGCCATATTGAATTTACGCTCAATAAATGCTCAAATTGATTGCAGGACGGTTGAGCGGAGAACGGCGATCATGGCATCGGTTGGCCCCAGATTTGACAAGGAAGACAACCTGATTGGCTGGCAGGCGCGGATAATCCGGAAAGGATACCCAACACGCTCAAAAACTTTTCGCGGGAAGAAAGAGGCGGAAGCCTGGGCGCGGTCAGTTGAAAGCGAAATGGACAAGGGCACATGGCGCGATACTTCGTCCGCCGAACGCACCACGCTCAAAGAGGCGCTCAATCGGTATGCCACTGAAGTGCTCCCGGACAAAAAGGATGGCGGGAAGCGTGAAATGGGGTATGTGCGACAATGGCAGGACCGTCCAATCGCATGCAGGCCGATGGCTGCAATTGATGGGCAGGATGTGGCGAGGTCGATCAAAGAAATGGAGAGCGAAGTGAAATCGCCCAACACCATCCGCCTACATCTGGCCCTTCTTTCACATTTATATAAGGTGGCACGGTCAGAATGGCGCATGTCGTCACTGACAAACCCTGTCGAAACCGTGCGCAAACCCAAGCTGCCGAAAGGTCGCGCCAGGCGCTTACAGGGCGACGAAGAGTCGGAATTGATGTATGCGGCGAAGGAATATGGTGCGCCCATGCCTTCTATCATCCTTTTTGCCATCGAAACCGCCATGCGCCGCGCTGAAATTGTGGGGATGCTGTGGGAGCATGTGGATTTGCGAGGGCGTGTTGTGCTGGTTCCCGACACAAAAAACGGCGATACGCGACGGGTGCCGTTATCTTCTGCCGCTGCTGCTGTTCTTGATGAGTTACCCAGGCGACTGGATGGTCAGGTGTGGGGTGTGCGGCCGGATAGTGTAACGCAGGCTTTCGAGCGCATATGTGTGCGTGCTGGCATCGAAGGCCTCACCTTCCACGACCTCCGCCATGAAGCCACAAGCCGGATGTTTGAAAAAAACCTGAATCCCATGCAGGTGGCGGCCATCACAGGCCACAAGACACTTTCAGATGTTGAAACGCTATACTCATTTGAAGGCTGAGGATCTGGCGAAGATGTTAGGATGAAGATTGTTGGACCCATCCAGCATATCGAGACCATCGCTGACGGCTCCGGCATCCGGGAGTTGGTCGGACTCAGAGCACGGCATGGTGACGGAAACTGGAAAAAGAAGAAAGGCGTTGCCATGATAGGACTGAGCGATGGCACGCAAGCGCTGGCGGAAGTGCATTGGTATGAAGCCCATGGTATCGGCAAGGTCAAAATGAAGGTGAAAAGATGGCTATGAAATTCGTGGTCTGCGTCAACAAGGAAGGGCTTGGCGATCTATCCGGTGAAGATGTGACCGTTGGGCACGTCTATGAAGCCGTCGGCGATGCTGACCAGCACGGCATGATCAGAATCATTGACCAGAGCGGCGACGACTACCTGTATCCGGTGGACTGCTTTGAGGCGGTTACGCTGTCGGATAGCGCTGAGCACCGGCTACACGACGCCCTGGCAAGAATGAGCGCATAGCAACATGACCATCACAAAACAGGATTTAACCCATCTCCTTGCGGAAACCGTAGGCCTGACCGCCAAAGAATGCGCGGCGCTGGTAGATACGTTCTTTGACACGATCCACGCGACCCTAGCCGCTGGCGAGGACGTGAAGCTGTCCGGTTTCGGGAACTTCACCCTGCACGAGAAACGGGCACGGCCTGGGCGGAATCCAAAGACCAAGGAACCAGTCGAAATCAGTGCACGGCGGGTGGCGACGTTCAAGGCTGGGCCAACGATAAAAGCTAGGTGTAACGAGGTGAAGGTCTTGCCCGCTTTTGGTAAGGCTCGGGCATTGGCGGGGTATTGACGCAGAAATGTTTAAACCAACGACGACTATGCAGGACGCCATAGAGGCCCTGCTTACTACTGAGCCAATAACGGCACGGGAGATGGCGGACAAGTCCGGTGCGGCAATCGCCGTGGTGCGTCAGATCATGACAACGCTGGAGCACAATGGCAAAGCAATGGGTGTCGGTGAGCGGCCAGTACGTTATTGCGCTCCTGCAAAGCCCGCTAAGGTTCTGGTCCGCGCCGACTATCAGGCACAGTCATCCACGCGCTATTTTCGGCCTGGGAGCTACACTCCGCCCAGCGACGAGACCTTCACGCTTCCGGGGATGGATGATACCGTGGAGGACCAATGAAAATTGTGATCGTATACCGGGCACAATAGGCACACAGCAGGGAAAACCTGGCCTTACGCAGATATTCGATGTCATGCTGAACACCGGTGGCCTGCAAGACAGATGCGCGCTTTATACGTTGAGAACCAAGGCGCATACAGATCACTATTCCGTGACGATCCGGCCCTTTCCATTGAGTTTAACCTGGTACATATGGTTGTCGGCCAGCTTGACCAGGTCGCTCCAGCTTTTGCCACTTTCGGCTTGTAATTCGGCAATGCCCCCGCTCATCCCTACGGGTTGCCCGTCCGGCTTCTGCACGGTGTGTCCAGCAAGGATGATCTGCAGGCGCGCCTGGGCCTGTCTGGAATTCGCATAGGGCATCACCACCACGAACTCTTCACCGCCCCACCGTATCACGGCATCCCCCATCCGTACCCCGGATTGCAGCAGTTGTGCAATTTCCTGAAGTACCCGATCTCCTGTCTCGTGTCCCCAGTTGTCATTGACGCCCTTGAAGTTATCCACGTCCAGCATGGCGATAGAGAGCGAGTGGGGATGACGCTCGGCCTGAGCAAACAGCAGGGCTAACAGATCTTCGCCAGCGCGCCGGTTAAACAATCCGGTCAGGGGGTCCGTAGAAGATTGCACGAAGAGTCTTTTCATGCTTTGAAGCTGGCTCATGGAGGCCAGTGCAGCAACGCCGGCTACCAGCGCCAGATCAATGAGTTCCGGTAGGATTCGAGAATTCTCCCGCAACCATAAGGGAAGTGCAAAAACCGTAAGCAGGGAAAGGGTGAAGGTCAGGGTTTCCAGCAGGGCCATAGGAAATACCCCTATACTTGCCATGAGTATAAAGAGTAGGTACGTATACCCGTCGAAATATTCTGCCGCGCCATTAAGCTGGGTATGGGCAAGTAAGACGTGTGCGAAGAGAAAGAAGAGTGCGGGAATCAGAAAGAGCATGACCATAGCTAACCGGGCGTGTCGCTGTGTCGGACGGCACCTGCAAAAAAAGGCCAATACGGCAAATGCCACGGCCACGATGATCCGTCCGCTATCGAGGAGGATGAAAAGATGATGGGGGAGCAGCAGATCATCTACAGCGAGTCGGAATGGGGCGAGAATGGCCAGTAGGGCGGCAATGATACGGACACGGGAGAGGATGAAACGCGCCCGTTCGCGCTGGAAAAGGCGGGGATGGTGGCGACTGGAAAAAAGATCTCGCCATTCTCCAGGGGCCAGGAGGAGAAACGATTGTATGGAACGGGGCACGGCTACCGCTATGGAGTTATCGGGCATGCGCATGGCCGGTGAGTTGCAGGAATCTCATTATACAGCACTTTCCGGAAGATTGGATTCGATCGGATCCAGGTGACCTTTTTCTTACGCCAGCGGTACATATCCCGCTGGCACCGGAACGGCCGGGAGGTCTCCCCCGATCAATTCCTCCCTTCCCTTGGCGTACGGGAGCGTCAGGTGCTGGGGCGTTTCGTACTACAAACTGGACTACAGCAACTGGCACAATGGCGGGAAGCAGGACTGGACCACTACAGAACAGGAGATGAAACATGATCTATAAAGAAGCAGTAAAGGCTTTAAAAGCAGGCACCCTGCCCGATGACTTCAACCAATGGGAGTTGGAAGACAAGAATGGGCAACCCATAGCTTTATGGGCAGCAGAATATGGACACCTGCCCAATGGCTTCAACCAATGGGAACTGGCTGATGAAGATGGGTGGACCGTGGCACATATGGCCGCAGAACATGGACATATGCCTGATAACTTCAACCAATGGGAGCTAGCTGATAACAAAGGATGGACAGTGGCACACATGGCAGCAAGAAATAAATGCCTGCCTGAAAACTTCACTCAATGGGAACTAACTAATGAAAATGGTCGGACTGTGGCACATGAGGCAGCAGAACATGGATGTCTGCCCGATAACTTCAGTCAATGGGAGCTGGCTGATAACGAGGGTACTACGGTAGCGCATATGGTAGCAAAATATGGACACCTGCCAGATAACTTCAACCAATGGGAACTGGCTGATGAAAAAGGATTGACCGTGGCACATACAGCTGCAGTATTGGGACATCTGCCTGATGACTTTGACCAATGGGAACTGGCCGATAAGAACAGAGAAACTGTTATACAAGCAGTCCATCGCCACTTAGAACTAGATGAAGGTCTTAAATTCCCTGGGGCCAGGGCTACTATTGAATTGTATCAGGCACAGCAGATAAAAAAGACAATGCATTTAAAAAAAGGGTCTGAAGATAAAGAAGAACTCCAGGCTCCACTCTTATAAAGAAATACTTACTCGGGTCAACGAGCGCCGCTAGGCGCGTACCCGCGTAGCGGGGCGGGACGCCAGTGCTTGCTCCCATGCCGCCATTTCCAAACCGGCAAGGCCAAGCTTATCGAAACGCTTCGGTAACACAAATCTAGCGGCTTCTTCACCAGTAAGGTCAAACTAGCCGAAACGCTATTTTATCCATGATAGAGTTATCAATAAAATCATGGTGTTGCACCGCTCTCCCGTATAGATTAGAGTCAGGTTTTCCATGACGCGAGGGTTACAAAATGAAGACAGAATGTGGACAAAGTGTGGACAGCAACGTTCCGTATCCAGCAATTTTTCATGGAATGCAGCCGGACGAAGAAGATCGTCCTGCCGTGTTCATGGGAATGGGTGACGCCGATCTGGCGGAGATGGACGCGTGGTTGAGCAGGACTACTCCTGCTCAGGCGCTTTCGACGCCAAGCTACCGGCGGGGTGTCTATTTTTGCCTGGGCCAAGTCGGCATCGGTTTTACCGCAATTACTGATGCCGCAATCATCAAAACCTGGTGTGACCGGGAGGGCTCTGTGTGGACCTGGAACGAGGACGCTCTTGAGCCTGAATGTGACGCAATGATCGTTGGCCAAAGCGTTGACTCGTCAGACCTGTCCAAAGATGAGTTCGCCGCATTTGTGCAAGGCATGCTGGACGCGGCGACCGCCTGCGGGTGGGTTGGACCTTGCTGATCGCAAAGGCCGAAAGGCGCGTAAGCGCCGGGGCTGCTCTTAGCCTTGCAACGTAAACACTATCGGGAGTACCGCGCAATCAGCAAGTATCACGTCAATGAGAAGCCCCACAAAAAGTGGGGTATCATGTTATTTTACCTGGCGTCCCTCCACCATTGATCCAGTTTCTGACGGCCTTTCCGTGTGCGAAACCTCTTTGAGTGGTTTTTGGCGCCACAGTTTGCTTGCCACTTTCTCCGCCCGACGGAGAGCCACCACCAGATCCATCAGATTTGTTGCCGGAGGACGATGTGGCGTCATTTCCGCCGTCGCCCCCTTTCCCCTTTGTGTCCCCCGCGCCCAAATTCCCGGCATTCGTCCCCGGATTCGTAGTGCTCTCTGGCTTTGCAGCACTGCTTCCAGCACCAGTGCCATTCATGGCCGCGTCTGCCTTTCTTTGCTTGTTCATGGCACCAACGCCATACATCCCAGTCGCCAGCACTTTTGCCTTAGTTGCCCCACTCGTCGCCGCCTGTACGCCAATTTCCCCTTCGTGTAAGCCACCACCAGCACGAGCACCAAGGTAAAGTGGTACAACATCTGCGAGATGCGTGATCAGTTGCATCACCAGCTTAATAGATCCCCAGATCGTACCAATGATCACTGCAAGCACAGCAACGGAACCAACGATGCCAAGATGAAATCCATTCATTCCCATCATGTAGATGGTCATCGCCGCACCGACAAAATGCCCTACGATGAAGATCAGAAAGAACATGATAATGAAGCCGAACGTCAGCAAGACCGGCCGCATAACAATGCCTGTGGCCGCTGAGTATCCATACCTGGCTTCATTGGGCGCAAATCCCTCGCCTTCGGCATAAGCATGCGCTGCGGCCCAAAGCGGCGCGGCGACCATCAGTTCCATGACGACGAACAACCAGCCGATTACCGAAAAAATCATGATGACACCGGGAATCGCAGGGATGACGTATGCGATAATGGCGCCCTCTACGACCAGAAATAACCCGACAGGCACAGCGAATTCACTTGCACCACTCATAGCGGTCACCGCTCGCGCACCAGCACCCATCACTTTGCCGGCGCCGTATGCCAAGGCCCCGCCGGTTGCCGCTGATGCCGCGACTTCTGATGTGCCTGTGAGATCGGCCCCGGGCACGAACATGCCCGCAGCGAACCCCCCTGCATAGCCAACGCCTTTTGCGATGGCTATGGTGGCGCTGGGGCCAGCCGCGACGATGCCACCCGCCAGAATGATGTCGTGTCCGTCGGACATCATGTTCGCCAGCGGATTACCGGAGTCCAGAGACCTGACGACATTCATGACCTTTCCGCCCATCCAGCTTGCCCCACTTCCGGATGAAAGTACGCCGCCTGCGGACATGCCTGTGGTCGCTACCGATTGCGCTCCGCTTATGTAGTTACCGCTGGATTCATAATGATTGATCGCGGAATCTGCCGCCAACATGGCGGGTTCAACGAAGTTTCCAGAGTTTTGCGCGACATAAGCCATGTTCGGCATCATGATTTTAGGCTGCAACATCTTCAAGTAGGCTTGTGACGCGGCATTGATGTTGTTCAGCGTCCAGTAATAAAAGGACGATGACGCCCATCCAAGACCAGACGCTTCACTCGCGAAAGCCTGCGTTTGCGCGATAAGCGCCGACTGCTTGTTATTGTTCATCTGGTTGTAGGCCGTAGCTTGCTGAGCCTGATACATCTTCACGGCTGCTGCAATCTGTGATGGGAGAACAGGACTCGCGTCCGTTTGCACATTCTGGCTGACGATCTGGATGGCGATTGGGTAAATCGCGTCCATCGCGCCGACGACAGCGTTTTTCTCGGACAGACAGACAGGGTTGTTTTGCGCTGGCTGGACGACCGATGCCGCCAATGAGGACCCCGGCAAGCCAGATTGGGCCATGGCATTCGCTGTATAGTTGAAAGCGTTGGTTACCATATTGCCCAGGCCAGATATCCAGCCACCACCAAACGTTCCCTGGTTGGCGCCAGTGCTGCTTTGCATCTGGTTGGAGCATGAGACCTCGATGGCGCCGAGCCCTGCGATAAACTGTTTTGTGGACACCCCGGCAACAGTGGTACCGGCAGCGGTGGAAGCCAGATGCTGGGTCAGTATCCAGTCTCCGCTGTTCACCCCGCCGCGCCAGACCCAAGTGCTACTCAACGGCACATGATCCCGATTGATGAGATATTCCTGCGCGGTCGCCATCAGCAATGCTTTGGCTACAAACCGGTTATCACGATCGATGCTTTGTTGACTCGGCATCAACGTCCCCGACATTTTCGGTATTTCCTGGACAAACCCAGACCAGACATCATCGGCGACCCCAATACCCCAGTAGACGCCCAGCAACGCGATGCACTGAATCAGCGCAAGCCCTTTGGCCCAGGGCAACGGAAACAGCATGGCGAAGGCTGCAGGCCCACGGATTGGCGCCCAGATGCTGTGATAACGCTTCCCCAGCGGCGTCCCTTCATGTGCCGTCGCCATGCTACCGACCGTCGCCTGATACACCAGCAGTGCGGAGACATACATGAGCAAGGCAATATCGAAAATGGAGAACAGGTGTGCCAGGACGGAACCTGCTCCGCTGGGGGCGCCACCGGTCGCCAGCAGCCACCAGTTGGGACCGAGCAGAGAGGATAGCAAGCCAGTAGAGATGTCGGTGCTGGGCGGTGACAGCGAAGTGCCAATACTGCTCATGGGGTTTTCCTTTTAATAGTGTCCCGCTTCAACATTAGGTGTGGTCATTCAAAAAAACCGGCTAATTTCCCGCCTCATCTTCATCATCGTCCCCATCGCCATCGCTTTCGTGAGTATCACGCTCACTCTCAGCTACAAGCTGCACCGGCTTTTTTAGCATCACCGTCGCACCGGCATCACCGCCCCCGGATCCTGAAAACATAGACATCATCGAATGCAACATGCCCGCTCCTGGAATGACCGCATCCAACATTGAATCAATGACTTGGTCGGCAATCATCGTGCCCGCACCGTCGCCAGCGGTCGCCGTTGCTTCGGGATTTTCGGGGGTATGGGGCTGCACTATTTCTTGTGAGAGTGCGGCTTTTTGGTCGCCAGGCTTCCCTGCCTGGGCGGAATCGCTGGCCGGGATATGGGCGGGAATCGCAACCATGGGCGGGGTTTTGCCCCAGACCGGTCTGACAAAGCCTGGGGTGATCCATGCGGCTTCGGTGTGTGCCGGGCGTTGCGCTTGCAGTGCTGGAAAGGGCCATTTTATGACTGCCGCGACTTTTGACGTCACAATTAGCGCGGTCTGTCCGCCGTTTTTACGCTCGTCTACGTGTAACTCGGTACCGAAACTTGCGGGTAACAAAACATGCTCTTTTGTCCGTTGGTAACCGCCTGATTGTTGACTGTTTCCGTCGCCGCTGGGTGTTGAGAGGTTCGACTGATACCTTTCCAACTCCCGTTCTCCCAGAAGATCGGCTGCCCATTTTTGATCGCGCGGGGTGCTTAAATTTGCGATGATTTTGATGCCACATTGACCTGACCAAATATCTAATGTGTTCTTTGAATACCCGTGCTCTTCTAGCTGAGCAACGCCTTGCATGCCCAAAACTACGCGGCAACCCTTTGATCTTGCTGCTTCTAATGCGCTTGTAATCGACGGAATTTTCCCCGCCTGCGGCACTTCATCCAAGAAAAGCCAGATGCGGCGCTGGTCTGGCGAAACGTCTGGGAAGCTGAGGACTTGCTTCACGACTTGTTCAATAATTGATGCACAGTATGCGCCGGATAGCTCTTCCGATTCGGAGAGATAGCCCAAAATGGCGGCGTTCGGCGTGCGGCCGGAAAGCCAGTCTCTTATGCTCCACGGGCTGCCGCGATTGCTGTAATCGGCAACGCCCAGATTTACGACATCTGACAGATTTGAGGCCATTTGTGCTAAATACGATGCCGTGGTTTTGCTGTCTTTGCCCATTAAAAATGAGCGTGCCAGGGGAGATTCGCTCATCACTGTTTGCACAAGCGAATCGTAGTCAGATAGAGCTATCGAGCAGGCTTGTGCAAGGCGAAAAAAGCCCCACGATTCCCGGTATTTGGACTGTACTTCGGAGATTATCGCGGTCAGCAAGCCTTGGGCACCTTGCGCCCAGATCGGATCTTTTTCGGGTGTCGGTATTAGTGTTTTTGCCAGCGATTCAGCGTGAAGCCTGGTGCGGATGTCTTTGCCCAACTGCCATCTGACTGAGCGCGAATCCCAAGGGGCGAGCAATGAGAAAGGGAAGGTAGCTTTTTGCTGAAAATCGCCTTTAAACGAAAAGATCAGGCATCTGTCGCCGCGCGCCTGTGCTTGCGTGATGACCGGCCACAAGACCGACGTTTTGCCTGAGCCGCTGCCGCCGAGGAGGAGGATATGTCTGCATTCTTGTTGCTCTGTGATCGAGATTTCCGGATGAATTTTGACGCCTGCAGGTTGCGACTTGCGAAAGAAGCTGCGTGGTGGGCGTAGTGCCTGGGCGGCTTCGCGGGCTGAGTATGTGAGTTTGCGGCCGCGGATATGGATTTCTGCGGGGATGTCGCCGAGTTTCCAGCCGAGAAAAAGGCCCGCCGTGAGACCCAGCGCCGCACCTGCGGCGAGGGGTGCAGCGTAGATGTGGGGGAAAATCCCGGCGGTGCGAGC